>JACRAQ010000004.1 GCA_016213335.1 Nitrosomonadales bacterium
CCCGGCCAGCAATGCTGGATGGGCAGCCTGCCCAGGTCCACACCCTTGCCCTCCCACACCACTTCCTGGCAGGGCGCGCCCGACACCACCTTGGGTGTCATGCTCAAAATCTGCTTCAGCACCGGCCATTTTTCCCAGGCATCCTTCAACCCACGGAGCGGCTCCGGCTCTTTCAGGTAAGCCAGCAAGCGCCCCACTTCGCGTAACGCCTGGATATTCTCCTCGCCCATCCCCAGCGCCACGCGGCGCGCGGTGCCGAACAAGTTAGCCAGCACCGGCATGGTATATCCGGCAGGGTTCTCGAACAGCAGCGCCGGGCCTTGCGCGCGCAGCACACGGTCGGCGATTTCGGTCATTTCCAGATGCGGCGAAACCGGGGCAGCGATGCGCTTGAGCTCGCCGGTTTTTTCCAGTTGCGCGATGAAGTCGCGCAGGTCGTGATATTTCATTGGATGTGGAAACGAGGTTTCATTTCATTCGGGTTAACCGCCTGCTTGAAGTTTGAATCCCGTTGCAGCCTGCCTCATGCGGCAATCTCTAAAGTTGTTTCAGGCCGGCAAGCGGGTCTTCCCCTTTGAATATCTCTTGTTTACTTTACGCTTGCCAGCCACTGTTTCTTCAGATAGCTGTAAAGAAGAACTCTGTTCAGGCGCCACCTTTATAAGAATACGCGGCCCAACGATCTGACCATTTTCGGTTTCAGCCATAATGCGAAGCATGGTCGGTTTTTCAATCACGAATGGGGAAAATACGATTGCCGTGTTGACGATTAGCCGCGTAACAGTTTCATCTGCAACCGGCGCTCTCTCAGCAAATTGCTCCATTGGCGTTTCCAACCGCACCAACTCGGAATCGCTATCTTGTACTACCCGGAATATTAGCGACTTGAATGGATTGTCTTTCGCTGTCCAAGCTGACACATAGATACATAGCTTTGGCAAAACGAATGGAACCATCGGAACAAATAATTCGCTTTGATAGCAACCCATGAATGACATTTTGTTTCCTGTCTCGTGCCGAATGTCATCGCAAAAAATTGCCGTTAACTGGCGATCCATATCTTTTTTCATTGCTCGTCTCCTGGTGAAATCGCAAGCACCATGGTTTCTAGCGACACGCCCAGCGCCTTCGCCAGTTTCTTCACCGTACTGATTTGTGGGTCAACATTTCCAAGTTCGAGTCGAGCAATGTATGGCTGGCTGGTTTCGGCGCGTTTGGCGAGTTCGGCTTGAGACCAGCCTTTTTGCAGGCGAAGTTGCGCGACGGAGGGATGTCCAGGATAGAAGGTTTCAGCCATCCACCGCCGACCACGTGCAATCGCTTCTGCGTTGCCTTGAGACTGCTCTAACTCTGCCACCAAATCGTCAATGTCAATAGCACCAGGAGGCGCCAAAGGTTTGGGCGGAACAGAGAACTCCGCATAAAGCACATTGCTTCTGGCGGTGCTTGTTGGTTTGTCTTCGATAACCTTAGTGGATTGTGATCCCAAGGGCTCGATAGGCTTTAATAATGCGTTCTGTGATTTCATGATCGCGCTTGTAATCAAAATTTCGATGAACAACGGCTAAAACGTGATATTGAAGGCTTTTTGGCTCATAGGCATAGACAATGCGATATCGCAGACTACCCTGTGGCTCCATCCAAATCTTCAATCGCCATATGTTGTATCCAACATTCCAGAACTCGTGCCACTTGCTTACATGATAGGCAGCAGTATGATCGTCCCCAAAGTTATGGTCGAGTAGGGAGTCTATTATTTTGGGGTCGCGCTTGGCCTGTTCCAGCAGGGCCAACACCTTACCAGCGGCGAATTTATCACTCTCCATCAGTCGACGCAGGTCTACGGCGGCATCAGGGTGAATAGATAGTGACGGTACGATACCCAATTAGGTATTATCCGTCAAGGGCGCTTGCAAACAACAAGTGAGCAAGACCGAAGGCGTTCAGGCGACATATAGCGCTTCCCGTTCGATATATGGCTTGATCTGCGGGCGAACCGCATCGGCGCACACCAGATCTACCGTGGAGTGCAAATTATCTTCGAGGAAAAAGAGCAGATCGAAATAGTTGCGATAGGTTTCCCCGCCCTCGAATTCCACCAGCACGTCCACGTCGCTGCCCTCGGCTGCCTCGTCGCGCACGGTCGAACCGAACAGCGCCAGACGTTTTACGCCAAAGCGTTCGATCATTTCCTGTTTGTGTGTTTCGAGAAACTGCAAAACTTCCTGCTTGCGCATCGCTTTCTCCTGCACCACTCTTGAAGACAGCGGAAGTTTATCAGTAAAATCGCGCCGCGCCTGAGCTTGTAGCTGGCAGCAAAACCGGGAGTGGCAACAAGCTACAGGCTACAAGCTAATAGAACCTCTTCTCGCCATCCGGCCTTGTCTTGAACCGCTTGTGCAGCCAGAAATACTGCTCCGGCATTTCCAGCACGCGCTGTTCGATAAACTCATTCATGCGGCGCGCATCGGCCACGTCGTCGCCGCTCGGGTAATTTTCCCATGCCGGATAAAAAGTCAGCACATACCCCTTGCCGCCGGGCAGCATGCGGGTGATGCTGGGAACGATCTTCGCGCCGGTCATGCGCGCGATGCGCGGCACGCTGGTCATGGTCGCGGCAGGCACGCCGAAAAACGGGATGAACGCGCCATCCTTGATGCCCTGATCCTGATCCGGCGGATAAATGAACGGCAGGTTTTCGCGCATGCCGCGAATGATCGGACGCAGCCCTTCCTGGCGCGAGTATAGCCGCTGCTTGCCGAAGCGGCCGCGTTTTTCCAGCAGCAAATCGGTGAGATAAAGATTCTTCTGGTTGGAATACATGCACACCGTGTCAATCTGCTGCGCGATCCACTGGCCGCCCGCATCCATGGCGACGAAATGCGGCATGAGCAGTATCGCCGGTTGGCCCTTGACTGCCTCGAAATGCTCCAGCCCTTCGACGCGCACCAGCTTTCTGATGCGCTCGCCACTCGACCACCACAGGATGTTGCGCTCGATCAGGCTGCGCCCGAACGCCATGAAATTGCGCCGCACCAGGCGCGCGCGCTCCGCCTCCCCCATTTGCGGGAAACACAGACGCAGATTGATGTTTGCCACCATGCGCCGCTCACCCGCCAGCAGGTAGAGCAACAAACCGACTCCGTTGCCGATCAGCGCCAGCACCGGCAGCGGCAACGGGTGCAGCAGCCACAGTAGAAAGACCCCGAGCCGCGTCATCATGCCTGCACTGTCTCGCTCTGCTCCGGCGGCTCGATTCCGGCGGGAGTTTTGTAGCGGTTGTAACTCCACAGGTATTGCTCGGGGCAGGCACGCACCAGTTTCTCCAGTGCCGCATTGATCTGCGCGGTGGCGGGCTGGCCGGGGGAAAATTCCAGCGGCGCGAGGTGGATGACATAGCCCGCACCGCGCGGCAAGCGCTCGGCATACGCCATGATTACTGCGGCGGCGGTAGACTCGACGAGGCGCCCGACCAGCGTCATGGTATAGGCGGGCCGCCCGAAAAACCCGGCCCACTCCCCCTCGCCCTTGCCGGGCACCTGATCCGGCAGCAGGCCGATGGCCTCGCCGCGCTTGAGCGCCTTGAACAGCAGCCGCACCCCACCCAGGTCGGTGCGTGCCAGGCTCACCTGGCCGTGCTCGCGCCCGCCGCGCATCAACGGCTCCAGCCAAGCCAGCTTGGGCGGACGGTACAACACGGTGATGGGGATGCGTTGCGCGGCGTAGGTCGCAGATACTTCAAAGCACCCCAGGTGTGGCGTTAAAAAGATGACCCCCTTGCCTTGCGCGCGCGCCGCCTCGACATGTTCGCATCCATGGCACACCTTGATGCTGCCCGCCACTTCCGCCGCCGGGCGGCGCCACAGCCATGGCAATTCGGCCACGCCCTTGCCCGCTTCCGCGATGCTGGCATTCAATATCCTGCGCATATCCTGGCCGGTGCGCCCTGTCATGGCATAGCCCAGGTTTTCGCGCATGCGCCTGGCATACGTACCGGACATGGCATACGTTGCCCAGCCCAGCATGGCGCCAAGGCGGTGCAACACGCCGAGCGGAAAGCGCGCCGCCAAATCAAATATCAGGGCAGCCAGGGCAGATCGCATGGGTTGGAACAGCCGAGTTTTGTTATAATGCGCACCCTTTTAATCCAACCAGAGACGTGCGGAGAGCCATGAGCGAATTTCTGTTTACATCCGAATCGGTATCCGAAGGCCACCCCGACAAAGTCGCGGATCAGGTTTCCGATGCCATTGTTGACGCCATTCTAGCGCAGGACAAGCATTCGCGCATTGCCGCCGAAACGCTGTGCAACACCGGCCTGGTGGTACTGGCCGGCGAAATCACCACCGCCGCCAATGTGGATTATCAGCAGGTGGCGCGCGACACCATCAAGCGCATCGGCTACGACAACACCGAATACGGCATTGACTACAAGGGCTGCGCGGTGCTGGTGGCCTACGACAAGCAAAGCCCGGATATCGCGCAGGGCGTGAACAAGGCCTACGACGACACGCTGGAGCAAGGCGCGGGCGACCAGGGCCTGATGTTCGGCTACGCCTGCGACGAAACCGACGTGCTGATGCCGTTGCCGATTTATCTCGCGCACCGCCTGGTCGAGCGTCAGTCGCAATTGCGCAAGGATGGCCGCCTGAACTGGCTGCGCCCGGACGCGAAATCGCAGGTCACCGTCCGCTACATGGATGGCAAGCCGCACTCCATAGACACCGTGGTGCTATCCACACAACATGCCCCGGAAATGTCTGACGGCCCGAAGATGAAGCAGTCCGCGATTGATGCCGTCATTGAGGAAATCATCAAGCCTGTGCTGCCGAAGGAACTGATGAAGGGCAACGTCAAATACTTGGTCAACCCCACCGGGCGCTTCGTCGTCGGCGGCCCGCAGGGCGACTGCGGCCTGACCGGGCGCAAGATCATCGTGGACACCTACGGCGGTGCGGCCCCGCACGGCGGCGGCGCGTTTTCCGGCAAGGATCCCTCCAAGGTGGACCGCTCCGCCGCTTACGCCGGCCGCTACGTGGCCAAGAACATCGTCGCGGCCGGGCTGGCCAGCAAGTGCCTGATCCAGGTTTCCTACGCCATCGGCGTGGCGCGCCCAACCAGCGTGTGGGTAACCACCTACGGCACCGGCAAGATTTCCGACGAGAAAATTTCCGAGCTGGTAAAAAAACATTTCGACCTGCGTCCCAAGGGCATCGTGCAAATGCTGGACCTGCTGCGCCCGATCTATCAGAAGACGGCGTCATATGGGCACTTTGGCCGCGAAGAGCCGGAGTTCACCTGGGAAGCGACGAACAAGGCGGCTGCGCTGCGCGCGGACGCCGGTTTGTAAATGCATTTGCCACAGAGATCACAGAGGACACAGAGAA
>JACRAQ010000005.1 GCA_016213335.1 Nitrosomonadales bacterium
CGGCCAGATCCTTGAAATGCGCGAAGGCGGTATTCAACGCCTCCTCGCTTTCCAGCACGATGCCAAGCTCCTGCAGGCGCGTGCGGAAAGCGTTGCGTCCGGAAAGCTTGCCCAGTGTCAACTTGTTCGTGCTCCAGCCCACGTCCTCTGCGCGCATGATTTCGTAAGTCTCGCGGTGCTTGATCACGCCATCCTGGTGGATGCCGGACTCGTGCGCAAAAGCATTTGCGCCCACGATGGCCTTGTTCGGCTGCACCGGATAGCCGGTGATGCTGGAAACCAGCTTGGAGGTCGGCACGATCTGCGTGGTGTCTATGCGCGAATCGCACTGGAACACATCGCGGCGCGTCTTCACCGCCATCACGATCTCTTCCAGCGAGGCGTTGCCCGCGCGCTCGCCCAGCCCGTTGATGGTGCACTCCACCTGGCGCGCGCCATTCATCACGGCGGCCAGCGAATTCGCCACCGCCATGCCGAGGTCATTGTGGCAATGGGTGGACCACACCACCTTGTCGCTGCCCGGCACGCGCTCGATCAACTGCCTGATGCGCTCGCCCCACAAGGCGGGGATGCTGTAGCCGACCGTGTCCGGCACGTTGAGGGTTTTCGCCCCAGCCCGGATCACCGCATCGAACACACGCACCAGGAAATCCATTTCCGAGCGCACCGCATACTCGGCGGAAAATTCTACGTCGTCGGTATATTCCAGCGCGAGCTTCACCGCCTTGACGGCGTTCTCGACAACCTGATCTGGAGTCATGCGCAGCTTCTTTTCCATGTGGATGGGCGAAGTGGCGATGAAGGTGTGGATACGGCCGGATTTCGCCGGTTTGATCGCCTCGCCTGCCGCGCGCACATCGCGCTCGCTGGCGCGAGCCAGCGAACATACCGTGGAGCCCTCGATGATTCTTGCGATGGCCTGTATCGCATCGGCGTCGCCGGGGCTGGCGGCGGCAAACCCCGCCTCGATGACATCCACGCCCAGTTTTTCCAGTTGCCGCGCGATGCGGGTCTTTTCCTCCTTGGTCATGGAGGCGCCAGGGCTTTGCTCGCCGTCGCGCAAAGTGGTATCGAAAATTATCAGTTTTTCTGCCATGTCTGACTCCGTTGCAAATTGTTCAACCTGCGGCACCCCTTCCGGATGCCGCCCGCTTCAAGTTTTGGGAATATTGAAGTTAGCGCGCGGGGCGCAGCAGCAGCGCAGCGAACAGGCTGAACGTCGAATGCGATTGCGAGATGTGGCGGGAGAAGTGCATGGGAGCGAATATATCGGCTTTTGTTCGCGCACGCAACACGCACGCCGCCAGCTTTCGCCATCCGGGCTGCCTGATGCGCGGGCCACCAAGATGAGCGACAATGCCGCCCTCCGGCGTCTAAACGCAGAAATTAAGTCGCTCCAGTCCATTTTCGCGGCGGGCAACTTGCGGGCGCGGCACGGCAATGCGCGGGGTTGCCGCATTCCCGCCGAATCAGGACAGGAACCAGAAAATTAAATTCACCGCGCGGCGTTCGGACTCATTTCTG
The DNA here is from genome assembly GCA_016213335.1 of Nitrosomonadales bacterium. Taxonomy (GTDB): domain Bacteria; phylum Pseudomonadota; class Gammaproteobacteria; order Burkholderiales; family Gallionellaceae; genus VIKH01. The sequence continues at coordinate 1,525 of JACRAQ010000005.1, forward strand.
TATTGGAAGAGTTGTGCTTAAAGAGAACAAAGAGCCAGGCCACACGCCGATGATGCAGCAATACCTGCGCCTCAAGGCGCAGCATCCCGACATGCTGCTGTTCTACCGCATGGGCGATTTCTACGAGCTGTTCCACGAGGATGCCGAGCGCGCCGCCAAACTGCTCGACATCACGCTGACCCAGCGCGGCGCCTCCAACGGCCAGCCGATCAAGATGGCGGGCGTGCCGTACCACGCCGCCGAGCAATACCTGGCGCGGCTCATCAAGCTGGGTGAATCGGTCGCTATCTGCGAGCAGATCGGCGACCCCGCCACCAGCAAGGGGCCGGTGGAGCGCAAGGTGGTGCGCATCGTCACTCCCGGCACGCTGACCGATTCCGCGCTGCTGGAAGAGAAGCGCGACAGCCTGCTGCTTGCTTTGTCTTTCTCCTCCCCTGACAAGGGGAGGCCGGGAGGGGTTGAAGTCGGCCTGGCCTGGCTCAGCCTCGCCTCCGGCAAGTTCCATATCGCCGAGATGGACGCCAAGCAATTGGCCGCCGAACTGGAGCGCCTGCAGCCTTCCGAGATACTCCATTCAGAAGACCAGTCGCTCGCTCCCCCGTCCCAACCTTCCCCCGAAGGGAGAAGGAGCGAGCGTTCCCACTCCCACTGGGGGAGGGCGAGGGAGGGGGTATCTTTCAAGATGCTGCCCGACTGGCACTTCGACCGCGACGCGGCCCACCGCGCGCTGTGCCAGCAGTTCGGTACGCGCGACCTCGCCGGGTTCGGCTGCGACGATTTCACCCTCGGGCTATCTGCGGCGGGCGCGCTGCTCGGCTATGCCAAACTCACGCAAGGGCAGAGCATCGCCCACATTCGCGGCATACAGGTGCATAGCGCCGGCCAGTATGTGCGCATGGATGCGGCCACCCGCCGCAACCTGGAAATCACCCAGACGCTGCGCGGCGAACCTGCCCCCACCCTGCTCTCGCTGCTCGACACCTGCGCCAGCAACATGGGCAGCCGCCTGCTGGCGCATTGGCTGCACCATCCCTTGCGCGACCGCGACACATTGCGCGCGCGGCTGGATGCGGTCGAACAACTGCTGACACCTCCCTCTCCCACCGGGGGAGGGATTGAGGGTGGGGGAGCAAGTGGCAGGTTACTCACCGAGAATTCCCCCTCCCTAACCCTCCCCCGGTGGGAGAGGGAACTACACCACAGCATTCACGGCCAGCTCAAACCCAGCGTCGACGTGGAACGCATCACCGCGCGCATTGCCCTGAAGAGTGCCAGGCCACGCGACCTTTCCGGTCTGCGCGACACGCTGCAGCAACTGCCCCAACTGTACGCCTTGCTGGCTGGCGTCACCGCGCCGCGCATCCGGCAACTGGCTGCCAACCTGCAAGCTGATACCGCACTGGTGGAGCTGCTGCAAAAGACCATCAAAGACGAACCTTCCAGCGTCCTGCGCGAAGGCGGCGTGATCGCCGACGGTTTTGACGCCGAGCTGGACGAGCTGCGCGGCATCCAGACCAACTGCGGCGATTTCCTTCTGGCGCTGGAAGCACGCGAACGCGCACGCACCGGCATCGAGAAACTGAAGGTCGAATACAACCGCGTGCACGGCTTCTACATCGAGGTAAGCGCCGCCAATGCAGACAAGGTGCCGGGCGACTACCGCCGCCGCCAGACGCTGAAGAACGCCGAGCGTTACATCACGCCGGAACTGAAGGCCTTCGAGGACAAGGCACTGTCCGCCAACGACCGCGCGCTGGCGCGCGAGAAACTCCTCTACGACCAGTTGCTCGATAGCCTCGCGCCCTACATCCCGCAACTGCAAGCCATCGCCGCCGCCATCGCCGAGCTGGACGTGCTCGCCACGTTTGCGGAAAGGGCAGCGACACTGAATTTCAGCGCGCCGCAATTCAGCGGCGACGCGCAGATCGAAATCAGGCAAGGCCGCCATCCGGTCGTGGAAGCGCAAGTCGATACGTTCACGCCCAACGACACCACGCTGCACGACGCGCGCCGCATGCTGCTCATCACAGGCCCGAACATGGGTGGCAAGTCGACCTACATGCGCCAGGTGGCGCTGATCGCCCTGCTTGCCCACTGCGGCAGCTTCGTGCCGGCGCAGGCCTGCCGGCTCGGCCCG
>JACRAQ010000001.1 GCA_016213335.1 Nitrosomonadales bacterium
GGGTTTGATGGCGTTGAGCCGTTCGGTGGCCGACACGAATTCTGACATAATGCCGAACACGCGCCAGGCCTCTTTCGAGTTCCACAGTTCCGGCAATTGCGAAGAGGGTATTTTGGGCTGGCTGCTCATGCTGGATGAACCCTTACACGATAAATGAATTTAAATTCCGGTAAAACATTGCTGCTGGTTGACGGCTCATCTTACCTGTATCGCGCCTTTCATGCGCTGCCGGATTTGCGCAGCCCGCTGGGCGAGCCGACCGGCGCGATCTACGGGGTGCTCAACATGCTGCGCAAATTGCGCGCCGATTACCCGGCGGATTATAACGCCTGCGTGTTTGACGCAAAAGGTAAAACCTTCCGCGAGGAGTGGTACCCCGATTACAAGGCGCACCGCCCGCCCATGCCGGAGGAACTCGCGGCGCAGATTGCGCCGCTGCACGAGGCTGTCGCCGCTTCCGGCTGGAACCTGCTGATGGTGGAAGGCGTGGAAGCGGACGACGTGATCGGCACGCTGGCGCAGCAGGCGGCGCAAGGCGGGGCGCGCTGCATCATCTCCACCGGCGACAAGGATCTCGCGCAACTGGTCAACCGCCGGGTGCAACTGGTCAACACCATGAGCAGCGAGACGCTGGATGAAGCGGGGGTGCTGGCCAAATTCGGGGTGGCGCCGGAACGCATCGCGGACTATCTCGCGCTGATGGGCGACACCACCGATAACGTGCCGGGCGTGGCCAAGTGCGGCCCCAAGACCGCCGCGAAATGGCTGGCGCAATACGGCACGCTGGATAACCTGATCGCACACGCCGGTGAAATCGGCGGCGCGGTTGGCGACAACCTGCGCGCCGCTCTGGATTGGCTGCCGCAAGGCCGCAGGCTAGTCACGGTGAAATGCGATGTGCCATTGCCCGAGCGCTACGATGAGCTGATTGCGCCAACCCAGAACGCGGAAAAAATGCGTGCGCTGCTGGAGCGCTTCGGATTCAGGAGCTGGCTGCGCGAGGTCAGCGGCGAAGCTGCTGGGCACCGCGCGGCGCCTCCCTTGCGGGCGGCCGATGGGAAGGCTGGCTGGAGGCATGCAGACTCTGCCCTCTCCCCCGCCCACACCGCCAGCGCGCACTACGAAACGCTCCTCATCGAATCACAGCTCGACGCCTGGCTGGAAACACTCCTGCGCGCCGATCTCGTTAGCCTGGACACCGAAACCACCGGCCTCGATGTGATGAATGCGCAACTGGTCGGCATCTCATTCGCCATCGAAGCGCACCGCGCCGCCTATCTGCCGCTGGCGCACCGCTACCCTGGCGCGCCGGATCAGCTCGACCGCGAGCGCACGCTGCATAAACTCAAACCCTGGCTGGAAAGCGCGCGCCACAAGAAGCTGGGGCAGAACCTCAAGTTTGATCAGCACGTTTTCGCCAACCACGGTATCCGCCTTGCTGGCATACACGACGATACGCTTCTGCAATCCTACGTGCTGGAATCACACAGGCCGCATGACCTGGAAAACCTGGTGCAGCGCCACCTGGGGCTGCATACTCTCAGCTATGCAGATGTAGTGGGTAAAGGCACAAAGCAGATCGGGTTCGACCAGGTCGAGCTTGCTACCGCCACGCGCTACGCGGCAGAGGACGCCGACATCACCCTGCAACTGCACCAGTTTTTCGCGCCGCAACTGACCGGCAGGCTGGCCGGGGTTTACCGCGATATCGAGATGCCGGTGCGCGAAGTACTATTCAAGATGGAGCGCAACGGGGTACTGATTGATTGCGCCATGCTGGCGCGGCAGAGCCGTGAGCTGGGCGAAAAACTCATCGCCATCGAGGCGCAGGCTTTCGCGGCGGCGGGACAGCCGTTCAACCTGAGTTCCCCCAAGCAGTTGCAGGAGATCCTGTTCGACAAGCTCGGCATCCCGCCGAAGAAAAAAACTGCGGCCGGAGCGCGCTCCACCGACGAGGAGGTGCTGCAGGAACTGGCTCTCGATTACCCACTGCCGAAAATCCTGCTGGAGCACCGCAGCCTGGCCAAACTGAAATCCACCTACACTGACAAGCTGCCGCAGATGGTGAACAGGCGCACCGGGCGCGTGCACACCAGCTACGCGCAGGCGGTGGCGATAACGGGAAGACTGGCTTCCAGCGACCCCAACCTGCAAAACATTCCGATCCGCACCCAGGAAGGCCGGCGTATCCGCGAGGCATTTATCGCGCCGCCCGGCAGCCGCATCGTGTCGGCGGACTACTCTCAAATCGAATTGCGCATCATGGCCCACCTCTCCGGCGACGAGGGGCTGCTGCGCGCATTCGCCAAAGGGGAGGACATCCACCGCGCCACCGCCGCAGAAGTGTTCGGCATCGCGCCCGGCACGGTGAGCAATGAGCAGCGCCGCTATGCCAAGGTCATCAACTTCGGTTTGATCTACGGCATGTCTTCCCACGGCTTGGCCAGACAGCTTGGCATCGAGCGTGCCGCCGCGCAGCAATACATGGATTTGTATTTTGCGCGCTACCCCGGCGTAAAAAATTATATGGACAGCACGCGGGAGCAGGCCAGACAGCAAGGTTTTGTCGAAACCGCCTTCGGCAGGAGATTGTGGCTGCCGGAAATCAACGGCGGCAACGGCATGCGCAGGCAGGCCGCCGAGCGCGCCGCCATCAACGCCCCGATGCAAGGCACGGCGGCGGACCTGATCAAGCTCGCCATGACCGCCGTGCAGGACTGGCTGGATAAAGAAAAGCTGCAAACCCGCCTCATCATGCAGGTGCATGACGAACTGGTGCTCGAGGTGCCGGAGCACGAACTGGCCCATACACAAGAAAATCTGCGCGGCCTGATGTGCGGCGTCGCCAAGCTCAAGGCATCGCTGGAAGTGGGGATGGGGGTGGGGAGTAACTGGGATGAGGCGCATTAGGACTGCCAGCCACACATCTATCCCGTAACCGGCAATTTCCTCAAGCTGCCGGGACCGAAATTTCCCAAAACTGATAATTCCGGTCTGCCGCAATGATTGGGGCAGGAGAATTTGTCCCGGCATAATTGGCCGCACCGCTTATTTCCAGATAAGGATGAGGCGGCGTTACTGCTTACTTTCAGGGAGGCAGCCTGGTTACGCGCCCCCCGAATTGCCATAGCCGGAACCAGTCCTTGATGGATGGCATAAAATTTGCGTCTTAAACTCGTCCCAGTAGCGAAATCTGGCTTAATGTACCTGTACTTTAGTACAATGGCGGCGGCTGAAATTATTTAGTATGCTCGGCTCCGCAAAGTAAATCAGCTTTTGCAGCAAACCGGCGGGTTGCTGTTCATGGAGGTTATTGTGAGAATCAAAACGTTATCGCTATCGGCTGCGCTTTTGACCGGCTTGACCTGTAGTCAAGCCTGGGCGCAGGTAGCATGGATTGACAGCGCTTCGCTCATCAGTTCAACAGAATATTACACGGAGATGGCCGGGCTGGATCTGGGCAATGTCGCCGTAATGACAGGCGGAGGGAACGGCGCGAACGTTGGCGATCCCACTGGCCGGAATGACGATGGCTTCATGGCTGTCTCGCTTGGCTTCTCATTTTCGTTCTACGGCAACAGCTACTCGAGTCTCTATGCCAACAATAATGGCAATATCACCTTTGGCAATGGATTGGCCGCCTATACCCCCGATGCGATGGAGCCGCTGGGAGCAAACCTGCCAATCATCGCCCCCTTCTTCGCTGATGCGGATACGCGTAACCCCCTGAGCGGCGTGATGCACGTGAACACCACCGTTGCCAACCAGGCCATCGTGACCTGGGATTCGGTCGGCTATTATAATCAGCACGCTGACTTGCTCAATTCCTTTCAGCTGGTGATACGCGGCGCCGACTATACGGTTCCTGCCGGCGAGGGAATGATCGGCTTCTTCTGGAAAACGATGGGGTGGGAAGTGGGCGATTCGAGCGGTGGCAGCGGCGGGTTTAACCAATCGGGGTTTGGAACTGCTGCTGCGATCGGGTTCGGCGACGGGTCGTCAAACGGACTGGTGCTGGATTACTCCATGCTGGATGGCGTCGCCAGCGTCGTGCAGAACCACCACATCTGGTTCAATATCAGCGGGGGGCAGCCCGTACTTGCCACCGCGCCACCTCCTCCTCCGGCTGTCCCCGAGCCAGAAACCTATGCCATGCTGCTGGCTGGCTTGGGCTGGCTGGGTTTCACCGCACGGCGCAGGAAACAGCGCAACGCCTGAGCTAGATGCTGATTTCTCCCGCAACCCCGCTCCCGCAGCGGGGTTGGTTTTTGTGGCGGCACCCCGCGGAAAATCAAAAAACTGCGCTTGACCGGTATCGCCCCCTGCACGCAGATCAATCCGGCAAGGCGATCTTGTTGCCGGTGCTGAACTGGTAATCGTGAAAGATGTGCTCGGCGCTGAGGATCTGGTAGCTGCCATCCGCCAGGCGGCGTGTGGTGTCCTTGAGGCGGTAGGTGTAATGCCCGCAGGTCCAGCATTTGAAATTGCGCATGTGGGTACACAAGCAGGTCTTGTCCATCACGGAAATATTCTTCGCGTCCGGGTGCGCCGCCACCTCGCGGTTATAGGCGTCAATGTAGGAACAGTTGCCGCTGGCATCAAGCAGATAACCGTAGGATTCGCAGCCGGGGCGGATGCCGGACCCGATGGCCGGAGTGTTTTTCAGCATGCGCATGGGGTAACCGGTCGGTGAAATGGTGTTAACCACGATGTCGTCTTCGCCGGCCTTGTAGTATTCCTGCATTACGTCTTTCGGCAATCCGCATTCGCGCGCCACGGTAAAGCGGGTCGCCACCTGAACCGCTGCCGCTCCCTGCTCGAGAAACGATACGGCATCACTGCCGGTAAAGATGCCGCCTGCCGGAATCAGCGGAATATCGAGTTTCTCGGCCTGCAAATACTGCCGGATTTCGTTCACGATGGTGCGCAAATCATATTTCGCCCAATCCATACCGAACCCGAGGTGGCCGCCCGCCAGGGGGCCTTCCACCACCACGAAGTCCGGCAACCGGCCGGTCTTGGCATTTTTGCGCAGGAACAGCTGCAGCGCGCGCAGCGAGGAGACGATGATTCCCAGCTTGGCGTCACGGAAACGCGGGTGGTCTTCCATGAGAGCAAACGAGCCGAGATGGAGACCGGCTGCCAGCGTGATGCCGTCAATCCCGGCATCCAGCGCACCGCGCAAACGCACCGCAAGGGTTTCACGCGGGGCGTTCATGGTGAGCTTTTCCATGCAGTTGATAAAGATCATGCCCGCGCCGCGCTTGCTCTGCATGGTGTGCTCAACGTGCAGGCGCGTAGCCTCGGCAACCTGGCCGAGGTCAAATTTCACCGCCGACTTGTTGGAGTTGTCCAGGTTGTACTTGTACTGCCGGAGCTTATCCTTGACGAAATCGGTGTCGTAGCGGCGGTCTGTTACGGTGGGCAGCATGGCATCGGAAATGTGCCCCACACCGCCCAGGCGGGCCGCTTCCAGTGCCAGCTCCGCCGTGGAAATATCCACGCCCATGCCGCCGATCACGACCGGCACCAGTTCCTGCTTGCCGAAGCGCAAGCGGAAGTCATCCACGCATTTCATTGCCATCCTTTCGAAACAGGCTGCTATATTACCTTGGAATAGCGGGCATGCTCCTGTCTCGTGCGCAGATATTTGTCAAAAACCATGCAGATGTTGCGGATCAACATGCGCCCCTTGGGGGTAACGCCGATCCATTCGGGGGTGAGCTTGAGCAGCCCTTCGCGCTCATATTCGCGCAGCTCCTCCAGCTCGGTGGCAAAATAGCGATCAAAATCTATCAGATAGGCGATGTTGAACGATTCCTTGGAAATCTCGAAATGGCACATCAAAGCCTGGATGATGGCACGGCGCACCAGGTCGTCGGCATCCAGTTCCATGCCTCGCATTATGGGCAGTTCGTCGCGGTCCAAGGCGTCGTAGTATTCTTCCAGCTCGCGGTAATTCTGGCTGTAAGTCGGCCCTATCTTGCCGATCGCGCTCACGCCCAGCGCCACCAGATCGCAGTCGGAATGTGTGGAATAACCTTGAAAGTTGCGGTGCAGCCTGCCTTGGCGCTGCGCCACCGCCAGCTCGTCGTCCGGCTTGGCAAAATGATCCATGCCGATATAGACATAACCGGCGTCAGTCAAGGTTCTCACCGCAAGGCTTAAAATGTCCAGTTTGACCTGCGGCGCCGGTAACTCTTCTTCGTGAATGCGGCGCTGCGGCTTGAAAATGGTGGGCATGTGCGCATAGTTATAAATGGACAGGCGATCCGGATTTGCGGCAATCACCTTTTCCAGCGTGGCCTTGAATCCATCCAGACTCTGTTTCGGCAAGCCGTAAATGAGGTCTATGCTGACTGACTTGAAGCCGTTGGCGCGCGCCGCGCGGATGACCTGGAGGGTTTCTTCTTCGCTCTGGATACGGTTTACCGCGCGCTGCACCAGCGGGTCAAAGTCCTGCACGCCAAGGCTGATGCGGTTGAAACCCAGCTCGGAGAGCAATATGACGGTTTGGTCGCTGACCTTGCGCGGGTCAATTTCGATGGAATACTCGCCGTTTTCCACCAGCTTGAAGTGCTGGCGGGTCGCATCCATCAGCCTGCGCATCAAATCATCGCTGAGGAAAGTCGGCGTACCGCCCCCCCAGTGCAGTTGCTCGACCCGCTGCCCTTCGCCCAGCAAGGCGGCTTGCATGGATAGCTCCTTGATTAGATAGCGAACATAATCATCCGCCTTACTGAGATCCTTGGTGATGATTTTGTTGCACGCGCAATAAAAACACAGCGTATTACAGAACGGGATATGCACATATAGCGACAGTGGCCTGCTGATGCCGCCAATCTCGCGCTTGGCTACCCAACTGCGATAGCTTTCTGCGTTGAATTCCTCGACAAAACGATCGGCGGTGGGATAGGAGGTATAGCGCGGGCCGTTCTTGTCCAGCCTGCGGATCAAGTCCAGATCCACTTCCAGTTCAGATGTTGCTTTTACGCTCGATGGCATAGTGGCTCCGAAAATTTAAAAACGTCACGAATTATGCTAGTTAGCCGTATTGTGCATTTGATGTAAATCAAAACACGTGCCATAATTAACCACTAAGTAATAAAGAAACAACGACGTGCAAAAACCTGTCTCTCTGGCCCCGCTTAGAGTCGCTTGCTCCGGTTGCAACCTGCGCGAGCTGTGCATGCCCATGGACCTCACCAACACGGACATGGAACAGCTGGACGAGCTAACCTGCATCAAACACGCCTACCAGCGCGGCGACTTCCTGTACCGTAGCGGCGCAAAATTCCAGTCGTTGTACGCCATCCGTACCGGTTTTTTCAAAACCCAGGTGCTGCATGAAGACGGACGCGAACAGGTTACCGGCTTCCAGATGGCCGGGGAGATCATCGGCATGGACGCCATCAGCAGCGATGCACACGCCTGTGACGCCATCGCCCTGGAAGACAGCGAAGTCTGCGAAATCCCCTTCAGCCGCATGGAAGAGCTCAGCCGCAAGCTCCCTTCGCTGCAGCGCCATCTGCACCGCATCCTGAGCCGCGAAATCGTGCGCGACCAGGGCATCATGTTGCTGCTCGGCTCGATGCGCGCGGAAGAACGGCTGGCTGCCTTCCTGCTTAACCTGTCGCAACGCTTTGCGGCGCGCGGCTACTCCCCGACCTCGTTCTATTTGCGCATGACGCGCCAGGAAATCGGCAGTTATCTCGGCATGAAACTCGAAACCGTCAGCCGCACTCTGTCGAACTTCCAGGGGGCGGGCCTGATTACCATACGCAACAAATCGGTGGAAATCCACAACCTGCAAAAACTGCAACGATTTGTCGGCCCCCCGCCTGAATGCGGCTGACAATGCCGCTGGTTGCCGTTGGCCTCCCATGTAGCGACAGGACAATGTGACCATGCATCGCCGCGCGGGTTTCACGTTACGCCGGCAATTATTATGAAGTGCTGTCAACGAAGCATTCGGCTAAACCGTTTTATTCCTTGACCGCAGTTCTGTTTGACTGTTGCGGACTGCGGTTAAGAGAGCGGCACGGATAGTTTGCCGCCGCCACCCCTTCCACGCGACTCATCATCAGAAGGGGGTGTTACCGGCGCTGGCCCCTGTCGAAACTTGATTTACATCAAGCGGCACAGGGTTGTTCTGACACAAAATACCGGCGGCTGAAATTAGGCTGCCGTGACTGTACGATGTTGTATTAATTAACCCCCATAGGAGAAATGCGAAATGAAAAAAGCCTTGATCATTGCTGGAATCGCCGCCTGCTGCCTGAGCGCTCCCGCCATTGCCGATCCCGCAGCCGATGCCAAAAAAGCAGGCTGCATGAACTGCCACGCGGTGGACAAGAAAGTCGTCGGCCCCAGCTTTAAAGACGTCTCTGCCAAATACAAAGGCGATGCCGGCGCCGTAGACAAGATGATCGCCAAAGTAAACGCTGGCGGATCTGGCGCTTGGGGCCCGATGCCGATGCCGGCGCAAAAAGGCAGGCTGCCCGATGCCGAGCTGAAAGCGGTGGTAACTTGGGCGCTGGCGCAATAAGCCGCAGGCCGCAAGAGTAGCAACTGCTTTATTGGGTTTTGTAAACCGAGCAACGGCGCGCCGTGCAAGTCATGGCGCGCCGCTGTCTTTTTCAGAAGCGCCATCACCTGCACCGGCGGCACCACACCGGCAAAATTGCGCGGCTTCCGCTAATCTCCGGAACGCTCTAGATAGCGCGGAGCACAAACATTATGGGATACCTCTACTACACCCTGATCGGCATCGGCCTCTATTTCGTATCGGACTGGCTGCTGGATCGCCTCGAAGAGATGTACGGCGCCCGTTTCAAGTACCGCAGCCTGGTTTTCTTCGCCATTATCACAACCTTGGCACTGCTGACCGCACAGATTGCCAGCCTTTATGGCTGAAGCCAGGCCCGTTGTGATTTCATGCAAAGCACCCTGATGCCTCATGACTGATGGCAACCGCACGTTTCACCTTCTGGTGCAGCTCACTTTTGCCCTGATGGCTGTGGTGGTAGTGCTGAGCGCCTACATGCGCCTGTCCGCCACCGGCCTGGGCTGCACTGGCTGGCCAAGCTGCTATGGGCGCATTCTGGCCGGACTTGCTCCTCCCCGTCCGGAGTGGATAAACGCCACGCACCGCATTGCGGCGAGCATCATGGGGCTCGCCGCGCTCGTGCTCGCCATGCTCGCTTGGCGCCGTCGCGCCACGGCACCCCGCGACTTGCCGCTGGCACTCGCGCTGCTTGGCGTGACCGCCTTGCTTGCCGCGCTCGGCAAATGGACACACGATGCGCGCCTGCCCGCCGTTGCGCTCGGAAACCTGCTGGGCGGGGTGGGCATGCTGCTGTTGCTGTGGCGCCTGCATCTCGGGCATGCGCCGCAACCCGCCGCCCCTTCCGGCCTGCGCGGCTGGATATTGCCTGGCTTGGCACTGGTTGCGGCGCAAACCGCACTGGGCGGCATGGCCAGCGCAAACTTTGCCGCATCCAGTTGCGCCGGTCTGAGCGGTTGCGAAGGATGGTGGCACCAGGCAGCGTTGGCGTCATTCAACCCGTTTGCAACGCTGGATGTGGCGCAGGGCGGCAATTTCTCGCCAAGCGCCACGCAACAGACCCTGCACATGACACACCGGCTCTTGGCGCTGCCGGTTATCTGTTATCTGGTTTGGCTGGGAATTCGCCTGCTCCAGGAAAACCGGCGGGGCAGCGGTTTGCTGCTGATCTCCACCCTCGCGTTGCAGGCCGCACTGGGGATCGGCGCCATCACCGGCGGTTCACCGCTCTGGCTCATACTGTTGCATAACATTGCGGCAGCGTTCCTGTTGCTCATTCTGCTTACTCTCGGCTACCGGTTGCGCAAGCGCGCATAACTGCCAAACGGCCCTCCCGCGACGCCTTGGCTGCTATTGTTCGCACTGGCTTGTGAGCGTTGCTCAATGATTTTCATGCTCCTGCTCGCCTTCATCCGCGAACGATGCTCGCGGCAAATGCGCGATTCGCTCCCGCAACAAGGATAGCGCCGCGCGCGCCTGTCTCTCATCCTGGGGGCCGGCCCAGCAGGTCTCGATCCGCTGGAGCGGGACGCGCTGGCGCAATTTTGGCTCGCGCCCGCGCGCCAGCCGCTGCTCGGTCCAGTGTATGCCCAGGCGATACTGGCAGTCGCACTCGCGGCAACCGGCGATCAGTACGCCATCCGCACGCGCATCGCGCAATACGTAATCAATGAATGCCGGCGGCAGCATGCCGATACAAGGCAGCGACAGCACGGCCACCCCTTCCGACCGCAGCCCGCGCACATCAAAAGCGCAATCGCAGCCAAACACCATGACACGGGCTTCTCCCTGCAGCTCGTCCAGCGCCCGGTCCGCTTCGGTGCGCAACGCCGCCAGCAGTTTATCCGGCAGCTCGATGCCACTCACCAGCTCGCTGCTCCGGAATGGCATCGAGGATGGACAAGCACCCACGCAAATGCCGCAGCTCGCGCATAACTTTGGATCCACCACCGGCTGCAGTGCGTGCTGGCGGCCATCGTTGCGCGGCTGCATCATGATGGCCGAATAGGGGCAATCGTTGAAGCAGCGCTCGCAGCCATTGCAGTTATCCAGATGAACTTCGGCTACCGGTGCTCGGGCGCGCGGCTTCAAGAGCCACGGCACCGCGAGCAGCAGCAAGGTGGCCCCGCCAACCAGCGCCCACACCGCACCCGGCGACCAGGAATAAATCAGCGGATACGGCGCAAGGTAAAACCAGTCGAGCTGGAGCGCTGCGGGCACCAGCGACAAATCGGCCTGGGCGTGGCTCAGCGCTGGTTTGATCAGCGAAAGCGCCAGCAACGCCAGCAGCGTGCCGATGGCCAAGCTTCGCGGCGGATTGGTCTCGGCGTGGTTCATGCGCTTGGTATGCACCCACATGAACAGGAACAGCAATAACGGAATAAAGATGTGGGTGAAGGACAGCATGTTGATGAAGCGATCGCTGACGTTGCTTTGGAACAGAAAGTTTCTCGCCAGCGGCTGGCTGAACAGCGGCAGCCAATCGAACCATTCCGTGGTGGCCACTGCCACAAACTGCGCCAGCCGGTCCCACACCATCCAGTACCCATTGATGCCGCAAATATAAACCAGCCAGACCAGCAGTACTCCAGTCACCCAGGAAAACCAGCGGAAACCGGAATATCGTCCGAATATGAAATTGCGCAGCAGATGCAACAGCATCGCCACCACCATACCGTCGGAAGCATAGCGGTGCAGGCTGCGCATCACGCCGCCGGCATACGGCTGGTCATGAGTCAGGGACTCGACCGTTTGGTATGCTTCATTCACCCCGGTCCGGTAAAAGATATAGAGGTAAATCCCGCTGACAACCACGATCCAGAACAGGAAATAAAGGATCGCACCGAGGTGGTACCATGGGTTCAGCGCCTGGCCGAACGGCGTGTCGAACAGGCCTTCCATGCGCCGCCAGAAATTCCGGGGTTGATTATTCATCGTGGGTGAGCCTGAATTTCACCGCGCGCTTCCCGCCGTAAGTCATGTAGCGCGCAGGATGGCTGACGTATGCCTGCCAAACAAACCTGAAATGACAAAAATGGCGCTGCAAACAGGCGCTAGCTTACCCGCTCTTTCAGCGCGCGATATATCACCACAAGAAACATTATGCCGCCGACCACGGCGATCAAACCGCCGATACCCATCAATCCCATGCCGGCAATCTGCGAAAAGCTGTGCAACTCCTGATCTGCTCCCGCAACCTTGCGTTGCACCCCGTATCCGCCCGACCACAGCAGTCCAATGATGTGCAGCAATTGCCCCACGCAATATACGTAGGGCATCCACAGGGCAAGCTTGAAGTTGACCACCTTGTACCCCAGCTTGTGCAATAACACCAGAGACATCCCCATGAAGGACAGGCTCACCCCCCCGCCCGTGCCGTGGTAATGCGCGGTAATGATGGTATTGCTGTCCTTGATCAGGAAGCTGATGCCGCCGCCTACTGCAAACAGAATCAGGGAACACAGCAAATGCCCGAATAGCGGGCCCATTTGCGGATCCGGATAGCCTCGCTTCCACATGGCATACATCACCGCCAGCCCGACCGGCACGACCGCCAGGCCGCCGCCAGCTTTCATCATGACGATAAACATTTCCATGTTGGCACTGGTGTTGGTCTCGTAGCTGGAATAAATCAGCGGCGTGAGCAGAACCGGCGCAACCCCGAGAGCAAACATGGCAAGCACCACGCGCGGGGTCATGGTGATTTGAGCGCCATATTCGGACGCCAGCCACAACCATCCCACCATCATCAGCAGGGTGTAGGAAAACTGCATTACATGGCCGCCGCCCCAGAATAGCGCCTCGAAATAAGGCAGGCCCTTCACAAAAAACGGAATGGTGGCAAAAGCCCAGGCAAAAGCGACCAGCGCCATGGCTGTCGCAAACGCGGCCGTAACCAGCCCGAAACACAGCACCCCGCCCTCTCTGTCCGGGCCAAATCCGGTAAGCGGCACGGTCAGCAAACCGCGCAAGGCAAGCAGTCCTATGCTGCAACCAAACAGAAACAGCCCGGTGAGAAACACCTTGTTTTCCAGCACCGGAATATAGTTGTTCATGAGCGGGCCGCCGCTGCCGACAAAAGGCGAAAGCATCACGACCAGAACACCCGCTACCGCAAGCAGCAACGCGACCCAGCCGAGCGGCATCAGCTTTGGCGGAGATGCCGCGCTCCACAAGACGCCGGCAAATGCAAAAAACCACACCAGCACCGACAAGTCAACATGCACTACCAGAGCGCTGCGGAAGAAATCCACCGTAGGGAAGAGGTCGGATACGTAAGGTGTGCGCGCCAGCACCACGAATAAGGCAAACAATCCCGCGCCCACCAGCGCGGCAAAGCTCAGCCACAGCCATCCCGCAGCCAGCTTCTGGTTGTCGGAATGAGGTGTCGGCAACGCAAAAACGCCACCCACATCGGGTAGCGCGCCGTAAGGATTTTTCACTGCTTCAGAATCAGCCATGGCATTCTAATTTTTAAACATGAAACCGGGAGCGCCGGGAACGTCGGCCTTGAAATCAATTACCAGCACGTGACCAGCAGCCAGGGTAACGGTCTCGTTGCGTACAAAATCAAAATCGCCTTCCACCTTGTCTTTCAGGCGCGCCACAAACCGGTGCGTGCCGGCGGGAACCTGCAAGCGCCGGTAGATTGATGCAGCGCCATCGTGCGCCAGGCCCGGCGGCGGCAACACAACATGGTACAGCTGCTTGCCATCCATTTCCAGCTCTACCACCACGTCGGCCCGTTCGCGTGGGCAATCCTTTTGTACCCGCATATTGGGCTTCAGCTTGGCCAGTTCCTCACCGGTGCGCTCACGGCACGCGCCCTTGCGTTGCGCGGCGTGGGTGAAGCTCAGCTTGACCAGCGCCTGGCCGGGTGAAATGTGCAGGTACTCAGGGGAGGTGGAGAAATAACCCAGCACCACGGCAAACAGCGTGTAAGCCAACCCTTGGCCCAGATAATTCAATGGTTTCATGGCAAGGCCTCCGTGGCGGGCTGCGCCGCTTTGGGCTGGGACAGGGTGAATGCGTCCGAGAAACACGCCTCCTCCGGCAAACCGTGCGCAAGAAACGACGGCCGCGCCGCCTGTACCATCATCAGCGAACCGCAGGCATAAATCTGGAAGCCGCTCAAGTCCGGGTGATCCTGCAAGATAGCCTCGTGCACCATGCCGGTTCGCCCCCGCCAGCCATCGCCCGGATCTGCCTCTGACAACACCGGAACAAAAGTGAAATTCTCATGATCCCGCTGCCAGCGCTCGGCCAGGTCGGCCATGTATAAATCCTCGCGCTTCCTTGCCCCCCAATACAGTATCATGCGCCGCCTGGTGCCAGCATGGAATGCGTGTTCCAGCATGCTTTTCACCGGCGCAAAGCCCGTTGCGCCTGCCACAAAGATCACCGGCGCGTCGCTGTCATCATGCAGATAGAAGCTGCCCAGCGGGCCTTCGACGTCCAGCTCATCACCTTCTTTCATTTTTGTAAACACGTGAGTGGTGAACCGGCCACCCGGAATATGGCGGATGTGCAACTGGATAAACTCGCCATCGTGCGGGGCATTGGCAAATGAGAAACTGCGGCGCACCCCATCTTCCAGCAAGACGTCGAGATACTGGCCGGCAATGAACTTCAGTTCGTTGCCTGGCGGCAATTTCAGGTGCAGCACCATCACCTCCGGTGCAGCTCGCACCATCCTGTGCACTTGGCACTTCAGGCGTTTGACCGGGATCTGTTTCAGCTTCTCGTCTTCGCAATATTCGATCTCCAGGTCGGATAGCGGTATGGCGCAGCAAAACAGCGCCTTCCCCGCCTGCTTCTCCTGCTCGCTCAGCGCGCTTTCCTGATAGACGCCATAATCCACCGAGCCGCTCAAAATGGTACCCTTGCAGTTGCCGCAGGCTCCGTCGCGGCAGGTGTGCGGCAAGCGCACATCCTGGCGCAATGCCGCCTCCAGCACCGTCTCGCCCGGCTTGGTCTTGATCATGTGTGCGGCGGGTGCAGTCGTAATCTGGAAACCTGCGCTGCGCTTGGCCCGTGCCAGCAGCGGCAGCAGCAGCAAAACGGCCATAACGCCCCCTGCCAGGCCCCACAATTGCCCATGTGGCCATGTGTATATCAGCGGATAGGCCGCCATGTAAAACCAGTCCAACTGGACTTGCGTGGGAACTGCGCCCAGATCGGCCTGTCCCTGGCTCAAGGCTGGTTTGACCAGCGACAATATCAGCAGCGTGAGACCGAAGCCGTAGGCAAGCGGGGTGGACGGAAAGGTTTTGGCACCGCTCACGCGCTGGGTGTGAACCATGATAAAAACCAGCATCGCCAGCGGAATACCGATATGCGCAAAGGCGAGCATCGAAAAGAAGCGGTCGTTGACGCTGTCCGGAGTAAGGAAGTTTCTTACGAGGGGAGAAGCGAAAATCGGCAGCCAGTCAAGAAACTCGGTGCTGGCCACTGCGACGAATTGCGCAAGCTGATCCCACACCAGCCAATAGCCGTTTATTCCCGATACGAATAACAGTAGCAGAAGCACGATACCGGTAAGCCAGGAGAATGCCCGGAAGCCGCTCATCCGGTTCATCGCAAAGTTGCGTGCCATGTGCACCAGCACCAGGATGACCATGGCGTCCGACGCGTACCGGTGCAGGCTGCGCATGATGCCGCCCAGATACCATTGCTCGTGGGTGATTTTTTCGACCGAGGTATACGCCTCGTTTATTCCGGTGCGGTAAAAAGCATAAATAAAAAACCCGCTAACCAGCACGACCCAGAACATGTAAAACGTGATTGCGCCCAATTGGTACATCGGGTTCATCTCTGCGCCAAACACGGCGTTAAACCCTTTCTCCACGCGCAAAAACAAAGCCTGCCCAAAACGTTGCAATAGCTTGATCACGACCACCCCGCTCTAACTCATGGATGTTGCCAGCGCCATCATCCTGCACTGACAGACAAATAACTGTATCTTATATGCATATTATGGCAGCTCATATGCTTGCTGGCAATTCCTTTTCGGTTCTCGGGTGGCTGATTGCCGGGTAGCCTGCGTATAACAAGGCCAGGCGCCGGATGCAGGTGACCTCAAGCTACTGCGGCCCCTGATTGGGATTGGGCGAGCGCTTAGGAGCGTTACGCCATGCACGAATGAGCCAGGCAGCGAAAAAATAAATCATCACTACGCTGATAAACATCCCTACAAAAAACGAATAGTCGCTGACGTAGGTTTTGGTTTTCGGATCGTATACGGTGCAGAACAGGCGGATACGGTTGCGCAAACCCTCCCACCCCGGATACTGGGTTTCCACGTTCCCCACCATTTTTTTCAGCGGTTCGCCCAGCGAAGGAAGTTCGAAGCTATCGCCATAAACTTGACCGTAGATTTTGCCGTTCTGGTCTATCAGCGTAAGGAGGGAGATATGGTTGAAGCCTGCGACGGAATATTCATAGCTGAACCCCAGGTTACGGGTAAAGCTTTTCATCGTTGCCGCATCTGCGCTCGCGAATTCCCAGTTCGGCAATTTGATGTTTTGCCTTTTAGCGAAGTCGCGCATGGTCATCGGTGAATCCCAGGGCGCGTTGAACCCCACCGTAAGCACGGCAAAGCTGTCCGCCCCGAGTGCGGACTGCATGTATTTCACTGCCTTGGCAAGATACTGGGTAGTGGCAGGGCAGACTTCCGAACAGCTGGTATAGATAAAGCTTACCAGCAGAGGTTTGCCGCGATAATCGGAAATCCTGAACGGCTTGCCGTTGCGGTCGAGCAGAGTATAGTCGGCCACCTGCTGGCCGACCACGCTCTCGCTGAATTTCAGTGCTGACTCACTGCTGAGCTTGATGGGGGATGCCGCTTGGCCGCCCTCTTCCAGGGCATACGCAACCCCGAAACCCAGCAGCAGGCCAAGAAGCAACAATAGGCGCATCAGCTACACAGACGCATCCAGCATGGCGGAAACCAGCAGCAAGGTCAGTTGCATGAGCGAAGCGTGAAAGCACGACATTGCCGTGGCGCGGCTGGGAGCGCGCGCCAGCTTTACGCTTTTCGACAGGAAATATGCGCCGCCGATCGCTGCACCAGCAAAATAAAGCCAGCCCATCCCGAAAAAAACCGGGGTCAGCGAAGTCGCTACCAGCAGCACGGTGCTGCCAAAAATCACGCGCGCCGCACGCTCATCCCCGACCACCACCGGCAGCATGGGCACCTTGGCGGCATCGTAGTCCTTGTGGTAGGCAATCGCCAAGCTCCAGAAATGCGGAGGAGTCCACAAAAACAGTATGGCCGCCAGAACCAGCGCTTGCGAGCTCAGTTCCGGGTTGACCGCAGCTGCCCCAGCCAGCACCGCAAAACTGCCAGCCAGCCCGCCGATTACGATGTTCATCCAGGTGCGGCGCTTCAGCCACACCGTATAAACCACGGCATAAAAAAACGCACCCAGAAACACGAATAACGCAGAGGTTGCATTGAGCGCCACAGCCGCAGCCGATACCGAGCCAGCCAGCATGGTCAGAATCACGCACAGCCAGAATGGCCCATGCCGAAGCGTACCGGTCACGAAAGGGCGTTTCCGGGTACGCGCCATGCGCACATCTATATCCCGCTCTACATATTGGTTGAATGCACCCGCACTGGCCGAGGATATCAGTACCGCCAGCCCAAGCAACACGATTTTCCAACCGGCCAGCGTACCCGGCGTCACCGCCACACCAGCCAGAGCAGTAAAGCTGATGACGATACCGATTCTCAGCTTGAACAAATCGGTAACTTGTTTAATAGCTGCTCCCATATTACGAACCCCAAGTGGTTGGACGTGAAATGCGCCACGCCTTTGCCGATAACTCCACAAACGAGGGGAGGTATAAACCTCCCCTTCGTATGGCGTGCCTCAGGTCAACTCGCCATCAGGTCAATGGCCACAAGGTAGCCAGATACTTGAAGTTGACGAAGTAGTACAGCACCAGGCAAACGAACAGCGTCAGAGCCAGGACAAACGTGCCAGGAGCCTCGAAGCCGCCCATGCCGATTTTCTTGTGTCCGCCTGCGTCGGCAGGGGGTGCCACGATACACTTGGCGTTTGCCGGAACCGGCTCACCCATCAGGATGGAGCCCACAATGATCAGGATAAATGCTGCTCCGCCGACCACCGATATCACGCCGCCAATTTCTCCGATAGCCATCAGCAACTGGTTCATGCCGCCGTAGTCATATGCCAGCGCCTGCCCGGCAAAGGTCATATCCTGGTGGCGGCGCGGAACGCCAAGCGTACCTGCACCCATCAGGGCGACCGCAAATACCGCCATGCCGCCGCCAAACAGCCATGGCTGAATTGCCGCCAATGGTTTCAGGATGAGCTGGCGCTGGAACAGCACCGGAACCAGATAGTAGGTCAATCCCATGAACGCCAGCGTAGTACCGCCCGCCACCGTTCCGTGGAAATGGCCCGGCACGTAGATGGTGTTGTGGATGATCATGTTGATCTGTTCCACGCTCATCACCACGCCGCTGATCCCGCCGATAAAGCCGAAAATGATGATGGACAGGATCGTGGACGAAAATACCGGGTTACCCCATGGGCATTTGCGCAGCCACTCGAACAAACCGTTGTCCAGCCCGTTTCTGCGCTGTGCCACCTCGATTGAGCCGGGAACAGTCAGACCGTGGATCAGGCTGGCCAGCACCGCCAGGTACATCATGTAGCTGGTGTTCACAATTTTCCACGATGCGCTCAGGCCGGGGTCGGACAGCAAGTGGTGGGTCGAGCCCAGTTGCAGGAAGCAGATATACAGCAGGAAAGCTGTGCGGCTGACTTTTTCCGACATCGGCTTGGCGCCGAAGGCCAGTCCAGCAACGGTGTACCAGATCGTGATATGAGCGGTCACGTTGATTTGCTGCGAAGAGTGGCCGAACCCCCAAAACACCACGCGGTACATCATCGGATCCACGCTCTTGATCAGGCCCAGCGACCACAGAAACGCCGGGATCAAAATGACGGCGCCCGTAGCGAGCGTGAATACCGCGATCACCACTGCAATCATGCAGCCATATACTGTCAGCGGCAAAGAGCCTTCATAAGTCTTCTCTTCCTTGGCGATTACCAGCGTACCCCAGAATACGAAGCAGCCGATCAGCGCCCCCACCGCAAACAGGATGATCCCCAGATAAAAATGCGGGGCTGCAGCAAGCGGAACATACGCCGAGAACATCACGCTGGACTCGCCCTGCAATACGGCAACGGTAGTGATAGCGGTACCGACTGTCATCAGCACGACCTGCGCCCAAGCCCATTTCGGGGCAGCCAAACGGCAGTTGAGCAGGGATGTGGCGCAGAAGTAGATAACTGCCATTTCAAAAAAGACGATCCAAACCACCAGCGCTACCAAGCCATGCGCAGTCAGCGCCATGTAAAACAGGTCAGCGGGCAACAAGTGCACTGCGGGCCAGCGTGTCAGGGCGACCAGCAGGCCAGCAAGACCTCCCACCAGCAGGAATACGACCGCGAGCACGGCGTTGGTTTTTACCAGTGCCTGCGCCGTGAGGTCTATGCGCAGACCGGTCAGCGGATCCGTGCGGAACGGGGATTGAGCGGTTGTTATAGCCATTGTTTTACTCCTTTACGTAAATTCTGCCGAGCATGGTATGGTGGCCAAGACCGCAATAATCATTGCACACGATCCCATAGGTGCCGGCCTTGTTGGGGGTCACCGTGATCACCTGCTCATATCCGGGATAAGCCTGGAAGTTGATGTTTTCCGGCTGCAACGAAAACCCGTGAACATAGTCCAGCGACGAAATATGAAGGCGGTAGCTCTTGCCTTTCTGGAGCTCCAGTACCGGGCGCCACTGAAATATGCTACCCGCGATATACACGTCACTGCCCGGGGGCGGCGCTACTACCGGCAAGCTGGGATCGCTCGCATCCTGGCGCACAGTGTATTGTTTCGTGAACTCCTCGGTCTTTTTAGCATAGACATCCGTAAAGGTCTTATATGCTTCGGTGTTCATGTTCTGGTTGCCGATCCAGTGCCACGCGATCATCCAGACAAACATGAAAAGACACCATGAACCCGCGATGATGATCCACAGTATTTCCGTTCTTTCAATCGGCTCTCTTGCCCAGTTCTTGTCTGGCGCCGTGAATGAATATCCCATTGAAACCCCCTCTTAAAAATTAAATTGTCCCGGATGCCGAAATTACCTTGCTATCGGAAGAGAAGCAACCTCCATGACTCCCCACAGCGTATAAAGCACTGTCGGTATCACCAACCCCAGCATCATTATGAAATTGATGTCATCCAAGACGCGCTGCAATACAGTTTGTTGTTCAACTGGCTCATTCGACATAAAAACCTCCCAAGTTACGATAACAAAAAAAACCTAAGTTCAAGAATTCAGAATTACGAAATTACCTTGACAATACCCCAAACCACATAAAAAGCAGTGAGCGCCATTACACTTGCGAGAATCATTCGGGGCTTGGACATTGGCATTTTCTGCCTGCCGGTTGAAGTAACCACCCCTTCTTGCTGCTTTACGGCTTCCATACTCAACCTCCAAACTCCATTTTTCAATTAAATAGGTATTTAAAAAACACCTATTCACCGTGCCGGACGATTTTCGTTTCCTGGACCCGAAAGTTCTTTGACGTAAATCAACTTTCGTCAAAATGAGCGCTGCAATCAAAAACCCTATTTAACAAGTGGTAAAGCCCTTTGCGAGCTTATTTTCGAAAACTTAAGAAGCAGTGTAGCGGAAACACCAGCACGGCGTCATGACCGCTCATCATGCGGAAAAGGCTTGCGGTTGGGAAAGCGCCAGAACTGGCGTATATTTATGGATTGCCCCTGCCATGGCAGCACTGCACCTAATGGAACAGATACGGATACGCGGCGCACGCACGCACAACCTGAAAAACATCAACCTGGATTTGCCGCGCAACCAGCTCGTGGTGATTACCGGCTTGTCCGGTTCGGGCAAATCTTCGCTCGCCTTCGACACCCTGTACGCCGAGGGACAGCGGCGCTATGTGGAGTCGCTTTCCGCCTACGCGCGCCAGTTTTTGCAGTTAATGGAAAAACCCGACGTGGACTTGATCGAGGGCTTGTCGCCCGCCATTGCGATCGAACAGAAGGCGGCCTCGCACAATCCGCGCTCCACCGTCGGCACCGTTACCGAAATCCACGATTACCTGCGCCTCTTGTTCGCGCGCGCGGGCGACCCCTATTGTCCGCAGCACGACCTGGTGTTGCAGGCGCAAAGCGTGGGTCAGATGGTGGATCACGTGCTGCAATTGCCGGAAGGCGCGCGCGTGATGGTTCTTTCGCCTTTGGTCGTGGAGCGCAAAGGCGAGCAGCTCGAGCTCTTCGATGAGCTGCGGGCGCAAGGCTTCGTGCGCCTGCGCGTGAACGGCACGGTGGTCGAGATGGACAAGCTGCCCAAACTGCACAAGCACCAGAAACACACCATCGAGATCGTGGTAGACCGGCTGAAGGTCGGTGCGGACGCCAAGCAACGGCTGGCGGAATCGTTCGAGACTGCGCTTCGCCACGCAGACGGGCGCGCGCTGGCAGTAGAGATGGATTCCGGCCGCGAACATCTGTTTTCAGCCAAATTTGCGTGCCCGATCTGCAACTACTCGCTACCCGAGCTGGAGCCGCGCCTGTTTTCATTCAACAACCCGATGGGCGCCTGCCCCAAGTGCGACGGCCTGGGCAACATCAGTTTCTTTGACCCCAAACGCATTGTCGCCTTTCCGCAACTATCCTTGAGCGGGGGCGCAATCAAGGGGTGGGACCGGCGCAACCAGTTCTACTACCAGATGCTGGACAGCCTGGCCAGGCATTACGATTTTGACCTCGAACGCCCTTTTGAAAGTCTCCCGGAAAAAATCCAGCAGCTTGTCCTGTATGGCAGCGGCAAAGAGAAAATCGCCTTCCGCTACCTCAATGAGCGCGGCAAACCCACGCAGCGCGAGCACCCTTTCGAGGGTATCGTTCATAACCTGGAACGGCGCTATCAGGAATCCGTTTCGCCCACCGTACGCGAGGAGCTGGCGAAATACCTCAATACCTGCCCATGCCCGGAATGCGGGGGCGCGCGCCTGCGCCTGGAAGCGCGCCATGTGCGCGTTGCGGGCCACACCCTGCACGAGCTCAGCGCGCTGCCGCTAAAGCAGGCGCTGAATTTCTTCCGGGACATGAGTCTTGCCGGTCACAAGCAATCCATCGCGGCAAGAATCGCGCAGGAAATCACCAGCCGCCTTACTTTCCTCAACAATGTCGGCCTGGATTACCTGTCGCTGGAACGCTCGGCAGAAACGCTATCCGGCGGAGAATCGCAACGCATCCGCCTGGCCTCGCAGATCGGCTCGGGGCTTACCGGCGTGATGTATGTGCTGGACGAACCTTCCATCGGCCTGCACCAGCGCGACAATGACCGGTTGCTGGCTACCCTGAAGCGCCTGCGCGACATGGGCAACTCCGTGATCGTGGTGGAGCATGACGAAGAAGCCATCCGCTCCAGCGACTACGTGGTTGACATGGGGCCGGGTGCGGGCGAGCACGGCGGCAGCGTCGTCGCGCAGGGCACGCCCGCAGAAATTTGCGCCAGCAGCCAATCGCTCACCGGTGATTATCTGGCTGGCCGGCGCAGCATTGCCGCACCAAAAAAGTATCGCGAGCCCGACCCGGAGCGCATGCTGCAAATCAGGGGCGCCTGCGGCAACAACCTGAAGGGAGTCACACTGGATCTGCCGGTCGGCCTGCTGATATGCATCACCGGCGTATCCGGCTCCGGCAAGTCCACCCTCATCAACGACACCCTGTATCTGGCCGTGGCGCAGCACCTGTACGGCAGCCACGCCGAACCCGCGCCGTTCGCCGAAATTGGCGGACTGGAGTTTTTCGACAAGGTGATCGCCGTGGACCATAGCCCCTTCGGACGCACGCCGCGCTCCAACCCCGCCACCTACACCGGCCTGTTTACCCCCATCCGTGACCTGTTCTCCGCCGTGCCGCAGGCGCGCGAGCGCGGCTACGGGCCGGGGCGTTTCTCCTTCAACGTCAAGGGCGGGCGCTGCGAAGCATGCCAGGGTGACGGCGTCATCAAGGTGGAAATGCATTTCCTGCCGGACGTGTACGTGCAATGCGACGTGTGCCACGGCCAGCGCTACAACCGCGAAACCCTGGAAGTGCTATACAAGGGCAAAAACATCCACCAGGTTCTGCAAATGACGGTGGAGCAGGCGCGCGAATTTTTCGCGCCGGTGCCGATCGTCGCGCGCAAGCTGCAAACCCTGCTCGATGTGGGCCTGGGCTATATCACGCTGGGGCAAAGCGCCACCACGCTTTCCGGCGGCGAAGCACAACGCGTGAAACTCTCTCTCGAATTATCCAAACGCGACACCGGGCGCACACTTTATATTCTGGACGAGCCTACCACCGGCCTGCACTTCCACGACATTTCAATGCTGCTGAAAGTTATCCACCAACTGCGCGACCAGGGCAACACCGTGGTGGTGATCGAGCACAATCTGGATGTCATCAAGACCGCCGACTGGATATTTGACCTTGGGCCGGAAGGTGGCGAAGGCGGGGGACGCATCATCGCGCAAGGGTCGCCGAAAGAGATTGCGGGCAACCCGGACAGCGTGACAGGAGCATATTTGAAACAGGTGCTCAAAAAGTAAGGGGTGCCCCGGTATTTTCTGGCGCAAATTCCTGCCCGAAGCTCAGGCAGATACCGCTACCGCATTCCTCCAACACTCCCTGTGCTATATTGTTCAAACCGTTGGACGTTTCACGATGGACTTCCAAACGGCATTTCGCAGGTTCCTCGTTGCTTGTTTTAACGTGAAACTCGCGTAGCGAGCCTTCGTCCCCTCTCCCCTTGGGAGAGGATAGGGTGAGGGAACGGACATAACGGGGTTTCATTTTCAGGGGCGGCTCTTTGCCATGCCCGTCAGGGAGAGCGATCATGCATACATTTAACTCGTTTGCTGTATTAATTGCGGCCAGCTGTTGTATTCCGCTTGCGCTTGCCGGCGATGCTTCAGTCACAATTTCCTCGCCAGCCGATGGCGCCAAACTGAACTGGGCGGAACCGACAAAAATCAATTATGAAGTCATGCCGGGAGCGAAAGGCGACCATGTGCATCTTTATGTGGATGACAAGGAAACAAGCGTATTGCGTCAGTTAAAGGGCAGCCACACGCTGGAAACATTGAAGCCGGGCAAGCACGAAATCTGCATCAAGATAGTAAACAAAGGGCACACCCCGATCGGCGTGCAGCAATGCGTTAAAGTCACCGTGGAATAGCCGCGTGATTGACCTGCAAAACCTGGCTTATGCCGTAGTGCAGGTGGTGCATAATTTCGGCGCTGCTACCGTAGTGGGCGGCGCCGCATTCATGTTGCTCACGGCGCCGCAGCCCGCTTCTCTGGAACGCAGATTTGCCTGGCTGACCGGATTCGGATGGGGCGCGCAAGTATTGAGCGGCATGGGGTTCGGGGCAATCAGCCACTACTACTACGGGAAATTCCCGGACATACATGACCTCGCCATCGCCGCGCTGATTGTTAAAATACTGTGTGCCATGTCGGGGCTGGCCGTGGTTATGTTGTATCTGCGCTACGCCGATGGATGGGCAGTCAAACAGCGCCATGTTGCGTGGCAAACCCTGTTTGCGCTAGGCGGAACAGCGCTGACCGCAGCCGCTTTTTTGCGCTGGTTCTCTTAAACCGGGTGATTCATGAATTCGCGTGAAATGGAGCGCAGGATTTTGCTTGACAGGCAAATGGCGCCTCTTTGCGAGGCCATGTAAAAATCAGGAAGCGGATAAGATAAATCTGCTTCATCATCTGCTGAAGCGCTGTGCTAACCGGGCGCCCGCGCTCCCGGAATTGCCGGATTGGAGGCCGCCTGCAAGCGTTGCGCGAGCGCAAGACAGATTAGATATGCCCCAGGCTTGTCCGAATTTATGAGCACTAAAACATTTCTTCGTAACGGTGCGGCCGGATTTCTTTTTCTGACAGGGGTCACCGCACCGCAGCGGCGTGCCGTCGGCCGCCTCTCGATTGCGACCTTTCACCGGGTGCTTCACGAGGCTGAACGCCAAGCCTACCCATTTCCGGGCCTCGCCGTAACGCCGGAAGAGCTCGATGCGTTTCTGGCCTACTTCACCGAATATTTCGATTGCGGCACGCTCGCGCGCCAGCACGAGCGCTACCTGGGCAGCGAGGCAACGGCCCGGCCGCTGCTCGCCCTCACTTTCGACGATGCCCAGCACGACAACTACCGCAACGCCCGCCCGCTGCTCGCCCGCCATCATATCAAGGCCACCTTCTTCGCCCCGGTGATCGCGGTAGAACGACAGGAGCTGCTGTGGCACGACCGCATGGGCTTCGCGGTTCTCGCCTTGCTGCAGCAACCGCGCGGCGGGCGGGAGCGGCTGATGGAGATTCTGGCAAATGCGGGCTTGTCAGGAAACGGTCCGCTCAGCCTGGTGCGAAACGCGGTTCACGAAGCGAAGGGTCTCGCGCTGGAGGCGCGGCTGCACCTGGTCGAGGAGCTCGCGGCAGCGGCGGACGGATCGCACCCGCCCGAGTTCGCACGGCTCATGACCTTCGGGGAACTGGCGGAACTTGCCGCCGATGGGCACGAAATCGGTTCGCACAGCATGACGCACTGCCTGATGCCGGAATGCGATGACCGCGCGCTCGCCTACGAGGTTGGCGAGTCCCGCCGCATACTGCAAGCGCGCCTCGGACAGCCCATCGAAACTTTCTGTTACCCGAACGGAAACACCGACGCGCGCACCGCCCGCGCGGTAGCCGGCGCCGGCTACCGGAGGGCGGTGACCACCGCCTGGGGCAGCAATGGGCGGGAAACGGATCATTTCCGGTTGCGCCGCTGCGACAT
Organism: Nitrosomonadales bacterium; assembly: GCA_016213335.1. Lineage (GTDB taxonomy): Bacteria > Pseudomonadota > Gammaproteobacteria > Burkholderiales > Gallionellaceae > VIKH01. The sequence continues at coordinate 25,473 of JACRAQ010000001.1, forward strand.
GGTCACCGAACACGCGCGGGATTCGCGCGGAAACATCGTGCCCGCCACCGTTGCTTTCAGGATGAGCGGTCTCTACCCCGGCTTGAAATAGACCGCAGGAAATCTGGTAGCATGAATGCCGCCCGGCGGGTGACCATACCGGAACAAGCCTGTCGGGCCATTTGGCAGCCTCAAGGAGTGGCCGTAATGAGCAGAGCCGCAACCGGAACCGCGAGATTTTGCCCCTGCCATCAGCGCGGCGCGGCGCTGATGGTGATGCTGGTAATTCTGGTGATGGGCGCCGCCGCGTCTCTGGTTGTCTCGCTCAGCAAGGCGAAAATCAATATCGAGCGCGACAGGAAAAGCGGCGATGCGCTGGCGCAAGCCAGGGAGGCGCTGATCGGGCGCGCATCGAGCGACGACAACATGCCGGGCAGCCTGCCCTGCCCCGACACGAACAATGACGGCTCCGCCGAAATGTTGAGCGGAAACAATTGCCCGAGCTATATCGGCAGGCTGCCGTGGCGCACCCTCAAGCTGGCCGATTTGCGCGATGGCGACGGCGAGCGGTTGTGGTATGCGTTATCGGTCAACTTCCGCGATGATGATTCGGCGCGCCCGCTCAACAGCAACACGCGAGGGCAGCTTACCGTCAAGGATGCAAGCGGCAACACCCTCGCCAGCGAGGCCATCGCGATCATCTTCGCGCCCGGCGCGACTATCGGCAGCCAATCCAGGGGCGGTGCGGACGCCAATACCGTGGCCAATTTTCTGGAAGAGGAAAATGCGGACGGCGATACGGTTTTCTTATCCGGCCAGGCATCGGCTATTTTCAACGACCGCCTGCTGGCCGTTTCCGGCGACAGCCTGTGGCCAACGGTCGAAAAACGCGTCAGCAGCGAAATCAAAAAAATACTCGGCGCTTACCATATCGCCTGGGGCGCGTACCCCTTCGCCGCGCCCTTTGCCGACCCGGCCACTTCAACATTTACCGGACAATCCATTCCAGCAACCTTCAGCGGCCTGCTGCCCGTCGGCGATAACATCATGCCGGCCTGGGCCGGCATTCCGGCAGTTACGTTTAGCGGCGGCGGCAGCCATGACTACTGCGAGCTGCGCGATGGCAGCGCCCCCAATTCGCGCTGGCGGTGCATAAACATTGCTATCGCACCGGGCGAAACGATAACCATCACGGGCACGTTAACCAATGTTGGCCGGGGGCTTTGGCGCCCGCACCACATCCATAACATATGCGAGGTTCGCGCAAGAGACGCAGGCGGGGTAAACGTGCTTGCGGCCAGCGTTCTGGACAATGTCACGGTGACTGGCAATCTGAACTCGAACGGCAGCGCGACCATCGTGTTTCAGGCAACAGGCAAGGCGGGGTACGGGACACTGCAACGCATCGAGCTCAGAGATATTCTCGATTACACTACCGACATAAAAAATCACTCCGACACCGTAAATTGCTCACCAACTTCTTCTGCTCCGGTCATTCCCGCATGGCTGTTCAACGACACAAACAATGGCAACAACTGGCATCAGGTTGCGTACTTCGCTGCCTCACCGGGCTTTGCGCCCGGCGGCGGCAACAGCTGCACCCCCTTGCCGGGGGCGCCACCCTGCCTGACAATTGACGGCAGCGGGGGGGGGGACGACAAACGCGCGATGGTCGTGATGACTGGCGCCGCCCTCCCCAGCCAGTCTCGCCCTTCTGGCGTCATTGCGGACTATCTGGAGGACGGAAATGCAACACCGGGAGATTTCACTTATGAGCACAAGACGCGCACCGGCAGTTTCAACGACCAGGTAATTGTCGTCGCGCCATGAACGGATATCAGACCATGAAAATCGCACCACATAAAATATCCGGCGGCTTCAGCCTGGTGGAAATGGCGATTGTGCTGATGATCGTCGGGTTGCTGCTGGGCGGGCTGATCCCCGCGCTGTCCGCGCAGATGGAATCGCAGCACATCAACGAAACGCGCCGCCAGATGAATGAAATCAGGGAGGCGCTGACCGGATTTGCCCTGATCAATGGCCGCTTGCCCTGCCCGGCCGATGGCGCCGCTGCCGCCGGAAGCGAACTGGTCACGGGAAGTGGGGTAGCCGCCGTTTGCACCCTCTCCAAGGGCGTATTGCCGTGGGCCACGCTGGGGACAAATGAAGCCGATGCGTGGGGCAGGCGTTTCACCTACCGGGTTGCCGCAAATTTTGCTGATGGGGCCGACGGAACCGGCACAGTTACCTGCTCGACCGCCGCCGGCGTGTCGTTCCAGTTATGTTCCAGCGCAAACCTGAACGTCCAGGCAACTTCCGGGGGGCCGAGCGTAGCGGCCGCCGTGCCAGCGGTCGTGGTGTCGCATGGCAGAAATGGTCTCGGCGCCTACCCGGCTGGCGGCGGCGCGCAAATCGGCACGGCAACGGGCGATGAAAGCGAGAATGCCGACGACGACAACACTTTCGTCAGCAAAGACTTCTCCAACGACTTCGATGACATGGTTGCCTGGCTTTCCCCAAATACCTTGCTTAACCGCATGGTCGCGGCAGGTCGACTGCCTTGATTTGCTCTTGGCGAGAATCCTGTGCCCCGGGTCATTACCTTGCGGCACACAAACTCTCGCACGGCAAGCCGTTGCCGTCGCTGTCCAGAGTCTTTACCCCGCAGTGCCTCAAGTAGAAATGCGCCTCGTCGCACGAGCGCATTTGAGAGCAATAGCGCTTGGTGCCGCAGGCGTAATCGCGCGGCGGCACGCGTTGCGGCGACGGACTGGCCGCGTGGGCTTTGCGCCATAACCAGGGCGGCTCGGGATCAGCCTGCGCCCACAGCCCTCGTTTTGCCCGGCGCGCTTCGTTCTGCAGGGCGAGATACGCCTTGTGGCCATGGCGGCTGGAGTATTCCCATGCCATGCCGCGCCGCACCTGCTCTTCGTTGACGTTGCGCCCATCCGCCTCGAGGCGCGCCACCAGCCTGCCGTAATCGTCCGTGGCCAGGGTATTCACGCGTACCGGCTTTTTCAGCACCAGATCGGACAGCGATTGCCTGGACATCAGGCCATATGCCTGATCCTTTTCCGGCGCATCAATATCGGCCAGGCGAACCTTTACCGGCTGGCGGTTGCGCGAGCCGCGCAGCACCAGCACCGTATCGCCATCCAGCACCGCGATGACTTTGGCGGAAAAGGTTCTGGCAGGGATGCCGCCGCAAGGCGGCACCTCGCAAAATTCTTCTGCATGCGCCGGATTGAACAGGCAGGCCAGCAACAGAAAAGATACGGCGGAATCTTTCACGGTGAACCTAAAAAACAGTCAGCCACATAACCAGCGACTTGGCTGGCGTCTTTCCCCAGCCTAGTCGAATGGCTAGTAATTACATCAGAGAGCACAGAGTTCACAGAGTAAAAACAAATAACTATCGAGGATAGGCTTGCTCACCTTTCGGGTGCGGCCACAAAAACTGTCTAAACTTTGCATTCTCTGTGCCCTCTGTGATCTCTGTGGCTTGAATTGAGGTTTTCAGGGTGAATCAGGAAAGCATGCTTTTGACCAGCGCAAGGCACAGCAGGGTATAGCCCGCCGCCAGGATATCGTCGAACATGACGCCGAGGCCGCCGTGCCAGGTGCGGTCAAAGTGGCGGATGGGCGGGGGCTTGGCGATGTCGAAGAAACGGAACAGCGAAAAGGCGAGCAGCGACCAGAAAAAACCGTCCGGCGTAAAAAACAGCACCAGCAGGAAGGCCACGATCTCGTCCCACACGATGCCGCCGTAATCCGCCGCGCCCAGCGCGCGCCCCGTCCTGTCGCACACCCACACACCGATGGCAAACGCCCACACCAGCACCAGGATGAACAGTGCATCGGTCAGACGCGGCGCGAGGTACCAGTAGAGCGGGAAGGCAACCAGGGTGCCGGCCGTGCCGGGCGATCCCGGAAACAGGCCGCTGCCGAAGCCGAAGGAAATGAGGTGCGCGGGGTGGCTCAGAATGAAACGCCACGAGGGTTGCACGCGCAAGTCAGCGGAAGTGGTCATAGCCGGATTTTTCCAGGTGGATTGCGCTGCCGTCCGGGGCACGCACGATGCAGCCGCATCCCGCCACGATAGACCCGATGCGGGTAAGCGGCAGGTTCAATCGCCCGGAAATGCTTTCCACACCGGAGCGGCGCGAAACGGGCACAGTGAAGCAAAGCTCGTAATCGTCGCCGCCGGCGAGGGCACAGCGCTGCGCCACCTCGCCGCGCCCTTGGGAAGAAAGGGTGCGCAATATTTCCGGGACCGGCAACGCGTCGAACGCTATCTCCGCCCCGGCGGCAGAGCTCTCCAGAATGTGCCCCAGATCGGCCAGCAGGCCATCTGAAATATCTATCGCGCTGTGCGCCATCCCGCGTAACGCCAGTCCCAGCGCCACGCGCGGCGCAGGCTGGTGCAAGGCTGCGGTACAGTCGACAAGCTCTGCCGTGGGCAGCCGCACGGCTCCCTGATGGTGCGCCAGCGCCAGCGCCGCTCTCCCCAGCATGCCGGACACCCAGATGTCGTCGCCCGCGCGGGCACCATCGCGCCGCAGCGCGCCGCCCTGCGGCACTTCACCCATGATGGTCACGCACAGGTTGAGCGGACCGCGCGTGGTATCGCCGCCAACCAGCTCCACGCCATGCTGGTCCGCCAGCGCGAAAAAACCCGCACTGAAGCGCTCCAGCCAGCTTTCGTCGGCGGCCGGCAGCGCCAGGGAAAGCAGCGCCCAGCGCGGCAGCGCGCCCATCGCCGCAAGGTCGGAAAGGTTCACTGCCAGCGTCTTGTGCCCAAGCAGGAAAGGATCGGCATCGGGAAAGAAATGCGTGCCGGAAACCAGCATGTCGGTGGATACCGCCAGCTCCATCCCGTTGCCCACGCGCAGCAATGCGGCATCATCGCCCACCCCCAGCACCGCTCCCGGCGCGGGGCGGGTAAAATAGCGCTTGATCAAGTCAAACTCGGAAGAGCTCGGTTTCATTTATGCAATGCGCCGGATTCCGGGGCCATTATCTTGCGCATGTTCTGTCGCCAGCGATTTGAACTGAACAGGCAATCCGGTTACTCCTTGGGCGGGAACCCTGCCCGCCGCAGCAGGTTGCGGGCAAACAGCCTGATTGCGAACGGACTGCCGATGATGAAATAGCGCCTGAACAGGCGTTTGGGTTCTTGCAAAACGCGAAAAAACCATTCCAGGCCAACTCTTCTCATCCAGACCGGCGCGCGTTTGACATCGCCCGCCACGAAGCTGAAGCTGACACCTATCCCCAGCCACCACGAGCGCGGCAACAGCTCGCGCAGCGCGGCAATCAACTGTTCCTGCTTGGGCGACCCCAAACCGACAAATACAATGTCCGGGCGCGCCGACTCCAGCAGCTGGCGTATCTTCGCCATTTCCTCCGCATCACGCTCAAAGCCGAACGGCGGCGCATAGCAGCCGGCAAGCCGGAGCGCGGGAAACTTTTCCAGCAATACCCTGGCAGCCACTTCCGCAACGCCCGGCGTGCCTCCCAGAAGATAAACCGACTTGCCGCATCGCGCGGCTTCGGCTACGAGCTCGACAAAAACATCCGAACCGGCGACACGTTCGGGGAGCGGCGTGCCCAGCAGGTAGCTCAGCCAGACAATCGGCATCCCGTCTGCCGTATAAAGCGTAGTCTCGGTGTTGACGAGGCTGCGGAAGGATCGGTCCAGCATCAGGCGCCGCAGAATATCGAGGTTGGGTGTCACCACCCAGCCGCCTTGCCCTTCCGAATGTCTGCGGATAATCAGGCTGACGACTTCGCTCAGCCGTAGCGCCACGAATGGCACGCCCTCAATCCACACCACATCCGCGCCAGGCTGCGGCGCATTCACGATTGCGCTCGCCGGGCTGCGGCCAGTATCTTCTCGTCAATTTCCCCGGTGGCCTTTTTCTTCCCCACCAGCAGGCAGCGCTTCTGGTAAGCGCGGAGAAACTGCACAAATTCAGCGTTCTGGTATCTGGGCAAGTTTTTCGCCCAACTCTTCACGTAACCCCACAGCATCGCCATTCCACCTGCAACCAGCGGGGGGCGGGTCATGCGGAACACCGCGCTGGCGACCATATAGGGGAACCAGGTGCCCATGAAATACTGGCCGAAACCGTGGCGTTGCCGCCCGGTGAGTATGCCCTTGTGGCTCGACCCCATGGCGCGCAAATGAAGAAATCGCAGCTCCGGCTCGTCCCAGCTGCGCGCGATCCAGCCTTTCATCCGGCAAGTGTGGCAATCAATCCCGTCCCACATCACCTCGCGCACGAAACCGCCGATTTCCTCAAAACACCGGGTGCGGTAGAACTTCGTCATGCCCACCGACATTTCGTCCCCGCACTTCTCGCTGATCAGCTCGCCGGTAACCGGGTGGGGAAAGTACGGTTTGCCGCTGCAGGTGCCGAGGCGGGGTTGCTGCTCCATCCGCTCCATCAGGATTTCAAAATAGCGCGGCGGCATTTCCAGATCGAGGTCAAACTTGCAGACATAATCAAAGTCCATTGCCTTGATGGTTGCATATCCCTCATAAAAAGCCTCGATCACGCCCGGGCCGACCGCGCGCCGGCCCCGGTTGTTGCGGGTCACGATTTCGATCCAGTCGTGCCGCCCCGCATACTCCGCCAATATTTGCGGCGTTTCATCGGTCGAACCGTCGTCCACGATGACCCACTTTGCCGGGCGCACCGTCTGCGCGATCACGGAATCGAGCGTCCGCCGCATGTAGTCGGCTTCATCGCGGCAGGGGGAAATCAGCACATAGTTGCCGGTGGTTTGCATGACAAGAAGTAAGAGAAGGGGCGCGCAAAACTACCCGACATGCCGGTATGTGTCAACACGGTTTCAACCTTCCGCAGCCTGCCAATGACGGACGACCAGTTGCAAGCTGGCGCTGCCATTGAATTCGTTGATGGCCAGGCTAAACACCGCGCAAATGCGCTCCGGCAGCGGCTCGATGGAAAAGAAATGGATGGCATCGCATGCGCCCGCCGCAGGAGAGGAACTCTGTTCCGGGCTCGACCTGAGGGATAACTTGAGGTGTTTTTCGCCCACCACGCGCTGCGATTCCACCTCGAATTGCCCCTCGAACAGCGGCTGCGGGAAACCCTGCCCCCACACTTGCTGTTCCAGGCTGCGCGCGACGCCTACCGAAAAATCGGAAGGCGCAAGCGCGCCGTCGGTCTCGATCACCCTGGTGAGGTCGGCGGGAGCCAGCAGGCTTTGCGCGACGCTTTCGAAAGCGTCCCGGAATTCGGCGAAATGCTCTTCGCGGATACTGAGCCCGGCCGCCATCGCGTGGCCGCCAAACTTTTGCAGCAGATGCGGATGGCGCTTCGATACCAAGTCCAGCGCATCGCGCAGGTGCAGGCCGGGTATGCTGCGCCCGGAGCCTTTTAACTCGCCGTCTTGCGCGCGCGCGAAAGCGATCACGGGACGGTGAAACTTGTCCTTGAGCCGCGAAGCGAGGATGCCGATGACGCCCTGGTGCCAGCTTTCGTCAAACATCGAAAGGCTATGACTGTCCGCCGGGTTGATGCGCTCCAGCGCGGCCAGCGCCGCTTGCTGCATGCCGGCCTCGATGCTGCGCCGCTCGCGGTTGAGCGCATCCAGTTGCGCCGCCAATTCTGCTGCTTCGGCAGGATCATCGCTAAGCAGGCAGGCTATGCCCAGACCCATGTCTTCCAGCCGTCCGGCGGCATTCAGCCTCGGCCCGACGACAAATCCCAGCTCATAAACGGACGCCTGCGCCGGGGATTTTTTCGCCGCCTGCAGCAGCGCGTTGATGCCGCAGCAGGCGCGCCCGGAGCGGATGCGCTGCAAACCCTGCTGCACCAGAATGCGGTTGTTGTCATCCAGCTTCACCACGTCCGCCACCGTGCCCAGCGCCACCAGGTCGAGCAGGTTGCCGAGGTTCGGCTCTGTTTTTTCGTCCGCAAATGCCCCCCTCGATCGCAGCTCAGCCCGCAGCGCCAGCAACACATAGAACATCACTCCCGCACCGGACAGGTTCTTGCTGGGGAAATCGCAGCCGGGCTGGTTCGGGTTGACGATGCACAGGGCATCCGGCAAGGCCTCACCGGGCAAATGGTGGTCGGTGACCAGCACCTGCATGCCCAGCCGGCTGGCCTCGGCCACCCCTTCCACGCTGGCGATGCCGTTGTCCACCGTGACAAGAATGTCCGGCCTGGATTGCGCGGCGAGGCGCACGATTTCCGGCGTCAGCCCATAGCCGTACTCGAAGCGGCTGGGCACGATGAAATCCGCCCGCGCGCCCATCGCGCGCAGCCCGCGCAGGCCTAATGCGCAGGCGGTGGCGCCGTCGGCATCGTAATCGGCCACAATCAGCAGCTTCTTGTTTTGCGCGATGGCATCGGCCAGCAGTATCGCCATGGCCTGCGCATTTTTCAGTTGCGTGAAAGGCAGTAAATTGCCCAGGCCGGTATCCAGTTGCGCTGCATCGAGAATGCCGCGCGCCGCATAAATCCGCGCCAGCAGGGGGGTGATGCCCGAAGTGGCAAGGTGCCGCGCGACGTTTTCCGGGTAACCGCGAGGAATTATCTTTGGCATCCGCAAGCGATGTATAACCAGGGGGCGCCAGTGTATCAGAGCCGCCGCTTGCGTTTACCCCGAGGCGGCCTGCACCCTCGTTTTTTATGCCCGCTTGGGGTAGAATGCCGCCCTGATTTTTTCAAGACAAGTGCAGGAATATCGTGGCATTAATTGTTCAGAAATATGGCGGCACTTCGGTGGGCAGCCCGGAGCGCATCCAGGCGGTGGCGCGCCGCGTGGCGAAATACAAGGCGCACGGTCACCAGGTAGTGGTGGTGGTTTCCGCAATGAGCGGCGAAACCAACCGACTGATTGATCTGGCGAAAAAAATTCAGTCGCAACCCGACCCGCGCGAGCTGGATGTGGTGATCTCCACCGGCGAGCAGGTGACCATCGGGCTGGTGTCCATGGCGTTGCTGGAGCTGGGGCTGAAAGCCAAAAGCTACACCGGCGGGCAGATCAGAATCCTCACCGACAGCGCTTTCACCAAGGCGCGCATCCTCAGCATAGACGAACAGAATATCCGTGCCGACCTGGCCAACGGCAATGTGGTGGTAGTGGCAGGCTTCCAGGGGGTGGACGAAAAGGGCAACATCACCACGCTGGGGCGCGGCGGTTCCGACACCACCGGGGTGGCCATCGCCGCAGCGCTGCGTGCCGATGAATGCCAGATATACACCGACGTGGACGGCGTGTATACCACCGACCCGCGCCTGGTACCGGAGGCGCGCCGCCTGAAAACCATCACCTTCGAGGAGATGCTGGAAATGGCCAGCCTCGGCTCCAAGGTGCTGCAAATCCGCTCGGTCGAGTTTGCCGGAAAATACAAGGTCAAGCTGCGCGTGCTCTCCAGCTTCGAGGAAGAAGGCGACGGCACGCTGATTACTTTTGAGGAAGACGACAAAATGGAACAGGCAATTATTTCGGGCATAGCATTCAACCGCGACGAAGCCAAGATTACCGTGCGGGGTGTGCCGGACAAACCGGGCATCGCGTACCAGATACTCGGCCCGGTGAGCGACGCCAATATTGATGTGGACATGATCATCCAGAACGTCAGCCTGGACGGCACCACGGATTTTTCCTTTACCGTGCACCGCAATGAGTTCGACAAGGCAATGGGTATCCTGAAGAACCAGGTGCAGAAACACATCGGCGCGCGCGAGGTGGCAGGCGACAGCAGGATCGCCAAGGTATCGGTGGTCGGCGTCGGCATGCGTTCGCACGTGGGCATCGCCAGCAAGATGTTCCGCACCCTGGCCGAGGAAGGCATCAACATCCAGATGATTTCCACCTCGGAAATCAAAATCTCCGTGGTGATAGACGAAAAATACATGGAGCTGGCCGTGCGGGTGCTGCACAAGGCATTCGATCTGGACCAGGAAGACTTATAAACCGGAAACCACCTTTAGCCACAGATGAACACCGATAAAGCACTTGCGGAAAATATTGCGCCAGTTATCCGCCAGATGGTCAGTGAGTATCATTCAAGACACGGGTAATCCATGAACATCCGTGTTAATCCGTGGCTAATTGTCTTGCCGGGCAAAGGCTCTACCCACTCCGAGCCTTGACGCTCCTTGATTCCCTCGGCTACCATCGCCGCAGTCAAAATTTTCCGGGCATCGCCTAGTGTTCTCCAACAGACCGTTTCTGCTCGCTTTTGCCGCTATTGTTGCGCTCACGCCAGCGCGTGCCATGAGCGCAGATGGTGAAACACCCGCCCCGGATACAAGTGGAAAGGCCGTTCAGGACTCGAGAACAGGCCCGGTAGTGGCGCATGCCACCGAGCCGCCCGCACTGATTGATTCCCCTGCAATCCCGCCGGCAGATTCCGCAACCGGGCCGCTTGCCGTTCCCCCCGCCACTGGCGATACGACCCCTCCCCCTGCCGCAGATGCCGCGCTCGCCGATGGCGATTTGTGGCAGCACATCCGCAGCGGTTTCGCGATGGGCGAACTGAAAAGTCCGCTGATCGCGCGCTATGAGAAGTGGTACGTCAACCACCCGGATTATGTGGAGCGCATGACAGGCCGCGCGCAACGCTATCTCCATTTCATCGTGGAGGAAGTGGAAAAACGCGGCATGCCGATGGAAATTGCCTTGCTGCCCATGATCGAAAGCGCCTTCAACCCCGATGCCTATTCGGTGGCGCGTGCTTCCGGCATCTGGCAGTTCATTCCCTTTACCGGGAAGAAATATGGCATGCAGCAGAACTGGTGGTACGACGGGCGGCGCGACATCATCAGCGCAACCAACGGCGCGCTGGATTACCTGCAGAAACTGCGCGACCAGTTTGGTGACTGGGAGCTGGCGCTGGCCGCATACAACTGGGGCGAAGGGGCGGTGCAGCGCGCGCAGGAGCGCAACCGCAAGCGTGGCAAGCCGACCAACTATGCCAGCCTGAAACTACCGAAAGAAACGCGCGGCTATGTGCCCAAGCTGCTGGCAGTCAGGAACATTGTCAGCGATCCGGCCCGCTTCGGCCTTGCGCTGCAACCCATTCCGGATCGCCCCTATTTTGCAGCCGTCACCACAACGCGACACATGGATGTAAAGCTTGCTGCCGAGCTTGCCGAAATTTCCCTGGAAGAATTCAACGCCCTCAACCCGGCGCACAGCCGCCCGGTCATTCTGAATGAAAACGATAATGTACTGCTGCTGCCGGCAGACAAGGTGGAAACCTTCCGCGCCAACCTGGAAAACTACGGCGAGCCGCTGGTGTCCTGGCAGGCCTACCGGAGCAAAAAAGGCGAGCCGCTGGACCAGCTTGCCCCGCGCTTTGGCCTTTCGGTTGAAAAGCTCAAGCGGATCAACGGAATTCACCCGCGTGCCAAGCTGTGCGACGGCCAGGCGCTGCTGGTGCCCAGGAGCAACGAAGAAGCGGACAGCGAATTTGAGGCCTTCAACACCCACCTGCCCCCCAGCGATCCGCTGCTCTTGAATGCCATCACCCACACTGTGCGCAAGGGCGATACCCTGGGCGCCATCGCACGGCGCTACCATGTAAAGCTGGCCAGCCTGAAAAGCTGGAACAGCGGCGTGAGAATTCTCCGGCCCGGCCAGAAAATTTATGTCGTACCGCGCATCAAACCCGCCACTGCAACCAGATCGGCCACGAGCCGTACTAAAACTGCAATTACGAGTACCAGCCCGGCCATCTAGCCCGGGTCAGCTCCAGCCTCTACCCCTTAACTGCCGTACAAATGGCAATGCACACTGTGCGTCTCAGTGATGGCCGTTGCTTGCGGGTAAGCAGTCTGGCACTGCGGCATGGCGTGGCTGCAGCGCGGATGGAAGTGACAGCCCTGCGGCGGTTTTGCGGGCGATGGCATGTCGCCGGGCAGGCGCACCACCTCAACACCATGCCGGTCTATCTGCGGCACAGCAGACAGCAGCGCCCGGGTGTAGGGGTGCTGTGCGTGATGCAACACTTCCTGCGCCGTGCCACGCTCCACGATGCGCCCAAGGTACATCACGCAAACTTCGTGCGCCAGATATTCCACCACCGCGAGGTTGTGCGTGATGAAAAGGTAGCTCAACCCTAATTCCCGCTGCAAGGCTTTCAGCAGGTTCAGTATCTGCGCCTGCACCGATACATCCAGCGCACTGGTCGGCTCGTCGCAGATCAGCAGCTTCGGGCTCACCGCCAGCGCACGCGCGATGGCGATACGCTGGCGCTGCCCGCCGGAAAATTCATGCGGATAACGCCACTTCGTTTCCTGTGGCAGGCCGACCTGCTCCAGCAGCTTGTCTATCTGTTGCTGCCTCGCCTCGCTGTTTTTTGCAACGCCCAGCGCATCCATCCCTTCCTGCAAAATCTCCGCCACGCGCATCTTCGGGTTGAGCGACGCATACGGGTCCTGAAACACCATCTGCATCCCGGCGCGTTTCTCCCGCAGCGCATCATGGCCAAGGCCAACCAGCTCGCTGCCCGCAAAACGCACGCTGCCCGCCATCGGGCGGATCAGCTGCAACAGCGCCTTGCCTGCCGTGGTCTTGCCGCAACCGGATTCCCCCACCAGCGCCAGCGTGCGCCCCGCTGCGATGGAAAGTGAAACGCCGTCCACCGCTTTCACATATCCCGCTGTACGCTGCAGGATACCCTTGCGGATAGGGAAATGGACTTGCAGGTTTTCAACCTGCAAGAGCGGGTAGCCGGTAGCGGGTAGCGGGTAGCCAACCCCCGCATGACCGCTCTCGGCCGCCTGATTTTCGCCTTCGGCTACACGCAACGAGCTGCCCGCTGCCAGCCCGGAATATAAATGGCACCTCACGGCCCCGTTTCCAACTGCTACCCGCTCCGGCTCCTTTTCATGGCATAGCACCCATGCCCGGTCGCAGCGCGGTGCAAACCGGCAGCCTTTGGGGATGTCGTGCAATTGGGGAACGGTGCCTGGAATCGCAGCCAGGGGCTGGCCGCTTTTCGCGGCACCGGGCAGCGCCGCGAAAAGCTTCTGCGTGTATGGATGCGCAGGCTGCGCGAACAGCTGCTCGCGCGACGCCAGCTCGACGATCTGCCCCGCATACATCACCGCCACCTGGTGGGCCATTTGCGCCACCACGCCGAGGTCATGCGTAATCAGCAGCAGCGCCATGCCGCTGCTCTTCTGTGTATCGCGCAGCAGCTGCAGCACCTGCGCCTGTATGGTAACGTCCAGCGCGGTGGTCGGCTCGTCCGCAACCAGTAACTTCGGCTGCCCCGCCAGCGCCATCGCGATCATCACCCGCTGCTTCATGCCGCCGGAGAGCTGGAACGGGTATTCGTACAGGCGGCGCGGCGCATCGGGGATGCCCACCTGCTCCAGCAGTTCGATGCAGCGTTGCTCGATGCGCTCCCTCTCCCTCCGGGGGAGGGCTGGGGTGGGGGAAGCCTCGCCGCACTGGTGCGGCCCGCCGTGCAGTACCAGCGCCTCCGCGATCTGCTCCCCCACCGTCATCACCGGATTCAAACTCAATCCCGGTTCCTGGAAAATCATCGCCATCCTGCCGCCGCGCACCTCGCGCATGGCGCGCTCGGGGAGCGCCAGAATGTCGCCCCCGTCGAGCCATACCCCGCCGCTTTCGATGCGTATGCCATCGGGCAGCAATCGCATCAGAGACAGCGCGGTCATGGATTTGCCGCAGCCGGATTCGCCCAATAGCGCGAAGGTTTCACCTGCCTTGATATCGAACGAAACGCCGTCCACGATGCGCGCACCGTTGTACAAGGATGTAGTCAGCGATTTGACGGAAAGAATTTCGTTCATTGCAACATCTGCTCGGCAGTCTGGACAGTGTTCTTTTCTTTGATCGGCGTCACAACGGGCGGCTCGCGGTTTGGACGAGGAAAGCTAATTCTCCCCCCATCTCTTCACCAGATCATGCTCCACAGCAAGGTGATCCAGTATCCGTGCCACCACAAAATCCACCATATCCGGCACGCTCTGCGGGTGGTGGTAGAAGCCGGGGTTGGGCGGCAGAATGACCGCGCCGGCATGGGAGAGCTTGAGCATGTTCTCCAGATGGATGGCAGAAAACGGTGTTTCGCGCGGCACCAGGATCAAGGGGCGTTTTTCCTTGAGCATGACATCCGCCGCGCGGCAGATCAGATCATCGCTGATGCCGCCTGCAATTTTGCCCAGCGTGCCCATGGTGCAGGGGCAGACCACCATGGCGTCGCCGGGGCTGGAACCGGAAGCCATCGGCGCGTACCAGTCGTCTCGCCCGTACACGCGCAGTTCGCCGCCAAACTTTCCCAATCGCTCCGCCAGCATTTTTTCCGCATCCTGCGGGCGGTTGGGCAGCGTGAAATCCAGTTCCTGCTTGGCGACGATCTGCGCGGCTTGGGAATACGCCAGATGCACCCGCTGCCCGCTTTGCAGCAGGCATTCGAGCAGGCGCATCGAATAGGGCAGGCCGGATGCGCCGGTGATGGCAAGGGTGATGGTTTTCAAGTTTTGGCGCCTCCAGAAATCCCAACAGTCATGAGCAGCAATGGTTAATCATGCAGCCCCGCCTGGCGTAGTGCAACCATGACCTGCTTCACATCCGGCTGCTGCCGCTTCCCGCCGAGGTTGATCGCGCTGCCGCCTGCGTGCAGCCCGGTCAAGCCTGGGTCGGTGGCAGTATAGATGCCGACAGTCGGCACGCCCAGTGCGGCTGCGAGGTGGCTCAGGCCGGTATCCACTCCGATCGCGGCGCGCGCCCGGCCCAGCAGCGCCGCTGCTTCATCCAGCCTGATAGCGGGGGGGCAAATTGCGCCGGGGATAGCCGCGCGCAGACGCTCGCTGCGCGCCTGCTCCGTTGTGCTGCCCCACGGCAGCACGATGCGCATCCCCGCCTGGCTCAGGTGTTTGCCCAAGGCAACCCAGTTCGCTTCGTCCCATAATTTTTCATCGCGGCTGGTGGCGTGCAGCAGCACGGCATAGGGTTCAGGCGGCAGCCAGGGCAGTTCGCGGGCGGGCGCACGGATACCGTAATCCGGCGCGCCCTGTGGGACATAGCCCAGCGCCTGCCCCGCCAGCTGGCGGTTGCGCTCCACCGCGTGCAGGTTCTTTGCCACAAAAAAGGTACGGTCGTAAAACAGGCTGGCGAGCGGCTCACGCACGCTCTTCCGGTCAAAGCCTCAGCGCCTGGCGGAAGCACAACGCGCAATCAGCGCGCTCTTCAACAGTCCCTGCGTGTCGAGCGCACAGTCGTAATGGCTGGCGCGCAGATCGCGGCAGGCCGCCCGCATCTCGCCGCACGACTGCCACAGCGACTTGCGCCAGCGGCGCATGGCTACCGGGATAACCCGTTTGACCCTGGGATGCAGCGCGGGAAGCGGCGCAAAACCTTCTTCCACCACCCAGTCAATGCGCGCATCCGGGGCATGCCTGCAAATGTCCGACACCACCGGGAGATTGTGCAGCACATCGCCCAGCGAGGAGGTTTTTATTAAAACGATGTTCAGCGCATTTTGCATTTTCGCCGGAGCAAAAACGGCCTCAGCCGTTCCCGCCGATCAGCGCGGCAATCTCGGCCACGCGCCTGTTGACCTGCGCGGCATCGCCGCGCGCCTCGACATTGAGCCGCAACAGGGGTTCGGTGTTGGAGGCGCGCAGGTTGAAACGCCACTCCGAAAATTCCAGACTGATACCGTCCGTTTCATCAACAACGGGATGATCTTTGGCGAAGTGCGCCAGCACGCGCTCGGTAACTCTCGCCACGTTTTCGACGCGGTAGTTGATTTCGCCGCTGCACGGAAAGGCGCGGATACGCTCCCCCACCAGGCGCGACAAGGGCTGCTTGCGCGCGCTGACCAGCTCGGCCACCAGCAGCCACGGAATCATGCCGCTGTCGCAATAGGCGAAGTCGCGGAAATAGTGATGCGCGCTCATTTCGCCACCATAGATGGCATTTTCGGCGCGCATCCGCTCCTTGATAAAGGCGTGGCCGGTTTTGCACTGGATGGGGACACCGCCTGCGCCGGCGACGATGTCTATGGTGTTCCAGGTGAGCCGCGGGTCATGGATGATTTTTTCGCCGGGATGCTTGAGAAGGAATGCTTCCGCCAGCAGGCCGACGATGTAATAGCCCTCGATAAATTCCCCGTTCTCGTCGAACAGGAAACAACGGTCGAAGTCGCCATCCCAGGCAATGCCCATATCGGTCTTGTGCTGCCTGACGGCTGCTGCGGTGGCAGCACGATTTTCCGGCAGCAGCGGGTTGGGGATGCCGTGCGGGAAAGTGCCGTCCGGCTGATGGTGCAGCTTGATGAACTCCAGGGGTACACCGGCTTTCTTCAGCTTGGCTTCGATGGCATCTATCACGTGCCCGGCGGCGCCGTTGCCCGCGTTGACAACCAGCTTTAGCGGCCTGATGGCGTCAAGATCAATGTAACTCAACAAGTGGGAAACATAGTCCTCCAGCACGGACAACCGTTGCAGGGTGCCGCGCCGCGACACCGGCGGAAACTCGTTGCGCTCGGCCAGACGCCGGATTTCATCGAGCCCGCTGTCGCCGCTGATGGGCTGTGCGCCACGGCGCACCAGCTTCATGCCGTTGTAGTCCAGAGGGTTATGGCTGGCCGTGACCTCGATGCCGCCATCCACGTCCAGGTGAAATGCGGCAAAGTAAACCTCCTCGGTGCCGGTGAGGCCGAGGTCAATCACATCCGCCCCCGAATCCATCAACCCCTCCGCGAGGGCGAGCTTGAGCGCCTCGCTGCTCAGGCGCACATCCGACCCCACCACCACGCGGCGCGGACGGATGCTCTCGCCATAGGCGCGACCTATGCGGTAAGCGATGTTTTCGTCGAGTTCTTCGCCGAGCTTGCCGCGAATGTCGTAAGCCTTGAAGCAAGTCAGTTTCATTGAAGGGCACCTGTTACCGGACAATTGACTATTGATCCTAGAAAAAGCAGTTAGCCAC
>JACRAQ010000036.1 GCA_016213335.1 Nitrosomonadales bacterium
GGGTGGCCAGCCGCCCGGCCAGCGGGCTCAGGCAGCGCCGCACCCAAGCGCGCTGTCCGCGCCGCAGGAACTTGTCGAACAGCAGGATGCGACCGTCCGGTTTGAGCACCCGCGCCGCTTCGGCCAGGCATTTTTGCGGTTGCGGCACCACCGCGAGGATCAGGTGCAGCACCACGTAGTCGAAACTGTGCGCGGCAAACGGCAGCGCCATGCTGTCACCCCGCACCATCCGCATTTGCAGTCCGCTCATTCTGGGTTTTGCCCGCGCCAGCATCGCGCCGGTCAAATCCAGCGCAGTGTAATCATGGCAGGGCGGCAAAAATGGAAAATCCAGACCGGTTCCTGCACCGCCGATCAATACCCGCGCAGCGCCTTGTTGCGGCAATTGCGCCAGGCTGCGGCGCCGGATGTCGGACGCGATACCGCTTTCGATGAACGCATCGTAAAACGGGGCGATGAAATGGTAGCTGGTTTTTAACGGCATACCCTAAGCCGGACGAGCTGGAACCAAACAGGCAAACATCAACCCCCTCCCTTGACGGGAGGGGGCATGGGGTGGGTGAATGGTAAAGGTCGCGTAAACACTCATGGTTCACCCCCACCCTGGCCCTCCCCCGTCAAGGGGGAGGGAATGCCCTGGCGCGTTCGGATGATGCTTCCATTCTTCTCAAAAAATGTGAAGAGTTGACTGGTTAGTAACTAATGCAACACGCGCGGCACGCTCAGCACAAATTGTGGAATGGGCGCATCAAACTCGGTGCCGTCTTCCGCCACCATCTGGTAGCTGCCGGACATGGTGCCCACCTGGGTGGCAAGCACCGCCCCGCTGGTGTATTCGAAACTCTGCTCGGGCTGAAGAGTGGGCTGTTCCCCCACCACCCCCTGGCCCCGCACTTCCTGCACGTCGTAGCGGGCATCGGTAATGATCCAATGGCGGCTGACCAGCTTGGCGGCGACGGTACCGCTATTGGTGATGGTAATGGTATAGGCAAAGACGAAGCGGTTGTCGGACTCGTCGGATTGCTCGGCCAGGTAATTTACCTTGACCGCAATGCTGATACGGTATTTGTTATCGTCGCCCATTGCGGGATTTCACAACATTTCACGGAGGTTGGCAATACCGGCAATAAATTTCGCAGCAAGTTTCGGGTAAAATGTTTGCTTTAACCCCTGCAATCTTGGAGGCACGCCATGTACAAAATCGCTCCCAGCATTCTTTCCGCCAATTTCGCACGGTTGGGCGAAGAGGTGGACAACGTGCTCGCCGCCGGTGCGGATATCGTGCATTTCGACGTAATGGACAACCATTACGTGCCCAACCTGACCATCGGCCCGCTGGTATGCGAGGCCTTGCGCAAGCACGGCGTTACCGCGCCGATTGACGCACACCTGATGGTCAAGCCGGTGGATCGCATCATTCCCGATTTCGCCAAGGCTGGCGCGACCTATATCACTTTCCACCCGGAGGCTTCCGAGCACATTGACCGTACCATCGGCCTGATCCGCGAGAACGGCTGCAAACCGGGGCTGGTGTTCAACCCGGCCACGCCGCTGGACGTGCTGGAGTACACGCTGGAAAAGCTGGACATGGTGCTGCTGATGTCGGTAAACCCCGGTTTCGGCGGGCAGAAATTCATCCCCTTCGTGCTGGACAAGGCACGCAAGGTGCGCAAAATGATCGTCGAAGGCGGTTACCACTGCCGCCTGGAAATTGACGGTGGCGTGAGCCCCGCCAACATCAGGGAAGTGGCGGAAGCCGGCGTGGATACCTTCGTTGCCCGTTCCGCCATTTTCAACGCGGGCAAAGACGGTGATCCGCACCGCTACGATACGGTCATCGCCGCCCTGCGCGCGGAGCTGGCCAAGGCCGGCAAATAATGCTGCAAGCGCGCTTCCCGCTGGAAGTTTTGGCGATCCTCATCGACCTGGATGGCACGCTGCTGGATACGGCGGCGGAGCTGGCGGAAGCCGCCAACCGCATGTTGCGCGACATGGGCTACCCCGCCGTTTCGCAGGACCTGCTGATGAGCTACATCGGCAACGGCATCGGCTGGCTGGTGAAGCGTGCGTTGACCGGCGACATGCACAAGGAACCGGATGCCGCACTGTTCCAGAAAGCCCTGCCGGTGTTCGAGCGCCACTATGCTGCTCTGCTGGCGCGGAGCAAGCCTTACGACCGCGTGATCGAGGGATTGGAAGCCATGAAAAATGCGGGATTCCGGCTGGGTTGCATCACCAACAAGGCGGCGCGCTTTACCGGGCCACTGCTCGAGAGCTCGGGCCTGGCAAGCTATTTCGAGATCGTCCTCTCCGGGGACAGCTTGCCGGAAAAGAAACCACACCCGCTACCGCTGCTGCATGCCGCCCGGTTTTTCGGGGTGCCTCCGGAGCGGGTGCTGATGATAGGCGATTCGCTCAACGACACACTCGCGGCGCGCGCTGCCGGTTGCCCGGTGGTGTGCGTGCCTTACGGCTATAATCATGGCAAAGCGGTGGACAAGCTGGACGTGGATGCCGTGATAGCAAACCTGCCTTCTGCTCTCGACTTGATCAAGAAGGCTCAAGTGTTGCAATGACAAGCCTGAACCTCAAGTTATGGGAAAAAACTGCAAGCTGGCGATGGTGATTCCTCGCATGGTCAACGGACGGATATAGGATTCGCCGCAGTTTTTTCCCGGAATATTTGAGGAGTCATCATGTTGTCACCCATCTCTGAACAAGAGTTCAAGCAGCTTGCCCGCCAGGGCTACAACCGCATTCCGCTGGCCGCGGAGACTTTTGCCGATCTCGATACGCCGCTGTCGCTGTATCTCAAGCTGGCCAACCAACCCTTTTCCTACCTGCTGGAATCGGTGCAGGGTGGCGAACGATTTGGCCGCTATTCCTTCATCGGCCTGCCCGCCGACACGATTATTTCGGTGCGCGGCAACCATATCTCCATCAAACGCTCGGGAAAAGAAATCTCGCAAATTTCCGACAACCCGCTGGATTTCATCAAGGCTTACCGGAGCGGCTTCAAGGTTGCTCCCCTGCCCGGACTGCCGCGCTTCACTGGCGGACTGGCGGGGTATTTCGGCTACGACACGGTGCGCTTTATCGAGCCGCGCCTGTCGCAGACACAGAAACCCGATGCTCTCGGCACCCCTGACATCCTGCTGATGCTGACCGAGCAACTGGCGGTGGTAGACAACCTCTCCGGCAAGCTCACCTTCATCGTATATGCCGATCCGGAGCAGGCCGATGCTTACCTGCTGGCACGCCAGCGGCTGTACGAGCTGATGCGTCAGCTGCGCTGCCCGATGGACATCCCGCACGCTCTCCCCATGCGCGGTGGCGAGGCAAAATCCGAATTCGGCGAGGCGGCGTTCATGGCGGCGGTAGAAAAAGCCAAGCGCTATATCGTGGATGGCGACATCATGCAGGTGGTGCTGTCGCAACGCATGTCGCAGCCCTTTCCGGCGGCACCGCTATCGCTTTACAGGGCGCTGCGCAGCCTGAACCCCTCGCCCTACATGTTCTATTACGACATGGGCGACCACCATGTGGTCGGCGCCTCGCCGGAAATCCTCGTGCGCCTGGAGGGAGATGCCGTCACCGTGCGCCCCATTGCCGGCACCCGCCCGCGCGGCAAAACACCGCCGCAGGACGCCGCGCTCGCACAGGAGCTGCTGTCTGACCCGAAAGAGCTGGCGGAGCATTTGATGCTGATTGACCTCGGCCGCAACGATGTGGGACGCGTCGCGCGGCACGGCTCGGTAAAGTTAACCGAAAAAATGGTGATCGAGCGCTACTCGCATGTGATGCATATCGTCTCCAATGTCGAAGGCGCGCTCAAACCCGGGCTGGATGCCATTGATGTGCTCAAGGCCACCTTCCCGGCTGGCACGGTGAGCGGTGCCGCCAAGGTGCGCGCGATGGAAATCATTGACGAGCTGGAGCCCTCCAAACGCGGCATTTATGCCGGCGCGGTGGGATATCTGGGCTTCAACGGTGACATGGATCTGGCCATCGCCTTGCGTACCGCCGTAATCAAGGACGCGACGCTGTATGTGCAGGCAGGAGCGGGCATCGTGGCCGACTCGGTGCCAGCCAGCGAATGGGTGGAAACACAGAACAAGGCGCGTGCCGTGCTGCGCGCAGCGGAAATGGTGCTGGCGGGGCTGGATAACGCGGGTTAGTTACACTTGTCGCCTTCTACTGTCCAGCTTTCGACAATATCGGAGGCGGAAATCACAAAGAGAATTTTGCAGGGATGGCCGCCCCCTTTTCTGGAATAATTTTTTTGCGTGCGGGCCTGGGATTTATTGCTTGCAACATCCATCGGGTATTCGAACATCCTGCCACCCGAGTTTGAGCGGTAAACGTTGAGCGGCTCCCCGTTAGCCACGATCAACTCGTCAACGGTGTGGCCCACCCACTTGTCGGCGCTGCTCGCATGACGTTTCGAATCGCGCATCACAGCCGGGCCACAGCCGCAAAGTGCCGCAGCCAGCAAAACCGTGACGGCAAGCTTCATACTTCCGGGGATTTTCATTTTGCCTCTCGCGCGGATATACCGGCTTGCTATCCGCCATTGCTACATGGAACGCCAGCCCCAATTTGCCGGAAGGTCAATACAGAAGTAATGGAGTCCCCCGCCTGTGCCGTTGATCCATAATCTTGAACCAGGGTTCAAGAGAGCCGGTTCCCGGTTACATCAGGTACATCCGTCTGGGGATGCGCACAACAGTAACGGTAAGGGTCGCGGCCTAAGCATAGCTTATCGGTTCTAAGAATGATGAACCTCACGAACACCGCAGGGGACAAACCTGGCGGGCATGGCACCAGCACCACACCCGATGATGAACGTCGCTGCCACCTTGTCCGCTCCCTCTCTCCTGCTCTCCCCCGGTGGGTGAGAGGGGCGAGGGACCGCTTGCGATATTCACCCTAAAATAACTCATCCTGCTCTTCGAGTGTCGCCTCGATGGTTGCCTGCATGTGATTTATTCTACGCTTAAACTCTCCCATGTCAAAACCTGCTCCGAGGCGTATGGTCAGCAGCTCGTGGGCAATATTCAAGGCGGCCATGATAGCGATGCGTTCCAGCGTGGCAACCTTGCCGGTATCACGCACCTCGCGCATTTTTTTATCGAGATAGGCAACCGTCTCAAGCAATTCGGCGCGCTCATCTTCCGGGCACGCGACGCGAAACTCGCGATCCAGTATGCTGACATCCAGAGTTTTTACCTTGTCGCCGTTCATTCGCTATCTTCGGGGAGTTGCGCCAGTAAATTCTCAAGGCGTTGGCGGGCATTTTCCATTTTGTCGTTCATTTGGCGGCTCTGACTGAGGGCGGTTGCCAGCTCCTGGCGCAACTGGCGGTTTTCCGCCCGCAATCGCTGGCTCAACTGCACCAATTGCTCCAGCTTGCCTTCCAGTGCGTCCAATTCAATTTTCATGGGCGCACTATAGTTTAAAAAAACCTGATGAGTCAAACGGTAACGTCGAGTTTTGAAGGTTATTTGTAGAGCCGCGCCTGGTTTTCAGCCGCCTGCTATAATCCGGGTTGCTTGGAGGTGCTGGATGGCTTGCGCCATCCGGTTAAACGGGAAACAGGTGAAATACCTGTGCTGCCCCCGCAACGGTAAGCAAGTGTGGACGCATCAATATGCCACTGTGAGCAATCCCCCAGGGGATCTTATGGGAAGGCGGTGCGTTTAGTCTTGCGAGCCCGTATATCGGCCTTGAGCGCAGGAATCCCACAAGGATTCCACAGGTCGGGAAATGCTGCGGGCGGCGCATGGACGGCGGTTTGGTTGCCAGCACCGGTTAGCCAGCACTTCCTTCCTGTTCTATCTGCCGTATTTCCTGTTATTGAACGTTCCAACGGGGAACCTTGGAATTCATCAGGAAATACTCAAATGAAACAACAGAAACTTCTTGCCGCATTTTTGTGCGCGGCTACCCCCCTTGCTTGTGCCGCAACTAGCGATACGCTCGATGAAATTGTAGTGACGGCAACACGCTTCAAAGATAGTTATGCCGGCAAACCGATCAATGTAACCGTGATTTCACACGATGATATTGCCAGGAGCGCCGCGCGCACTATTCCAGAATTGCTGTCGGAGCAAACAGGTATTTCGGTACGTGACTTTTTTGGTAACAATGCTGCCTCAACCACGGTTGACTTGCGCGGTTTTGGCGCGGCTGCCGGGCAAAATACGCTCGTTCTGGTAGATGGGCGGCGGATTACCGATCCCGATCTTTCCGGAGTGCAATGGTCGGCCATTCCGTTCGCTTCGATTGAACGCATCGAAATCCTGCGGGGCAGCGGCGCTGTCCTGTACGGTGACGGCGCTACCGGCGGCGTGATCAATATCATCACCAAATCCTACGCGCAGACAGGCAAGGCTGCGCAAGTCAGCGCAAAGGCAGGCAGCTATGGCACGGCAGAGGTGCAGGCCAACGTCAATTATTTTTCTGGCAATGCCGGTATTGATGTGACTGCAAGCCGCTTGAATTCGAGCGGTTATCGAGAGAACAACCGTAATGAACAAACCAATGCACAGGCCAATGCACGTTGGATACGGGATGCGGGTTGGCTGGCATTGAAAGTGGACATGGATCACCAGAACATTCGCTTGCCGGGCGCGCGCCTGGTGCAGCCCGGAGTTGGCACTGATCTGGTTGCATCCAACCCGCGTGGCGCAGCTACCCCGCTGGATTACGCCAGCCGTGATGGCAACCAGATTGCGCTTGAATGGCAGCAGCGCCTTTCTGCTGCCGATGTCCATATCGGTGCGGCACACCGCACCAAGAACCAGAAATCCTACTTTGATCAGGGCGGTTTCCCAACATACCGCGACAGTGACCTTGACGTGACCTCGATCATGCCGCGCGCCAGATTGCCGCATGATTTGGGTGGCGATAGTTCACTGGTATTTGGGTTGGACGTGCATCGCTGGGATTATGCTTTGCGCACGTCGAATGCCGCAGCGAACATCGGGCAGCCCATTAACCGGGTATCCATGACGCAGCAAAACAGCGCGTGGTATGTGCAAAACACGACGCAGTTGTCCAGAACAACATCCATGCTGGCTGGAGCGCGGAATGAACGAATTTCCATGAGCGGGAGTGATGTGTACGATGCGGCGGCTCCCGGTGCGTTTTTTGGGTCTGCCGCAATACCCGGTTCCTTCGATGCATCGAAGACGGCTTATGAACTGGGGGTGCGCCACCAGCTTGATGACGCCGTGGCGTTAAGCGGGAAGGTTGGGCGCGGCTTCCGTTTTGCCAATGTGGATGAGATTTACGAACAGTCGCCTGCCTTTACCAACCAGTTCCAGTTTCTGCGTCCGCAGTTGTCCGATACCGTGGAAATCGCCGTGGAGCGGCGCGGCAATGAGGCA
The DNA here is from genome assembly GCA_016213335.1 of Nitrosomonadales bacterium. GTDB lineage: Bacteria > Pseudomonadota > Gammaproteobacteria > Burkholderiales > Gallionellaceae > VIKH01. The sequence goes on from JACRAQ010000036.1 coordinate 7,392, forward strand.
AGCTGGCGGGCAGCGCTGTTCAATACAAGAGTGCGCGATGAAATTCATCTCGATGCCTTCAGTAGTGGCACCGGCAATACCAACCTGCCGCCGTCGAGGCGCAGCGGTCTGGAACTGGAGGGCAAGTGGCAGACGCTGCCGCAGCTTGCGCTGAATGCGGCTTATACCTATACCGACGCCAGATTTCTGGAAGGGGTGCTGCCGGGTAGTGCCCCTCCTTTTCTCAACGTAGATATTGCAGGCAAGCATGTGCCGCTGGTGCCTAGCCACAAACTGAACCTCGGGGCATCATGGGCAATGGGTGAAAAAACATGGCTGAACGCGGCATTGAGTTACGTTGGGTCACAGTTCATGGACAACGACGAGGCCAATAATCTGGGAGCGAACATCTCTTCTTATGCGGTTGCCGATATCAAGTTTATGCACCAATCCAGCGCCTGGCAATGGAATGCGTCAGTGAACAACCTGTTCAACCGCAGTTATTTCAATTACGCAGTAAAAAGCCAGTTCACCGCAGGCCGCTACAATGCTTACCCATTGCCGGGGCGGACGTTATTCGTCGGAGTAAGTTACCGGAAATAAACCGTGCATTTCTACCACAAACAAAAGGCGGCAGCACGTCCGCCTTTTGTTTTGGCACAAGCTTTTCTGCTACAGTTCGCGCCATGAAAGCGACCAGCGCCCGGCTGTATTTGCGCCTGCTCGGTTACGTCAGGCCCTACTGGCGGGCCTTTGCGGTATCGGTGCTCGGCATGGCGGTGACTGCCGCCACCGAGCCGCTGCTGCCCGCCCTGCTCAAACCCCTGCTGGACGGCACCTTCGTGCACAAGGACGACACCGTCATCCGGCTGGCGCCGCTGCTGATCCTGGCGATCTTCTTCGTGCGCGGCGTGGCGAGCTTTGTCGGCACCTACGCCATCGGCTGGGTGGGGAACAAGCTGGTGATGGACCTGCGCGCCGAGATGTTCCGGAAGCTCCTGGCGCTGCCCGCCCGCTATTACGACGACCGCGCCACCGGCAGCCTCATCTCCCGGCTGACCTTCGACGTGGCGCAGGTGGCCGCCGCCGCCACCAGCGTGGTGACGGTAATCGTGCGCGACACCATCATCATCGCCGGCCTGCTGGGCTGGCTGTTCTACCTCAACTGGAAGCTGACCCTGCTCTCCCTGCTGATGGCGCCGGTCATCGCCTTCCTCATCCGCCTCCTCAACGGGCGCATGCGCGCCTCCAGCCGCGATTCCCAGCATGCCATGGGCGACCTGGCGCAGGTGATCGAAGAAAGCGTGGCCGCCCACCGGGTGGTCAAGCTGTTCGGCGGGCAGGAATACGAGGCGGGCCGCTTCGGCGAGCGGGCCAACTGGGTGCGCCGCCACGGCATGAAGCAGGCGGCCGCCGCCGCCGCCAACGTCCCCATCGTGCAGATGGTGGCGGCGGTGGCGCTGGCCGTCATCATCTACATCGCCACCGTCCAGTCGAAGAGCGACGAGACCACGGTGGGCGGCTTTTTATCCTTCATCGCCGCCATGCTGATGCTGACCGCCCCGATCAAGCGCATCACCGGCGTGAGCGAGCACATGCAGCGCGGCCTGGCGGCGGCGGAAAGCGTGTTCGAGCTGCTCGACACGCCGGGCGAGGAAGACCCCGGCCAAGCCGGGATCGGCCGCGCCGAAGGCCGCCTGGCCTTCGAGCACGTCAGCCTGTCCTACCGGGGAGACGGCCGGTACGCGCTGCGCGACATCTGCCTGGACATCCCCGCCGGGCAGACGGTGGCGCTGGTGGGCGCCTCCGGCAGCGGCAAGAGCACCCTGGCCAACCTGGTACCGCGCTTCTACCTGCCCACCGGGGGGCGCATCACCCTGGACGGGCGCGACCTGTCCGGGCTCGCGCTGGCCGAGCTGCGCGACAACATCGCACTGGTGAGCCAGGAGGTGGTGCTGTTCAACGACACGGTGGCCGCCAACATCGCCTACGGCGGGATGCGCGGGGCGGCCGAAGAAGAGATCCGGGCCGCGGCGGAAGCCGCGCACGCCATGGAGTTCATCCGCGACCTGCCGCAGGGGCTGCAGACGCTGGCGGGGGAAAAGGGCGTGCGCCTGTCCGGCGGGCAGCGCCAGCGCATCGCCATCGCCCGCGCCCTGCTCAAGAACGCCCCGGTGCTGATCCTGGACGAGGCCACCTCGGCGCTGGATTCCGAATCCGAGCGCCACGTGCAGGCGGCGCTGGAGACCCTGATGCGGGGCCGCACCACGCTGGTCATCGCGCACCGCCTGTCCACCATCGAGAAGGCCGACCGCATCGTGGTGCTGCACAAGGGCGAAATCGCCGAAACCGGCACCCACCGCGAGCTGCTCGCCAGGGGCGGCGCCTACGCCAGCCTCTACCGCGCCCAGTTCGAGCAGGA
>JACRAQ010000035.1 GCA_016213335.1 Nitrosomonadales bacterium
GCCGGGGGGCGGCGTGCGCAAAGAAAGCCGAGCAGGCCAATGGCAAAGTGCGCCCCGAGTGTGCGAGTTAAAGATCAAAGTGATTTTGGATTTTGAACAGGAGAATTGAAATGCGAAAACTTATTGCGATGCTGACCCCTTATGCTGCTGACCCCTTATGCTGATGCTGACCCCTTATGCTGACCCCTTTGGTTGATGAGCGCAGTTGGACGATGAGCTGGTCTTGGGGCGATATGACCACCGAACCGGTTTTCCGGGGCTGGAACGTGGACGAGCAATCGGCTTCCCTAAGTGACTCTGGCGCGGATACTTTGATCGGTGGCGCTGGAAATTGCTACGTTAACAGCAAGTTACGCACAACCACCCGGCGGGCCAGGCCTTCGCTACCACGCCCTGCTCTGCCGCTCGCGGCCTGAGTATATAGATATATATAGGCCATTTTTCTTGTTGTCGTCGGCCCGTGATGCGAGTAGGTTTGCTTCCCAAATATCTGGGCTATCCGCGATAACTGGAACGTATTGAAGGGGCAGCTTTTTCAGGGGAGATTGTGGGATGAAAGAATTTCAGAAAAATAATTTGAAGCTGCCCGCAATGGCGGACAGCGATGTTGCCAACGATGCAGTCTTTGTGATGATGCAAAGAAAGGCGGCCTGAAAAATATGGACACCATACTCGGCCTGGCAGTTTTGACCAGCCCGCTGTTTTTGATAATTGCCTGGCTGCCTATCTCAATCTGGCTGGCTCGCAACCTGGTGAAGTGGATTGGTTTCAGGAATGGCGCAGTGAGCCTTGTGGCAGGGTTGCTTGGATTTGTGCTGGTTTTTATGCTGCCGTTTGCCGATGAGATTGCGGGGCAGCTTTACCTCAACCACCTGTGCAGCACCGAAGCGGGAGTGAAGGTGTACCAGACGGTGGAACTGCCTGCGGAGTATTGGGATGGGAGGGGGAGGCCGAGGTTTATAGCGCCTAATGGATTCGTTGACATGAAACTGCTCCCTAATAGATTTGAGTGGCGCAATGTGGATGAGCCGTACATAGACTCAGTGATAAAAGTAAAAAAATCACGCTGGCAATTCATAGACAAGGAAAGTCGAGTCATTTTAGGCGAACGGATTTCCTATATGAGGTACTTTGGCTGGCTTAATCGCTTCTCGCCAGCGCCGAATATAGGTGAGGGTTGCCGGAATTTGGGAGGGGAATTTAACCGTAATGAGTTATTACGTAAGGAGCGCGAACAAGATCAAATGTTTTTTCTTGGTGTTTTCAAGCCCGCAACATCAACTCGATAAGGGAGATGAATCATGGCAACGATCACGCAATATTTTGAACAAGCACGACTGTCTTTGGCGGCATACGCACTGGATTTGCAACAGGGCATGTCAGGTTCTAACCAAGCGGCTGCTTACATTGAGAGTCTAAAATTCGCCGGCATGACCCCCACCCAGGCCGCCGCCTTCGCCTCCACCTACACCGTAGTGGATCAATACAGCGATCCCCTGAGCGGGTTTTCCGCGACCGTGTTCGAGAAAGGCGGCGTGAAATATCTGGCGGTACGGGGAACAGAAAAACCCACCGCAAGCGTTACCGGATTCACCGCCTTTCTTGCCGATTGGGGGACCAATATCAATGGCATCGGCGGCAATGGAATCGCCGTTGACCAAGGCATTGCGATGTTCAATTACTACCTGCGCGCCACGGCGGTTCAGGGCGCCACGGTCAGGCAATACGGCTATTTGCCCGCGCTTAACGGGCAGCCGGCGAGCATCGGCGCAACGAACATCATTGCTTCCGCAGATGGCGCCCTGGTGACGCACAACCCGGATGGAAGCGTATCGCCCGACATATTTTCAGTCGCCGGGCATTCCCTGGGCGGCCATCTTGCCATGCTGCTGAGTCGCCTTGCTCCCGGTGCAGTCACATCAGTCGGCACGTTCAATGCGCCGGGGTTTGGCCCGGAAGGGCAGATTGCGCTCAGTTTCTTTGACCCGTTGGCGCAGGCCATGTCGGGGCAGGGGCAAATCGGGGCAAGCTGGAACCCGCAAATCATGACGCACCTGAATGTCGAAGGCGATGCAGCGCACGCTCTTGGAACGACACCTGCCGCAGCGGGGCTTGCGAACATCGTATTTTCCGAAAACGCTAATCAAGGCTTGATTGATGCACACAGCATCGAAACCATCACCGACTCCCTCGCCCTCTACAACCTCTTCGCCACCCTCGACCCCGCGCTCAACAACAATCCAACCGGCGGCGTCCAAACCATCACCGGCATCCTCAAAGCCGCCAGCAACGTCGCGGCCACCAGCCTGGAAACCACCCTCGACGCCCTGGGCAAACTGTTCGGGCAAACCTTCACCACGACCACCGGCGACCGCGAAAGCTACTACACCCATCTTGCCCAGATTCAGGCACTGTTCAACCCCGCCTTCTCCGTCGCCTACACCGTGGAAAGCCTCGCGGATATGAGCGCCGCCGCGCTGGCCGCCCATGCCCAAAGCAGCCTCGCCGCCCGCTATGCGCTGGTCGGTGGCAACGCCTTCGCGGTGACGGGAGCAAACTACGGCGCCTTCAACCCCAGCGGCGAGCTCGATCTGTTTGATCCCGCCACCCACACCGGCGAACTCACCGATGCCTACCTCAAGGATCGCGCCGCCTTCCTGCTCGCCAAGCTCAAGGCCAACACCGCTGATGCCACTGTAACTGTGGGTGCGGGTGAGCAGGCGGGCTGGATGAACCAAAGCGGGGAAGAGATTCTTTACCGCAACTACAGCGCAGACGCAAATGGCAACACCAGTTCGGGCAGCGTTTATCAAGGGCAGAATACGTTCCACATCCCTTTGCTGGGTGGCGATTACACCAACACGCCAAACAACGGCATGCGACAGATTCAATTTGGTTCCACCCTCAACGACACACTGACCGGCGGCACCCAGGCTGACCGCCTCTACGGCATGGGTGGCGCCGACACCCTGCAAGGCAACGGCGGCAACGACTATCTCGAAGGCGGGCAGGGTGCCGACACCTACATCTGGAACATCGGCGACGGCCTCGACACCATACTAGACACTGACGGGTTGGGCGGCATCGTCCTCAACGGTCAAACTCTCGTTGGCGGCGAGAGCCGCGACGGCGGCCACAGCTACACCCTCAAGGATGCCACCGGCCAAGATCATGCCTGTGCTGTGCTGACCGGCGATATGAGCGGAGCGCAGGGCGCCACCCTGCTGATTGACGGCAGTCTCACGGTGCAGCACTACCACACAGGCGACCTCGGCCTAGCCTTGAACTCCGCCGCCATGCAGCCGATTTCCACCACCCGCGACATCTTCGGCGACCTCGCGCCGGACGGCACGCCGGACGACCTCGGCAACCCCGACGGCGCCGCCACGCCCGGGCGCGGCGACTGGCTCTACGACAGCGCGGGCAACGACCTCATCATCAGCGGCGGCGGCACTGACATCGTCGACGCCTGGCGCGGCGGAGACGACCGCATCGAACTGGGCGAGGGCGACGACGCCACGATGCACGGCAACGGCGGGGACGACATCATCATGGGCGGGGATGGAAAAGACGTCCTGCTGGGCGGAGACGGGCAGGACTGGCTCTACGCCCAGGAGGAAGCCACCATCGAAGCCGCGCTGGCGGCGGAGAACCTCGCCCCCGGCAACCTGCGGGAATTCCTCGACGGTGGCGCGGGCGACGACACGATGATCGGCGGCACCGGCAACGATGCCCTGATCGGCGGGCAGGGGAACGACCTCATTCTTGCCGGGGCGGGCGATGACGACATCAACGCCGACCTGGAAATCTCGGACATGCTGCTTTTCAACTGGGATGTGCAGCGCAACGTCACCGGCAGCACCTACCTCACCACCTACTCCGGCATCACCTACACCCAGCCGGTGTCGGGCGGCAACGACGTGATATACGCCGGGGCGGGCGCAGATTGGGTGAGCGCCGGTTACGGCAGCGACTACGCAGATGGCGGCATCGGCGATGATGTGATTTTCGGGCAGAGTGGCAGCGATGTTCTACTGGGCGGGACGGGCCAGGACATCCTGTACGGCGACACGCCGGAAAGCACTGTTGCAACCGCAACCCCCGGCAGCGATTACCTGGATGGCGGCGCCGGGGACGATACCCTCTACGGCAACGAGGGCGATGACACCATTATCGGCGGCACGGAAAACGACACCCTCTACGGTGGAGCGGGGCAGGACACCTACATCTACAATTTGGGTGACGGCATAGACACCATCTACGACACCAAGGCGGACAACAACATCCTGCGCTTCGGCGCGGGCATCAACAAGGACAATATCAAACTGCGGCTGGGCTCCCTCAAGCTCGACCTCGGCAACGGAGACGAAATCCACATCGGAGACTTCGATCAGAACGACGCTTTCAATAGCTCTACTATCCAGCGCTTCGAGTTTGACGATGGCGCCACTCTCACTACCGCAGAGCTTCTCGCGCGCGGCTTCGATCTGGACGGCACGGCGGGCGATGACACCCTTACTGGCATCAACACCACTGACCGGATCAACGGGCTGGGCGGGAACGATGCGCTTTATGGGGGAGGCGAGAACATTCTTAATAACAGAAAGTTAAGCACAACTACCCGGCGGGCTAGGCCTCCGCTACCCCGCCCTGCTCTGCCGCTCACGGCCTGAGTATCTATATATATCTAGATATATATAGGCCATTTTTCTTGTTGCCATCAGCCTGTGACGCGAGTAGGTTTGCTTCCCAAATATCTGGGGTGCCGGCGGCAGGGGCGAACTGGTAGCGCCGTTTTCCGGGAGTGTGAAATGAGGAGGGAAGCAGCATGAGTAACGGACATTGGCTGTTGAGGCGGATTACGAAACTCGGATTATTATTGATGATGGGGGCGAGCATGAGTGCGTGTTCCAGCACGATGGAATGGAAGGAAGAAGTGAAGCTGCACGACGGGCAGATCATCGTCGCGGAACGCCATTACAACCTTGCGGGCTATGCCTACCTTGATAGTTCTGAACGCACGCCGCTAGATGAAACCGTAACCTTCACATTGCCCGGCAGGGGTAATAAAATCATCTGGAAAAACGACTTCCGCGATTCGGTGCCCGAACCGAACAGCCTCAACCACTTCCGCTTCGACATCGTCAACGGCATTCCCTATCTCGCCACCTATCCGGCGGGCTGCATCTCCTATAACAAATGGGGCAGGCCGAATCCGCCGCAGATTCTGTTCAAGTATGAGAATGAGCAGTGGAAACGCATCACCTTGGCCGAGTTGCCGCAAGAGTTGATCGGTGCAACAGCAAATGTCATTGTCGGCAGGCCAGCGTCGAGTTTGCTGAAACCCTTCTACACTGTTGCAGATATAGATGCGAAAAATGCTCCTATCAGTACGCCGGAATACAGAACCATCCTGCGGGAGGCGGTGAAGAGCGCAGATTCGGTGGTGAGTTGTCCTGATTTCAATTCGCAGCAATACAAAAGTTTCAAAGCCCCACTTCCGATGCAACCACATGAAAAGTAAGCCGATCATCAACTGAGCGAACAAACGACTTGAAAGGGCGTAAATCATGACAACACCAACGCAAATCGAATATGCACTAATGGCAGGTGCTGCATACATATCTAACCGCGACCCGAAAAATCAAATTCCAACCCCACAGGGTTGGTTGAGTCTGGCGCATGTTCCTAACAATCCAGACTATCCGATGTTCACAGGGACATCCGGTTTTGAAGCTGTTTCTTTTCAAAACATCGTCAACCCGAACGAACTTGTCATCTCCTTCGCCGGCACCGACTTCAGCCAATTCCTAAACAACGGTTCTTTCCTTGGCAATGACTTCTGGCAAGGCAACATCCCGCTGATAACAGGAGCCAGTGTCAGCGGGGCCGATCAACTGGTGGATGCGGTGGAATACTACCTGGCCGTCAAGGCCGCCAACCCCAACGCCACCGTCACCTTGACCGGCCACAGCCTCGGCGGCGCACTGGCTTCTCTGGTGGGCGTATTCTTCGGAGTGCCCGCCACCACCTTCGACCAGGTTCCCGCTTGGGCGACCGCCCTGTCTGGCCCCGCAACCCTGTTGCGCGAAGCCTTGATCGCCAGAGGCCACATCCCGGCCGAACTGGCGGGTTTGGACAGCTATCTCCAGCAACAGCAGGCCGACGGCGGCATATTGGGCTTGCCCAACGCCCCCAACCAGAACCTGGTCACCAACCTGTATGTGAATGGCGAAGTCACCCGCTGGCTTCCGGCATTCAACATCGGTACTGGAGCAGGTATCAGCAACAACGGTTCGGAAGTGCTTTCAGGAGTGAGCTCATCCGATCTGCACTCCCAGGCTCTGCTCACCGCCTTCCTGCAAAGCGGCGACACGCCCGCCAGCACATCAACCGACCACACCTTTGGGCAAGCCACCTTCAAACTACCCGACCTGTTGAAGATGATCTTTGACAAAAACCTGTTTGCCTCTGACCCGCTCAACAAAGACGCACCGATAGAAAACTTCCTCGAACGCCTCGTCAAGCACGAAGCCGGTGTAGGCGCAACTGCCACCGCTACCGCCATCGCCCCCGACGCCATGGTCACCCGCTTCACCGCCGACCTGTGGAAGCTGGCGCAGGACGGCGGCCTGACCATGAGCGAGAATTTCAGCTACAGCAACTGGAACAACGTCAGCAAGACCCTCATCGCCTTCGCCATGCAGAAGTATTACGACGAGCAGGCGGCCAGCATCGGGGCGGGCGCAACCTTGTTCCAGGACGTGAGCGGCGGCATCCGGTTCGACACGGCGGCTGTGGCTGGCAGCGGCAACTCCATCACCGGCGCCAAGGGATACCAAACCTTCCAAGCCTACCTCGACCAGACCAGCCTGCTCACACCCGCCGAGCGCACCCTCGTCAAATCCATGCTTCCCGTATTGCGCGACTGGTATGTGCAGGCGGGTAGCAGTGGCATGAACGCCACCGACACCCTCAACCGTGGCGCCTTCATGCTGGGCGGCAATGGCGCCGACGCACTCGTGGGCGGCACGGCAACCGACCTGCTCGTCGGCAATGCGGGCAGTGACCTGCTACAGGGAGGCCATGGCAACGACACATTGCTGGGCGGTTCGGGCAACGACGCTTATGTTTACGCCACCGGCGACGGCCTCGACACCCTCTTCGATTCTGACGGGCTGGGCAGCATCGCCGTAGACGGATCAACACTTGCAGGCGGCGCGCAATACGGCGACGCCAGCGTCCACAAGGACGCCAACGGCCACATTTACGCCGATGTCGGGCGCGGCCTCGTGATAGACGGCAACCTCTTCGTGCAGGGCTGGCAGCCGGGCAACCTCGGCCTCAACTTGGGCGGCCCCGCAGCCGGGGCCGCGCCGCAGACCACCCTCGTCGGAACGGCGGGCGACGACGACATCAGTATCGCTTTAACCGATGTCGCGAACGACGCAATTGATGCGGGTGCCGGACAAGACTACGTTTTTTCCGGTTACGGGGACGATGTCATTATCGGGGGGGCCGGCAGCGACGCCCTCGACGGCTACGGCGGCAACGACCGCATCTATGCCGGGGAGTACATCACTGTCGCTGACGCCATCGCCCAGGGCAATGCCCAAACCGGAACCGGGTTTCAGGGCGATGCCCTGTCCGGCGACGGTGGCGACGACACCCTCATCGGCAGCAGCGGTAACGACATACTCTCTGCCGGGGCAGGCGCCGACCTGCTGGTGGCGGGCGCGGGAGACGATTATGTTTTCGGGGACACCGACTGGGCGGCGGGTACCGGGCGCGATTGGGGAGTGGTCAACAATACACTCGTCGGCGGCGCGGGCGGGGTCGCGCTCTGGGCGGGCGACACCCGGGACGTCATCTACGCGGGTTCTGGCGACGACCGGGTCTGGGGCGAGCTCGGCAACGATGTGATTTTTGGGGAGAAGGGGGGCGACTTGCTGGTGGGCGGGGACGGCAACGATGTCATCCTGGGCGGGGACAACAACGACACCCTGTACGGCGATTTTGACAGTGTTGCCGCAGAACCCGGCAGCGACTACCTCGACGGCGGGGCGGGGAATGACTTCATTTTCGGCAACGAAGGCAGCGACATCCTCATCGGCGGGGCGGACAACGACGAGCTGCGCGGCGGCGCCGGGCAGGATACCTACCTCTACAACGTTGGCGATGGCAAGGACACTATCTACGACACCAAGGCGGACAACAACATCCTGCGCTTCGGCGCGGGGGTGGACAAGAACAACATCACCCTGCGCCTCGGCTCCCTCATGCTCGATCTCGGGAACGGGGACGAAATCCACATCGGCGATTTTGACCCGAACGACGCCTTCAACAGCTCCAGCATCGGCAGCTTCGAGTTCGACGACGGCAGCACGCTCACAGCCAACGAACTGCTCGCGCGCGGCTTCGATCTGGACGGTACGAGCCTCGACGACACCCTCACCGGCACCAACACCACCGACCGCATCAGCGGCTTGGCCGGGGACGACACTCTGAATGGCGGGGGCGGCGATGATGTGCTGGACGGCGGGGCGGGGAACGACATCTTGCAGGGTGGTGCGGGGGACGACACTTATTTGGTGGATAGCGATTTCGACTTTGTCTTCGAGAGCGCTTCGGAAGGGAACGACACCGTGCGGAGCAGCAGCAGCTTCGCGCTGGGCGAGAACATCGAAATCCTGATCCTGGCTGGCGGTGCAAACATCAACGCCACCGGCAACGCGCTCGACAACGCCCTCACCGGCAACGGCGGAAACAATACGCTGGACGGCGGGGCGGGCGCGGATACCCTGACCGGCGGCGCGGGCGACGACATTTACCTCGTGGATAATCCAGCCGATACCGTAATCGAAAACTCCGGCGAAGGGGCGGACACGGTGCAAAGCTCCGTCGCTTACGCTCTGGGCGCCAACCTGGAAAACCTCACCCTCACCGGAACTGCCAGCATCAACGCCACCGGCAACGAGCTAAACAACATTCTCACCGGCAACGGCGCGGCCAATATCCTGGACGGCGGGGCGGGCGACGATACGCTGGATGGCGGGGCGGGGAACGACGCCCTGACCGGGGGCGGGGGAGCAGACACCTTTGTCATGAACTTCGGCATGGGGGCGGATACCGCCATTGATGCCCAGGGCGGCGCAATCCGGCTGGGGGCAAACCTCGACGTAGCCGACCTGCTCGCGGCGCGGCAGGGCGACGACTTGCGGCTCCAGATAAACGGCACGGACGACGGCCTGCTCTTGCAGGGCTACTACACCAGCCCGCAGGCTTCGTGGGTGATACAGGATGGGAACTCCTCCGCCACGCCGCAGGATGTGCTGGACGCCACTGCCGCGCTGCAACTGCAATCGGAGGCGATGCAGGCCGAGAAAGCGTTTCTCGCGCAGAGAAAGGCAAGCATCATTGCTGGGCTTCAAAACCAGGGCTATGTCGCGCAAGCGGATGGCACGTACTACAAGTCGCCGGCAATAACAGGAACAATTTATGGCTACTATCTTGAGAGTAGCGTGGTTGCAGATTGGTTTGATGGCTATAACGTTACTTCAACGAATACTCTAATTTATCAAGCATGGGGGACGAGTCCGGTTTATTCAAATGATTCCTCTGTCTCGATCAGCGTATCCGGCTTTGTTTCTACGGATGCACAGGTCGTTAATGCAGGGCCTGAGTCAACCAGTTACTCATACAACTCAACAATTGCCGTACCGGTAAGCTGGGAGAATATTGACGTTTCAAATGGTATGTTTAGCCCATATGGAACAACTTGGCGGCAGAGTTATCCAGAGCCATCATGGTATGTGGATTGGGTGGATGATGAGGTTTGGCCATCAAATGCGATTATGGTGGGGAAAGATAGTACTACTACGCAGGCGCTGGGTTATCTGGGAGTGTCGTCTGGATCGGTACAGCCAATAGGAGGTGCTTATCCCAGATATGTGCAGGCAAGTTACCAGCATAACTCTACCACTTACAAGATACAGCAATTCGATCTGGGTGCCGGTAATCACACCGTTTATGCAAACTTGAATACGGCAGTAATGTCCAGTGTCGGCAATGACGCGATTTACGATGCAGGTTTTGTCTACACCGGCGCAGGCAATGGTATGGTGAGTAATTCAGGCATGGTCTATCTTGGGTCTGGTGATAACATTGTTTTAAATTCACAGGTGGTTTACAGCGGCACTGGCAACGATATTTTGATTGCGGGGGGAAGCAGTAATGCATTCGAGTTCAATCCCGGAGATGGTCAGGATACGGTCACGGTTACTAATAGTTCTAGCGGGGACACCATCCGGTTTGGCGAAGGGGTCACGTTTGACGATATCTCCTGCTCTACGCAAGGGCGGGATTTCCTCATTGGGTATGGCACTCAAGGGGACAGTGTCTTCATAAGAGATTTATCCTTTGGTAGCAATTCCGTGTCTGGTAATAATAGGCTTGCTACGCTTAAATTCGCGGATGGAAGCAGCGGCTCGTTTGGGGTATACGGGGGTGATATCAGCCTGAGTCTTGAAGGCGCCGGTTTTAGGAAGAATGTTAACTACAACCCGGATGGCAGTTACAGCACTCTTGACGGTGATGCTCAATACACTTGGTGGTCTAGAGCACAATATGACAGCAGTGGCACCCGGCTCGGCTACTCGCATACCTCCCGCAGCGCAAATGGGGACTCTACTTCAACGTACTATGATGGGAGCGGCAATCGGCTCAGTTATTCCGTTTATGCCAGCGATGTAAACGGAGGCTGGTCTTTGACGGATTATGATGGCAGCGGCAACCGGCTCAAATATACCATTCAAAATAACGATTGGGGCGGTAGTTGGCTCAGAACGAATTATGATAGTAGTGGTAACCGTCTGAGCGATATCTGGGCCAAACACGAAAATGGTATTTGGAGTAATGGAAGTGATACGTTCAATGCGGATGGTTCGATCAGTAGGACAGCCGTGTACAGCAACCCGGAGGGAGATGTTCGATATACGGATGACGGCTACGGCAATACCGCCACATCAGTCTACGCTGCGCAGAGCAGTTATAAGCTGAGCGAGAGCTGGGCAAAGGCAGATGGCACTTGGGGTAGTGATACTATTTCAGAATCTGGCTGCACGAGGATAAGCTACAACCCGGATGGCAGTTACAGCATTACTTCCAGCTACGGTTGCCCGGAATCAACCACTGCGCACTACGATGCAAGCGGCAGCAAGACTGGAGAAAGCTGGACAAGCTTTGATGGCACATATGGCAGCAGTACCTTAAATGCCGACGGCAGCAGCAGTGGCATAACATACTACCCAGATGGCAGCAGCCACAAGACTGTCACTACTGTCGGCAGCAATGGCGTTGCCACGACAGTGAACTATGATGCCAATGGGCTTGAATCAGGATATAGCACCAAGGCGGTCGCCAGCGATGGCGTTATCACTACCACCCACTACAGTGCCAGTGGCAGTAAATTGTGGAGTACGGTTAACGATAGCAGCTTGCACATATATTGGATTGACCCGTGGAACCAAATTGGCCCAACCCAATATGGTGTCTGGGTAGAAGTTTACGATGCAAACAACGCCCTGCAAAAGAAAGGGATATGGTATCAGAAGGTAAATCAAACTTGGTTGGAAATACACCATGCTGATGCCTCTATCACTAATAGTCACAGCGTAAACTATTTGTCCAGCTCCTCTGGCTTTAGTGACACCAAATATGTTGACGGATCTGGCTATAGAGTTGAGCACGATTCAAGTGGGCGCTACAGCACAAAATCCTATGATGCGAGTGGCAATTACACCTTACTGAATTACGATGCCAGTGGCGCAAAAACCGGGGATTCCTGGAAAAAGGCAGATGGCTCGTGGGGCCTTGACGCGTTTAACGCGGGTGGAGTCAGTAGCGGAGAAATCCATAACCCTAATGGCAGTTACAGCATCTACTACAACAACGGCCATGGCTACGTTGCAACAAAAAATTATTATGCTGGTGTTCTTCAGAATTATACAGTTGTCATTGACGACGGGCACGGCAATGTCCACACATCCATTTACGATGGGCGCGGTGTTCCGACAAGCGACACCTGGACTCATGCCAACTCTGCTCCTGTAGCCGGAGTTATTTCCGGTCAGGAAGCAATACAAGATGCCGCGTTCACCTACCAGCTTTCTGCCGGAGCTTTCACCGATCCTGATACCGGCGATACGCTGACCTATACTGCCTCGCTGGCCGATGGCAGCGCATTGCCTGCGTGGCTAGCCTTTGACGCAGCAACACAGACTTTCAGCGGCACGCCGGGCGCGGCAGATGTGGGGCAGCTCAACCTCAAGGTAACTGCAACCGACACTGGCGGCCTTTCTGCTTCGAGTGTGTTTGCGTTGGCAATTAATACGAGCGCCATCACCGGCACCGCCGGTGACGACACGCTGAGCGGTACTGCCAACGCTGATATTCTGCTCGGCCTGGGCGGTGATGACGCGCTGAGCGGCGGTGACGGTAACGACACGCTCGATGGCGGGGCGGGGAACGATACGCTGGCCGGTGGCGCGGGTGATGATACCTATGTCTTCGGGGCGGACAACGGCGTGGACACCATCATAGACAACGCCGCCGAGAACAACACCCTGGTGTTTGGGGAGGGGGTGGATCCCGCCTCGATCACCCTGGGCCTGGGCTCGCTGCTGCTGAATATTGGCACTGGAGGGAACCAGATTCACATCCAGAATTTTGATCCCAACAATGTTTTTGCGGCGCCCAGCATCGGTAGCTTCCAGTTCGCGGGTGGCCAGACGCTGAGCTACACCCAGTTGCTTGAGCGCGGTTTCGACATTACCGGCACGGCGGCCGATGACGTTTTGACCGGCACCAATACCGTAGACAGGCTGAATGGCGGCGATGGCAACGATACGCTGGCCGGCGGCGACGGCAACGATATTCTCGATGGCGGCATGGGCAACGACATCCTGATCGGTGGAGCAGGCAGCGATACCTACGTGTTCGGCAGCAACAGCGGGCAGGACACCATCCAGCTGGATGCC
>JACRAQ010000002.1 GCA_016213335.1 Nitrosomonadales bacterium
CCCCGAATCCATCAACCCCTCCGCGAGGGCGAGCTTGAGCGCCTCGCTGCTCAGGCGCACATCCGACCCTACCACCACGCGGCGCGGCTTGCTGTACTCGCCGCAGGCACGGCCGATGCGCCAGGCGATGCCTTCATCCAGCTCTGCGCCGAGTTTGCCGCGGATGTCGTAAGCCTTGAAACAGATCAGCTTCATCAACCCCGCCCGTATACATCATCAAAACGGACGATGTCATCCTCGCCCAGATAACTGCCGGACTGCACTTCGATGAGGTAAAGCGGCTCGTCGCCGATATTCTCCAGGCGGTGCTTCACGCCCAGCGGGATATAGGTGGACTGGTTCGGATACAGCACCAGCAAATCCTCTCCGCGCGTGACTCTCGCCTTGCCGGAAACCACCACCCAGTGCTCGGCGCGCTGGTGGTGCATTTGCAGGGAGAGCTTGGAGCCGGGCTTGACCATGATGCGCTTGGCCTGAAAGTTATCCCCGGCATCAATCCCTTCGTAATAGCCCCATGGCCGGTAGACGCGGCGATGGAACAGATGTTCGGTGCGCTCTGCCTGCTTGAGATATTCCACCGCCTGCTTCACATCCTGAGCAAAGCTCTTGTGCATCACCAGCACCGCGTCGGCGGTTTCCACGATTACCAGGTCTTTCACGCCGATGGCGGCCACCATGCGGCTCTCGGCGCGGATCAGGGAATTGGCGGTTTCGGCGATGTAAACGTCGCCGCGCACTGCGTTGCCTTGCGCATCCTTGGCGCTGACATCGGACAGCGACGACCATGAGCCGATGTCGCTCCAGCCCATCTCCACGGTCACCATGGCGGCGGATTGCGTGCGCTCCATCACGGCATAGTCAATCGAATCTGACGGACAGGCGGCAAAGGCCTTCTCATCCAGGCGGCAAAAATCCAGATCGCGGGTGCTGTGCTGCCAGGCTGTTTGCGCCGCCTGGTATATTTCCGGGCGATAGCGCTGCAACTCGTGCAAATAAGCGGCGGCCTTGAATACGAACATGCCGCTGTTCCAGAAATAATTGCCCGAGGCCAGAAATTGCCTGGCCTTTTCCAGATCAGGTTTTTCCACGAAACGTGCCACTGCGTAGGAACGCTCACCCGTTTGCAGCGACGCGCCGCGTTCGATATAGCCGAACCCCGTGGCCGGCTCGGTGGGGGTAATGCCGAAAGTTACCAGCTTGTCCTGTTGCGCCAGTTGCCGTGCGGCTTGGATCGCCGCATGGAAAGCCGGCACGTTCCGGATCAGGTGATCCGCAGGCAACACCAGCATCGTGGCCCCGGCATCGTCCGCCTGCGCCGCGAGCGCGGCCACGGCAACTGCGGGGGCGGTGTTGCGGCCGACCGGCTCGAGAATCAGCGACAGCGGCCGGATGCCGATATCGCGCAACTGCTCCGCAGCGAGAAAGCGGTGTTCGTTATTGCAGACCAGCAGCGGCGCAGCCATATCGGGCAGGCCTTTGAGGCGCAGGAGCGTTTCCTGGAACAGGGTGCGCTCGGACACCAGCGGCAGGAACTGCTTGGGCAGAGCCGCGCGCGACATCGGCCATAACCGGCTGCCGGAGCCGCCGGACAGGATAACGGGATAAAGCATGGCGTCTTTCAGGAGTGGTGCAACAATAAATTATGGTGGCTTGTGGCTTGAATTATAATCTGCAAACCGGCGCCAAAGGGGCGGAACCTTGTGGGCTGCGCCCAAACATCACGAGGGTGGATTTATGAGCAAGGTTGCATTGATTACCGGCGTTACCGGCCAGGACGGCGCCTATCTGGCCGAATTCCTGCTGAAGAAAGGCTATGTGGTGCACGGCATCAAACGCCGCGCCTCCCTGTTCAACACCGACCGCATTGACCACCTGTACCAGGACCCGCACGTCAACAACCGCCATTTCATCCTGCACTACGGCGACATGACCGACTCCAGCAGCCTGGTGCGCATCATCCAGCAGGTGCAACCGGACGAAATCTACAACCTCGCCGCGCAAAGCCACGTCGCGGTATCGTTCGAAGAGCCGGAATACACCGCCAACTCCGATGCGCTGGGCGCGCTGCGGGTGCTCGAGGCCATCCGCATTCTCGGCCTGGAAAAGAAAACGCGCTTCTATCAGGCTTCCACTTCCGAACTATACGGCCTGGTGCAGGAAACGCCGCAGAAAGAAACCACGCCGTTCTATCCGCGTTCGCCCTACGCGGTCGCCAAGCTGTACGCCTACTGGATCACCGTCAATTACCGCGAGGCCTACGGCATGTACGCCTGCAACGGCATCCTGTTCAACCACGAATCGCCGATGCGCGGCGAGACTTTCGTCACGCGCAAGATCACCCGCGCACTGGCACGCATCAAGCTCGGCTTGCAGGATTGCCTGTATCTGGGCAACCTTTCAGCCAAACGCGACTGGGGCCACGCCAAGGATTACATCGAGATGCAATGGCTGATGCTGCAACAGAAAACACCAGAAGATTTCGTCATCGCTACCGGCGTGCAATACAGCGTGCGCGACTTCGTCAATGCGGCCGCTGAAGAACTGGGTATCAAGGTACGCTGGGAAGGCAAGGGCGCAGACGAGAAGGGCTATGATGCGGCGGGCAAATGCATTGTTGCCGTTGACCCACGCTATTTCCGCCCGACCGAGGTGGAAACGCTGCTGGGCGATGCCACCAAGGCAAGAGAAAAACTGGGCTGGACGCCCAGGGTAACTTTCGGGGAGCTGGTTGCCGAAATGGTGCGCGAAGACCTGAAGAGCGCGGAGCGGGACGAGCTGGTCAAGAAACATGGCTACAAGGCCATGGATTACCATGAGTGACATGGTAAAGATTGAAAATCTGAAAGGCATGATTATCGAAATCAGGGGGCAAGGTGTTCTGCTCGATAGCGATGTCGCTCAAATTTATGGAGTTGAAACCAAGCGAATCAACGAGGCAGCCAGGAACAACCCCGATAAGTTTCCTGATGGTTATCTCATTGAGCTCAATAAAAGCGAATGGGCAGCATTGAAGTCGAAACTTTCGACTTCAATCAAGGGTGGAAAGGTAAAGCTCCCAACGGCCTTTACAGAGAAAGGCCTGTACATGCTTGCCACCATACTCAAAAGCCCGGCAGCTACCCAGGCAACTATTTCAATCATCGAAACGTTTTCAAGAATCCGCGAACTATCAAGAAGCGTCAAAGAGCTCTCGACAGTGCAGGACAAAATACAGCAGAACGCACTGATGCAGCGTAGCGGCGGGTTGATTGCAGAGATCCTGGATGATGATTTGCAAACCAGCGATGCGGAAACATCCATTGAACTGAACTTTGCTGTTCTGAAATTCAAGCATATCGTGAAGAAGAGGCGCGCCAAATAATGCACATGCGCCATAACCATCTTGTTCGGCACCTGAAGTGAACAAAGACTCAAAAATCTATATCGCCGGTCATCGCGGCCTGGTCGGTTCCGCCTTGATGCGTCAGCTGGAGGCACGCGGCTTTCGCAATCTTGTTTCCCGAACCCACGCCGAATTGGACCTGACAGACCAGGCAGCAGTGCGTGCCTTTTTTGCCGCAGAAAAACCGGAAGCCGTTTTTCTGGCCGCTGCCAAGGTCGGCGGCATCCACGCCAACAACACCTATCCGGCGGAGTTCATCCAGCAGAACCTCGCCATCCAGACCAACGTCATCCACGAATCCTGGCGCAACGGCGTCAAACGCCTGCTGTTTCTCGGCTCTTCCTGCATCTATCCGCGCGATTGCCCGCAGCCCATGAAGGAGGAATACCTGCTGACCGGCCCGCTTGAAGCGACCAACCGTCCTTATGCTCTGGCCAAGATTGCCGGGATAGAAATGTGCCACGCCTACAACCGCCAGTACGGCACTCAATATCTGGCAGCCATGCCCACCAACCTGTACGGGCCGAACGACAACTACGACCTGCAGAATTCCCACGTGCTGCCCGCGCTGATCCGCAAGATGCACGATGCGAAGGAGCGCGGCGACAAGGAAGTGGTGGTCTGGGGAAGCGGCACGCCGCGCCGCGAGTTTCTTTACAGCGACGACATGGCGGATGCCTGCGTCTTCCTCATGGAATCGAGCAGTGAAAAACTTGCTGCTCTGTTTACGCCGGATGCTCCGCCGCTGATCAACATCGGTTGCGGGAAAGATGTGACGATCCGCCAGCTTGCGGAAAGCACAGCCAGAATCATCGGTTTTGCCGGAAACATGGTTTTCGACCGCACCAAACCGGATGGAACACCGCGCAAACTGCTGGCCGTGGATCGCCTGTCAGCAATGGGCTGGAACGCCAGAACCTCGCTGGAAAACGGAATCGCCCTGGCATACCGCGACTTCTTAAAGACTCCCCGCTAAACCCAAATTCCCCTTGCAATTCCTTCTAAGGCCTGCTTAAATTGTGTGCGTTCAACAGCTGAACATCACTCATGCGGCGCCATGCTAACCGACGAATACCGCTACAAGATATTGAAAGAACTGGAAACCAACCCTGAAATCAGCCAGCGCGATCTGGCCAGGGGATTGGGCATCAGCCTGGGGAAAGCCAACTTCTGCATCAAGGCGCTAATCGAGAAAGGCTTGATAAAGGCCAATAACTTTCGCAACAGCCAGAACAAGAAAGCCTACTTTTATTACCTTACTCCAAAAGGAATGGAAGAAAAGGCCAGCATCACTCTGCATTTTCTTAAATACAAAATGGCAGAATATGAAGAACTAAAAAAAGAAATTGAGCAACTGCGCAATGAGGTTGAAAAACACCCTGTACAAGATAACGTGCTGAGCAAAAGATAATCCGGAAAATCAAAATCGTTCATCGCAAAGGATTGCATGGCCAATAACTCACTCAATACCGGTATCAAGCTGGTAAAAAATGTCGGGAGCTTTAATATTGGTGCCGGCTCGCTCGACGAACTTCCGGCTCACGTGGATGCGCGCCGCGCCAGCGCAATCAAACAAGGAGGAGAAGGCAAGGTCGTCTTTCTTATTGACGAGTTTTTCGCCGGCCAGCCGGCAACGCTCTCCAGACTGGGCGCGAAGGAGCAGGATCGTATCGAATTTGTCTCAACCCGGGATGAACCGAAAACGGAAGCTATTGATCTGCGAGTTGCAGGCCTGGTCAAGGCCGGTTTTTCCAAGCCAGCCACAATCGTAGGACTAGGGGGCGGCATCACCCTCGACACCGCCAAGGCCGTATCCAACCTGCTCACCAATGGTGGTTTGGCAGAACAGTATCAAGGCTGGGATCTGGTCAAGGTTCCCGGCATCCACAAAATCGGCGTTCCCACCATTTCCGGCACAGGTGCGGAAGCGACTCGCACCTGTGTCATGACCAATACGCGGAACGGCCTCAAGCTGGGGATGAACAGCGATCACACCGTCTTTAATCATCTTGTTCTCGACCCCGAGCTTACCGCCACCGTGCCGCGCAGCCAGTATTTCTATACCGGAATGGATGCATATATCCACTGCGTCGAATCAATGGCGGGCAGCTATCGCAATGCGATAGGAGATGCCTATTCGCGCGAGACAATCAGCCTCTGCCGTCAAGCCTTCCTCGCTGAAGACATGATGAGCCCGGAATCGAGGGAGCGGCTGATGGTAGCTTCCTACCTGGGTGGTTGCGCCATTGCCACCAGTTACGTCGGCCTGATACACCCTTTCTCAGCCGGCCTCAGCGTGGTGCTCGGATTGCACCATTGCGTGGCCAACTGCATCGTCATGCGCGCCATGGATGAGTTTTACCCAAAGGCCTGTGAAGAATTCTGGACCATGGTTGAGCGCCAGCGGGTAACAATCCCGGAGAACATCTGCAGCGGGCTAACTGATGAACAATACAGCGCCCTCTATGATGCCACCGTCATTCACCAGAAGCCTCTCACGAACGCTTTGGGCAGCAACTATCTTGAGGTGCTTACCTTTGACAAGGTAACGTCCCTGTTCCTGAAAATGTGATGGCGGCAGTATTAATAACAGATAACCAGAATAAGCGAGATAACCATGCCCGGTTTTGAAGTCATTGGCGCAGAAGAACAGGCCGAAGTCAACGACGTATTTGCCCGCGGGGGCGTCTTGTTCCGCCATGGCTTCGATGCCTTGCGGAATAACTGCTACAAGGTTCGCGAATTCGAGGCCGCATTTGCGGCTGCCATGGGCGCTCCCCATGCGCTGGCTGTCACTTCCGGCACGGCAGCGTTGCGGGTGGCCCTGGCAGCCACGGGAATTGGCCCGGGAGATGAAGTCATCACCCAGAGCTTCACTTTTGTCGCCACGGTCGAAGCTATTATCGAGGCTGGAGCAACCCCGGTGTGCGCCGAGATTGATGCCACCTTCAACCTCGATCCCGAGGACCTGGAGCGGTGCATCACCAAACGCACCCGCGCCGTCATTGCGGTTCACATGCTCGGCACACCGGCACGGCTGCCTGAAATTCAGGCCATTTGCCGCAGGCACAACCTGATTCTGATCGAGGATGCAGCATGGGGCTGCGGCGGCAGCCTCGCCAACAGACCTCTCGGCACCTGGGGCGAAATGGGAACCTTCAGTTTTGACTTTGCCAAGACCATGACCACGGGCGAAGGCGGCATGATCCTGTTCAAGGATAAAGCGCATTACCAGCGAGCGGCGGCCTGGCACGATCACGGCCACGAAAACAATCCCGCAGTGCCGCGCTGGGAAGACACGCGCTCCGGCAGCGGCTTCAATTACCGGATGATGGAATTGCAGGGCGCGGTGGGGCTGGCGCAGCTCAGGAAGCTGCTTGGCGTAGTCGAGGCGCAACGCGCCAACCGCGAACGCTTATGGGCTGCCATTCACGATTTGCCGGGCATCACACCCAGAGCGGTACCTGACAGCGCGAAAGAAACTGCCGATGCGCTGGTCTTCAGCGTGCAAGATCGAGAAACCGCCCTGCGTTGCAGGGCCTCGCTGCTGGCTCGCGGAGTGTCCACCAAAATATTGCCCGAAGCCACCACATGGCATTTCGCCGGAACATGGACACACATGCCCGAACTGGTCAAAGCCCACGGCGGCAGCTTGAGCGATGCCTTCCCGCAGTCAAGACAATTGCTGGAAAGAGCAGTTTCCCTGCCTGTGATGGTCAACATGCCAGAAACGCTTCCCCTGACCATCCGCGCCGCACTGCTTGAGGCGTTGACAGAGCCTGCACGGAAAACACCGTAAAGGAAGAATGCATGACCAGGGTTCCCACCATTTCAGTTCTGGTTCCGGTTCACAACCAGGAAAAATACATCGGGCGCTGCCTGCGGTCGCTGCTGTCGCAAAATTATCCCCGCGATTCCTTCGAGATTATTGTGGTTGACGATGGCAGCCATGATCGCACCGCATATGCACTGGAGCTGTTCCGGGATGAGATCAAGCTGGTGCGCAACGACACCAACCTGGGCCTGCCCGCTTCCCTGAATCGCGGAATACATGCTGCCAGCGCACCCTTTATCGTCCGCGTTGACTCGGACGATTATGTCAACGCCAATTTTCTGAGCATATTGCACCTGTTTCTCACCAGCAACCTCTACATGGATGCCGTGGCCTGCGATTACCTGCTCGTCAACGACCGCGAAGAAGTGGTAGCACGCAAGAGTTGCATAGAAGAGCCGATCGCCTGCGGAATCATGTTCCGTACAGAGCAGCTCATTGATATCGGCCTCTATGATGAAAGTTTCCTGCTGCATGAAGACCGCGACCTCCGTTACCGTTTCTTGCAGAAATACGATATTCACCGGCTGGAGCTGCCGCTCTATCGCTACCGCCGCCACGAGAACAACATTACCAACAACACCGAAGCCATGGAGCATCACATGGCCAATCTGATCCAGAAACACGGGGAAGGAGCACGCTGAAAAATGATGACACTGCAATTGGGCAAACGCCTGCTGACCGCACATAGCCGCCCCTATATCATCGCCGAAATCGGCGTCAACCACGAAGGCTCGATGGATCAGGCCAGGCGGCTTATTGACCTCGCCAAACAAGGTGGCGCCGATGCGGCAAAATTCCAGAGCTACAAGGCCGACACCCTGGCTTCCAGGCATTCACCCGCCTACTGGGACACCAGCAAGGAACCCACGAAAAGCCAGCACCTCCTGTTCCAGAAATACGACAACTTCGGCCCGGACGACTATATTGCCCTGGCTGAACATTGCCGCAAGACAGGCATTGAATTCCTTTCGACCCCGTTTGATGATGCGGCCATCGAATTTCTCGATCCACTGGTGCCTTTTTTCAAAATTGCCTCCGCCGATCTCACCAATATTCCGTTCCTGCGCAAAATAGACGCCAAGGGCAAACCCGTCGTGCTCTACACCGGTGCATCCACTCTGGGCGAAACAGATATTGCCGTCCACACGCTTGGCCAGTCTGGTTGCCGGGACATCGTGCTGTTGCACTGCATCCTCAACTACCCCACCGATAACATCAATGCCCATCTGCGCATGATCAACGGGCTGCAGCGCGCCTACCCTGACCGTCTGGTGGGATATTCGGATCACACCTTGCCCGATAATGCCATGACGGCGCTGATGACGGCGCACCTGCTGGGGGCGGTGGTAATCGAGAAACATTTCACCCACGACAAGACCCTGCCGGGCAACGATCATTACCACGCCATGGACGTGCATGACCTGGCCCGTTTCGTTTCGCTGGTTGGCCATGCCCACACACTGATGGGGCCTTCTGACTTTAAAGCCCCCATTGCAACCGAAGCCATCTCGCGCCGCAATGCGCGCCGGAGCATCGTCCTGGCACGCGATGTTCCCGCAGGGCACAGACTGGAGGCTGCCGACCTTACTTACAAACGGCCGGGCACCGGCGTCAGCCCGCTGCATTGGGATGAAGTGCTTGGGCGGGCTGTCGCATGCGCGCTGCGCGCGGACGATGTCCTGCAATGGGAACACCTCACCGCTGAAACGAAGTGAGAAAACGCACCGTAGCCATTATTCAGGCTCGCATGGGCTCTGCCCGCTTTCCCGGCAAAATGCTTGCCTCCCTCGGCGGACGCGCGCTGCTGGAGTGGGTGCTCCATCGCGTAACGCAAGCTGCCAGCCTGGACGAAACCATCCTTGCAACCTCGACACATACACGCGACGACCCCTTGGCGAAATTATCGTAGAAATCTGGTGTGCAGGTATATCGCGGCTCTGAATCCGATGTGCTGGGGCGTTTTGTTGCAGCGGCTGAAATTTCACGCGCGGAAACTGTAGTGCGCATCTGCGCCGACAACCCCTTCATTGATCCCGGAGAGATTGACCGGCTGATAGATTTTTTCAACTACAGCAACTGCGACTATGCCTGCAACCATCTCGACCGGCTGGGCAGCCGCTATGCGGACGGCTTCGGCGCGGAGATTCTTGGCGCAGACCTGCTGCGCCAAATCGCCTCCAGAACAACGGAAACAAGGTATCGCGAGCATGTCACGCTTTACCTCTGGGATCATGCGGGTGAATACAATTTGATGGCGGTGCCTGCGCCGAGTGCTTTGGCCTGCCCGGAGTTGAGCTTCGATGTGGACACTCCATCCGACCTGATTGAACTGGAGCATCTGGTTGCCGCAGGCATCAATCTGGAGACTCCCGCAGCAAGGATAGTCGAGCTGGCGTTGGCCCGCGTCAGCAATGGTGAGCAAAGGTAACAATTGAACCCGTCAAACGAACCAGCAGCAAGAGTCAGCGGCATTGACCGGATCCGGGCATTTGCTGCCCTCTCGGTTATGCTGGCCCATACCAGCGGCCCATATCTGCCGGAAATTTTCCGCTATGTATTTACCGGAATGCCGGCGGTAATTGTTTTCTTTGTGATATCCGGGTTCTGTATCCATTACCCCTACGTGGCATCGCCGCTTCCCGTTCAGGCATTCTATTGCTCAAGGCTCATGCGAATCCTTCCGGTAGCGCTCCTGGGAATAGCGCTTGCCAGGATAAGCGGGCACCCGGATTTGCCGGGGTTCAGCTTTACGGGGCAATACATTCTGTGGAGCGTGAACTGTGAGCTATGGTATTACTTTCTTTATCCCGCGTTTTATTACCTGTCGCGCTTTATTTCCTGGCGCAGGCTGTTGCTGATTTCTTTCCTGATCTATGCCGTCCTGATCTACCTGAAGCCCGGAGATCAATCCGGAAACCTGCATTACACCTATAGCTGGAAAAATCTGTGGTTAATAGGCCTGCCCGCCTGGCTGGCGGGTTGCGTACTGGCTCAGGAGCTGCCTTTGTTTCAGCGAATCATCGGCACATGCTCGCATCGCTGGCTATGGCGCCTGACAGCAGCTTCAAGTGCATCCCTGCTGTGCTGGCTTACGCTCAACTCTCCCATCAAGTATTACTATTCGATGAACCTATTTGCCTTGCTTGTTGTTTTTTGGGTAGCTGTCGAGATTGCCGCCTCCCGGAAAGAGCTTGCGCCGAGTATATGGGACTGGATTGGGAAGTGGAGTTACTCCATTTACATCTTTCATGAGATTTGCCGCGTGTATCTCCAGATGGCGGGAATAAATAGCTGGGTCAAGCTTCCTCTGATACTGGCCGGTTGTTATCTGGCATATCTTGTGGTGGAACTGCCATCACACAAGGCTGCAAAGGCCTTATTTCGCAAATCGAGGCACATGCTGCGGATAAACACCCCTCGCGGAGCTCTGGTATGAATGACGCCAACATGGCCAAGATAGCCGGTGAAATAGAAAGCTATCTACGCCGCCTGTTTCCGGTCTGCCGCAGCATTACCGGCAACGGCAACCGGGAAACCCTGCGCACCCTGCAGGAACTCATCCCGCTCACCCTGCATGAAGTGGCATCCGGCACCCAAGTCTACGACTGGACCATCCCGGACGAATGGAACATCCGCGACGCATGGATCGCTGCGCCGGAGGGCCGCCGCATCGTTGACTTCAACGTTAGCAACCTGCACGTCGTCAGTTACAGCAACCCGGTGCGCGGGAGATTTACCTGGGTCGAGTTGCAACCCCACCTGCACACCCATCCCTCGTTGCCTGATGCGATTCCCTACCGCACCAGCTATTACAGGCGTGACTGGGGTTTCTGCCTTACCCATGCCCAATATCGTGAACTGGAACAACATGGCGGCCCTTTTGAAATCGTCATTGATTCCACGCTGGAGCCCGGCTCGCTCACCTACGGCGAGCTGCTGCTGCCCGGCCAGTCGAAGCAGGAAATCCTTCTCTCCTGTTACATCTGCCATCCCTCCATGGCCAACGATAGCCTGAGCGGCGTGCTGCTCACGGCTTTTCTGGCACGGGAGTTACTGGCCCGCACTGATCGCCGTTATTCCTACCGCATCGCCTTCGTGCCGGAAACCATAGGCGCCATCACCTACTGCGCGCGCAATGAAACCGCCATGCAGCAGATTGACACGGGTCTGGTCATCACCACTGTCGGCGGGCCGGGAAAGTTCGGCTACAAGCAAAGTTTTGAATCCAGCCACGCCATCAACCGCCTCATCGAGGATGTGTTGTGTGAAGCTGGCGTGGATTACCTCACCTACCCCTTCGACATTCATGGCAGCGACGAGCGCCAATATTCATCACAGGGCTTTCGCATCAACGCGGCAACTCTTTGCCGTGACCGTTATTACGAATACCCCCAGTACCATACCTCCTTGGACAACCTGGATTTCGTCACCGGAAAACAGATTGCCGAAACCCTGGCACTTTATATCCGGCTGATAGACAAGCTCGAAGCCCGGCGCATCTACCGCAACCGCATTCCCAACTGCGAAGTGATGCTCTCGCGGCACGATCTCTACCCGGCGACAGGCGGCGCCCAACGCCCTGAGCTTGGCGGACGGTCGGAACTGGACCTGATTCTCTGGCTGCTGTTTCTCTGCGACGGAAAGCTCGACATGAATGCCATTGCGCGCCGATTGGCGGTCTCACTGGACACCCTGATTACCATCGCTGACAAGCTGGTATCCAGGGGTGCGCTTGAAGCAGCCTGACATGGCCAAGACCTACCGACTGCAATCTGCCGCCCTCGGGCCCGAATGGGATGGCCTTGTGGCCGCATCCGATGACGCGACAATATTTTCCACCTCGGCCTACCTGGCGCATACCGGGTGCAGGCTTGGGCTCTACTATTGCTACAACGCCGACGAACTCCGGGCTGGCATCGCCGTGATCGAAAGCGCTGATGGAGAGAACGCGGTGATGGATGACCTGGTGATTTACGGCGGGCCATTCTTTGGGCCGCCAACGAACGGCCAGAATCGGGCGCAGCGCATATCGGAGCGATTCGAGATCGCCACTTTCATTGCCGAGGCGCTGGCAACCCGCTACCGTGACATCTCTTTCGCCCTTGCTCCCTCTGTCACCGATGTGAGGCCTTTCCTCTGGCACAACTATGGCCAGACGCATGACCGGTATGCAGTGGATGTTCGCTACACCTCTTATCTCGACATTGCCGATTTCGCGCAGGCTCACAAGCTTGAAGACATTGCCGCTTATGGGGAAGCCTCATCGGCACGGCGCCAGCAGGTGCGATACGCCCGCCGGGATGGTGTGGCAACAGAACTCTTTGATGATGTGAATGCATTCGTCGCTTTCTACCGCATGACCATGGAGCGCCAGGGAGAAGCCGTTGAAACGGAAAAGCTCGACCGGATGGAAGCGCTTGTGGCCGGATTGATCGGCGCCGGAGCGGCGCGCATGTTTGTTTCCCGCACGCGCGAGGGCGCTCCCGGCAGCATTGCCGTATATGCTTTTGACCGGCGGCGGGCTTATTACCTGTTTGGGGCGAGCGACCCCGCCCTGCGGGACTCGCCCGCTGGCACCGCCGTGCTGTGGGACGCGTTTACCGCCTTGGCGAAAGAGGGGATCACCCAGATAGACCTGGAGGGCGTCAATAGCCCGCGACGCGGGTGGTTCAAGCTCAGCTTCGGCGGCGACTTGCGAGCCTATTATCAAGTTTACAAAAAAGATGCCCCATGATCGAATCCGTTTCAATCAATAGCGGCGCCCTTGATGAAAGTAGCCAATGAAAACTAATCAAAACAATACCGGAGATATTCCCGTTATCGCCCAAGCCGCGCCCGTAGCCGAAAGTGTTGGCGAGCGTTATATCCCGATCAACAAGGGGCATTTTGACCTTGATACACCTGAGCGCACTCTGGCTTTCAGCGAAAAGCTCTCCAGGGGTTGGTCGAAAGAGTATGAGGAATACCGACGTCTATGGGTTGATTTGGCGAAAACCAGACAGATACGCGACTACCCACTCTTGGTGGACTTGGAGCTTTCTTCCAAGTGCAACCTGCATTGCCCGATGTGCTACACCATTACGGAAGAGTTTCTCAGCAAGGTGGATAAGCAGTACATGGACATTGGCCTCTTCAAAAAAATCATTGATGAGATCGCCGGCAAGGTTTTTGCGGTACGTTTAAGTTTGCGTGGCGAATCCACATTAAACCGTCATTTTATAGAAGCGATTGCTTATGCCAAGGGAAAGGGCATCAAGGAAGTTTCTACACTTACTCACGGCAAGAAGTTTACTGGCGATTTTCTTCGCAAAGCAGTGGAAGTTGGAATTGACTGGATCACCATTTCTATAGATGGAACAGGGGAAACCTATAACCGTATTCGCCAGCCCCTCACATGGGAAGACACGCTGGGGCGATTGAAGGAAATCAAGGCGCTCAAAGACGAGCTGGGTATAGTCAAGCCCGTCATCAAGGTGCAGGGAATATGGCCCGCGATTCGGGAGAATCCATCCGCATACTACAATGCGCTGGAGCCTTACACCGATTTGATCGCGTATAACCCATTGATTGACTATCTGCGCAAGGACTCTGAAATTATCTATGAAGATAATTTCGCCTGCCCGCAACTCTACCAGCGCCTGGTTATCGGCAGCGACGGTAAGGTTATGATGTGCAGCAATGACGAAGACTCGTTGAACGTGGTGGGCGACGCCTACACCCAAAGCATTCACGAAATATGGCACGGTGATGCATTGAACCGTGTGAGGGAAATACATGCTCGCCGGGATGGGTTTAAGGATATTCCCGTCTGCCGTGCCTGTTATTACCCGCGTAAAGCCGTACCGGACGAGACTGCAATGGTGAATGGCCGGACGATAGTGATTGAAAACTATGTCAACCGTGCGCAGGAAGTAGGTAAGTAACAATTACTGTTAGCTCTTGAATCCGTTGCTTGCATCAGGCATGTCAATTAAAGAGGTTTCTGCAAATGCTCGAAACAAATGTTTCTGAAAATCGTAAGGCTATTATCTATTTGGCAGACTTGACACACACCGGTGTTACTGTTGCCACCGAAAGCTTCCCCCTCAATATTGGGCTAGTTGCGTCATACGCAAAAAGACACTTGGGGGATGCTATCGAAGTGCGCTTGTTCAAGTATCCGGAAAAGCTCATTACAGCGCTAAAAGATCGCGTTCCGGATATTCTTGGCTGCAGCAACTACGTTTGGAACAGCAACTTATCGGAATGGATGCTCGGCTATGCAAAACGCCTGAACCCAGAGGTAGTAACTGTTCAAGGCGGAACGAATTATCCATTCAGCCCGTCAGGGCAACTGGAATTTCTACGTACCCATCTCAATACCGACTTCCATGTTTACTATGAAGGCGAGGTTGCCTTCCTCCAATTCCTGAGGCGATATCTGGAAACTCGCAGCCTGGAAGGAATGAAGCAGGCGCCAATTGAGGGGTGCCAGTACCTGTCGCCTTACGATGGCTCGCTTGTGTCTGCCCCGGCTGCGGTGCGAATCAAGGAACTGGATGATATTCCATCGCCCTATACAACAGGAATTCTAGACGAATTCTTCGATGGGAAGCTAACACCAATGATGGAAACGACTCGCGGTTGCCCATTCGCATGCAACTTTTGTAATGCGGGAGACAAGTACTTTAACAAGATCAACATGTTCTCTCTTGAATATTTCCTGGCCGAGCTTGAATACATAGCCCCTCGTATTTCTGCGGTTGGCGTGTCGCACCTGACTTTGGCGGATAACAATTTTGGCATGTACCCTCGCGATGCTGACATTTGCCATGCAATAAAAGATGTGCGGGACAAATATGGGTGGCCCATGGGCCTTATCGCGACGACCGGCAAGAACAGCAAGGAACGTATTATCAAAGCAACAGAGATTCTTGGCCCGTCGCTTCTGGTGAGCATGTCCGTCCAATCTACAAATCCCGTAGTGCTCAAGAACATCAAGCGTGACAACATTAAGCTTGACCATTACAAGCAGATTAATAAAACCCTTACCCAACAAGGGCGCACCGGAATGGCAGAAGTTATTCTGCCGTTGCCGGGCGAAACATACGAATCATTTTTGAGTGGGATCGAGTCACTAATTGAAGCCGGCGCAGCCAAGGTAACCTCATACACGATTCAGTTGCTTTACGGCACGGATTACAAGGAGCCGGAATACCGCAAAAAATGGGGTTACGTTGGGAAGTGGCGCCAGATACCCTACGATTTTGGGGAATATGGGGGGGAACGTGTTTTCGACGCGGAAGAAGTTGCCGTTAGCAACAATACCATCAGCTTCAATGATTATCTAAACATTCGCGGCTTTGCACTCACTACCGAGATTGCATTCAATAACTACATATTCCATGAAATTCTGCGATACATTCAAGAATATGGAATTTCTTCATTCAAATGGCTCCGGATGGTATGGGACTGCAGGGAAAACTTCCCGGAAGAAATCCAGAATGTATTTGCCAGTTTCATTGCTGATACAAAAAACGAGCTTTTTGATACCGAGGCAGACCTCCGGCTCTTTTATGGCAAACAAGAGAATTACGAGCGTCTGGTCCGGGGTGAAATCGGTGGCAATGTCATTTTTAAGCACAAGACGATGGCGCTGACGCAGCATATTGCTCCATGGTTAAAATATATTACTAAAACCGCCGAGAACCTTGTAAAGCTCAGCACTCCGGACGAGCGCGAAATGGAACAAGCTGCCACCGAGATCGCGGAAATACGTTATTACCTTGAATGCAAGCTGAACGGCATTCTTGACAGCACCAGCACCGAGCCTATCATCGCACGCTTCCACTATGACATTCTGGCTTGGATGAAAGATGAAAACGGCAGTCGCTTGCGCGATTATTACCGCCCCGGAGGCGTGAGTATTTCCTTCCATTTCAGCGATCAGCAGTTGACCGAGCGCCGAGACGGCTTCCAGCGTTACGGAACACATCTTCTTGGATTGACCAAGATTCTGCAGCGGATTCCATCACACGACCGCCTTTTCCGCCAAGTAGCTTATGCTACCGGCCAGATAGCAGTGCCCAGCACTTGAACAATAATATTCGCATCATAGCCCTTACTCCGTATTCGGAAATCAGCGGCGAGACGATTCTGATCGGGGCCAATTGCACCGATGCTTCCTTTGGCAGAACATTTGGCGGCCTGCATCCGGCCATGATTTCACCTTACAGGGATCACGCGGCTATCGAACAAGCATCCCAATATTGCTGGGGAGCCGCACTTAATATCTGCGGCAGCCTGTCGGAACAGCTCAATCGTATCCTGGGTGTAAAGCGCGGCCCGCTTTATTGGGAGGCTCTGCTACTGCCATGGCTTGTCGCGTGGGTGGAGAACCTGTACGACCGCTACCTGCGGCTTGATTGGGTGCGAAAAAATATGCCGGATGGGATCCTAGAATTGCCTCATGTGATACTGCCTGCCCCCCTCTATCAAAAATCTTTTGATGTTTGGTGCCAATCACACCCCCACTCGGTCAACGCATCCATTTATAGCCTTCTCATCGGATGTATGGGCATGCAGAATAATGTGCGCTTCCTGGGAATACCCCCGGAGGAAACCCGCACGGCAAGCGGCATTTCTGGCAGGCAAAAGCTGAAAGGATTGGTCAAACGATATGCGGGCTCTTTAATCAAACCAAGCCCTTTTAAGCAGGCAGGTATCAACTGCACCGAACTTATGCATGAATCTGTCAAGGATTCGGGTTTCGCCGCACAGGATTTGGATCGTGGCTCCTTGCGCATCGAACAGCCGCAGGATGAGTTTAAGAAGATATTGGCGATCCTCACAGCCAAGACGCTTCCATCCGCCCTTTTCGAGGAGTACCACGCGCGTAGCGCCTACGCGCAACAGCTGATACAAAAACGAAAAATTCACACCCTATGCATTTCAAATACATTTTGGGGCAACGATACCATCAAGTATGTTCTGGCTGAACTCCGGGAATCAGGCGCCCGAGTGCTGGGGCGACAACATGGCTCAGGTTATGGAAACTATGAGCTCAATACGCCAGAACAGATAGAGCGGCATCTAACCGACATCTTCATTACTTGGGGCTGGACAGACAAGCGTCACTGCCAAACTTTACCCTTGCCCGATCCTAAGTTATCTGGCCTATCTGACATTCACGCGGCAGCAAACGATAATATTTTATTTATTGGATCGCACGGTGGAATGTACATGTTTCGGTATCAGAGCTACGTTATTCCGGAATTTGTCTATGATCGGTATGCGCCCATGCAGGGAATTTTCCTTAATGCGCTCAGCAAGGCTGTCAGAAGCCGTATAGTCTACCGGCCATACCTTGTGGAGTATGGGTGGGGAGAGCGGGAAAGATTGAAGCGGTTTCAGCCCGGAATTCGCTTTGATTCTGCCCCGCAAGCAATCAAGAGCATGTCTCGATGTTCCCTGGCAGTGATTGACCACCCAGGAACCTCTCTCTTGGAAGCTTTGGTCATGAATACGCCTACCATCGCATACTGGGAGCCGGAACAATCTCCGATGCGAGCCGAAGCGCAGCCCTATTTCGAGCTACTCAAAGGCGCAGGCATCCTTTTTGATAGCCCGGAAGAAGCCGCCAAGCAGGTAAATTCGGTTGCGGGCGATCCGCAATCCTGGTGGAAAAATAACGCTGTACAGGCTGCTCGCAGGAATTTCTGCCGCCGCTTCGCTTGGGCAGAACCCGATTGGAAGCCTTACTGGGTAAATGCGTTAAAGAATAGAACCTCCTAGCGTATTCAAGCAAAATCGGGCTCCTATGGGATTTCGGTTTGACCGTAGGCGATTACAGATCAGCAATGATCGTAGCCGGATTTGCAAAGCAACAATAAGGGGTCCTCGCAGACGGGGCTTACTGAATAGAAGGTCAGATGGCAGGATGAAATACCGCAATACACCTGACCGATTGGGGCTCACCCCAATTTGATCGCGGATAACTCGTTGCCTCTCATGGCTGGTGTTTCAGATTGACCCTTACACGCCAATATCTTGCCAAACTTGCATCTAATTTGGCTGTCTTTCTCACCGGCTTGATAACGCTGGCGCTCGTGCCACGCGCCCTCGGCCCGGAAGCATTTGGCCGCTATGAATTTCTGACCAACTTCTTCCTGCAGGTAAAAAGCTTTTTCGATATGGGCACATCCGCCTGTTTCTACACCCGCCTTTCGCAACGCCAAGGAGATACCGGCTTGGTGGCGTTTTACCACAAGCTGCTGTTCTGGGCATCGGTGCTGATGATTGGCGGCGCGTTGCTGTTGGCTGGCACGCCGCTCGGCAACCTACTGTGGGTCGGAGAAGGGGCGCTGCTGGTTAGTTTTGCCGCGAGCTACGCTGCAGTGACGTGGTGGCTGGATACCACCCGCAAAATAGTGGATGCACGGCACCTGACCGTGCGCGGCGAAACGCTTTATGCTTTTTCCCGCATTGTGACAACGCTTATTCTGGTAGCCATTGTTTGGGGGTGGAGCCTCCGGATTGAGGGATATTTTATTTACCAGATCATCACATTGCTTTTGACTGTAGCGGTGCTGACTCATTTGCTGAACAAACACGCATTGCCATCTGCGGACAAAATTGCACCACAACCGGCACGCACTTACATCCGGGAATTCTGGAACTACTCTCACCCTCTTATCGCGCATGCGTCAGTAGGCATGCTGGTCATCATAGCGGAACGCTGGATATTGCAGACCCAGGCCGGCGCCATTGAACAGGGGTTTTATGGGCTGGCCTCCCAGGTAGCTGTCATGTGCTTCCTGTTTACCAGCGCCATGACGCAACTCCTGACCCGGGAGTTTGCCGTGGCGTGGGACCAGCAAAACATGGAACGGATGCGCTCCATGTTTCGCCGCATCATTCCCATGCTTTACGCGGTGGCGGCCTATTTCTCGGTATTCATTGCCTGCCACGCGGAAGACGTGGTCTGGCTGCTGGGCGGGCAGGCGTGGAAGGAAGGGGTTCTTGCCATGTCCATCATGGTGCTCTACCCCATGCATCAGACCTACGGTCAATTGAGCGGCTCGGTTTTCTATGCCACCGGACAGACCAGGCTTTACCGCAACATCGGTATTACCGGCATGGTGGCTGGGTTGCCGGTGATGCTGTGGCTGGTATTGCCGGTGGAATCTGGCGGGCTAGGCCTCGGCGCGGCCGGGCTGGTGCTGAAGATGGTGGTGCTTCAGTTCATTTTGGTGAACGTGCAACTGTGGTTCAACACCCGCCTGCTATCGTTGAGCTTCTGGAAGCTACTTGCCCACCAGTTGGTCGTGCCGGCAGTCTTTCTGGCATGCGTCTTTGCCGGCTCCACGCTGGTATCGTTTCCCGGCTTGCCGAGGCTGGGCCAGTTTCTGCTTACCGGGATGGCGTATACCTTCCTTGTAGTCGTAATAATTCTGTTGATCCCCCAGCTTGCCGGATTGCAGCGGGGTGAGATTGGAGCGGCTGCGCGCAAGGTATGGGGCAAATGAGCGATCAGGATTGCTGGATGATAATCGTCCATTGAATGGATGATTATCATCTGATACAATTTCAATATGTACACTAGGCATATTCTCCCGCTACTCAATGAAGCGCTCGCAGACACGCCCGTCGTATTGCTGAATGGCGCGCGTCAAACCGGGAAAAGCACGCTGGTTCAATCACTATCTGCCGAAAACAACCGCCGCTATTTAACGCTGGATGATCATGTCACGCTGGCGGCTGCCAAGAGTGATCCTGACGGGTTTATTGCCGGCATCAATGGCCCTGTTACTCTGGACGAGGTGCAGCGGGTACCGGAACTTTTCCTCGCCATTAAAGCATCTGTAGATCGTGATCGTAGCCCCGGGCGATTTTTGCTGACAGGTTCGGCTAATGTCCTGCTATTGCCCGGCATCGCCGATTCGCTGGCGGGGCGCATGGAAATATTATCGCTTTGGCCATTGTCGAATGCTGAAATAGCCGGCGCACCGACCATCAATCTCGCCGACTGGCTATTTGACGGGCCAATCAACGCATTGGGTATATCTCCATGCGACCGCGTCCAACTGATTGAAAAATTGCTGTGTGGCGGATACCCGGAAGTGGTTAGCCGCAATACGCCAAGGCGGCGAGCAGCATGGTTTAACAGCTACCTGCAAGCCATCATGCAACGCGACGTGCGT
Organism: Nitrosomonadales bacterium; assembly: GCA_016213335.1. Classification (GTDB taxonomy): domain Bacteria; phylum Pseudomonadota; class Gammaproteobacteria; order Burkholderiales; family Gallionellaceae; genus VIKH01. Next base: position 20,399 of record JACRAQ010000002.1, read on the forward strand.
GATTTGGCCAATGTTGAGCAACTGACTGAAATTCCGAATTTAATCCAACTGCTGTCCACACGTAGCGCGAGCCTGCTGAATTTCGCTGAAATCTCCCGATCCAGCGGGCTATCGCAAACGACGCTCAAGCGTTATTTCAGCCTGCTGGAAACTTTGTTTCTGGTGTATCGCTTACCGGCATGGGAGCGCAATTTGGGTAAGCGTTTGGTAAAAGCTCCCAAGGTGTTCTTGCTGGATAGTGGTCTGTTGGCTCACCTGGTTGAACTGTCACTGGAACGATTGACTATTGAAGCGGGTTTGCCCGGTAGTCTGGTTGAAACCTTTGTGTTGGGTGAATTACTCAAACATCTCGCCTTCTCCGAAAGGCAACTGACTCTGTGGCATTACCGTACACAATCCAATATCGAAGTTGATTTCATTCTGGAAAACAGGCTGGGCAAACTAACAGGTATCGAGGTCAAGGCGAGCCATAGCGTAGGCAGCAAAGACTTCAACGGCATGCGCCATTTGAAGGAAACCGAACCGCAACTTTTTCAGCGCGGTATCGTACTCTACAGTGGCCGCGAAATAGTGCCATTCGGCGCCGATCTGTTTGCAGTGCCTTTATCGGTGTGGTGGGCGCTTAACGCTCCCGCCGCCTGAACGAATGCAGGATTTCTGATGGAACTACTAGCCTACCCCGTCATTCCGAACGCATGTGAGGAATCTTGCAAATCGCCCGCTGCGCGGGTTTTAGCATTACACAGTAGCCAGTCATTTTGGCGACATTGCATCGTTGCATCGTTCCCATGCTCTGCGTGGGAACACTAGCCGTGCCGCTCTGCGGTACGGGACGCGGAGCGTCCCCAGATGCGTTCCCACGGAGACCGTGGGAACGAGAAGAGCGTCAAGTGTCGCCTATATTTCTGACTTATGAGTAATCCAGAATTCCTCAGTTGGAAGCGAACCACTCAAGGGCAACCCTCATCCCCAGCCCTTCCCCCGCCTTGGGAAGGGAGCAAAGCCCCTCTCCCTCCGTGAGAGGGGTGGGGGTGAGGGAGAGCAGCATCCAGCTTGCCACAGAGCGTGAATACCACAATGCAACTACGTTTTCCAGGTTAATGCTGTGAATAATTTCATTGCCCGATTTGGCGCCACTCTTCGCGGGGAAGTTCATGCGGACTTGCTGTCGCGCGGTCTCTACGCCACCGATGCCAGCATGTATCAGATGCTGCCGCTGGCTGTGGTTACTCCGCTGGATCGCGACGATACGGTAGCAGCGGTCAGGCTCTGCGCTGAACTGGGTTTGCCTCTGCTGGCCCGTGGCGGAGGCACCAGCCTGACCGGCCAATCCGTGGGCGAGGCAGTTATTCTGGATGTTTCCAGACATCTGACCCGTGTGCTGGAGTTGAATCTGGAAGAAGGATGGGTGCGGGTGGAGCCGGGTGTAGTATGCGGCGAACTCAATGTGCTGCTGAAACCGCATGGCGTGCATTTTGCGCCCGACCCGGCCACGGCCAGCCGCGCCAATATCGGCGGCATGATCGCCAACAATGCGGCGGGCATGCGCTCGGTGCGCTATGGCATGACCATTGACCATGTGCTGGCGCTCGATCTGGCACTGGCCACGGGCGAAGTGCTGAGCCTGGGGCCACTGGACAGGCAACAACTGGCCGCCAAGTGCGCACTGCCTGACCGTGAAGGCGACATCTACCGCGGCCTGCGCGACTTGATGCAACATGCAGACGAGATTCGCGCCCGCTACCCCAAAGTAATCCGCCGTTCGGGCGGCTATGCGCTGGATGCACTGGCCAATGCGGACCCCCTGAACCTGGCCAAGCTGATCTGCGGCAGCGAAGGTACGCTGGGCGTGATACTGGAAGCCAGGCTGCGCCTTACTCCGCTGCCCCGCCACAGCGCTGTCTGCCTCGCGCATTTCGACAGCCTTGATGCCGGCCTGCGCGCGGCTGCACCCATTGTGGCTGACAGCCCCTCGGCGGTGGAGCTGATTGATGGCGTCATCCTGCGCCAGGCAAAGATGCATCCACTCACGCGTGACATTTGCTCACTGATTCATGGCGACCCGGCATCCGTGCTGGTGATCGAAGTGCAGGGCGAGAATTCCGATGCCGTGGCAGCGCATATCCACCGCATTGCCGATAGTCTTGCGGGCCGTGCCTATGCCGCACCGGTGATGACCGACTCCGACGACATCCGGGATGTCTGGCAGTTGCGTGCCAGCGCGCTGGGCCTGATGACCACCGTGCAGGGCCCTAGAAAACCCGTGCCCTATATCGAGGACGCGGCAGTACCCCCCGAGGCGCTGGCCGACTATGTGGCCGAAGTGCTGGCGGTCTGCCGCAAGCATGGCCAGCCCGTGTCCATGTTCGGCCACGCCAGCGTCGGGTTGATCCACATCCGCCCCCTGCACGACCTGCACCAGAGCGCCGACATCGCACGCATGGCGCAGATTCAGGAAGAGGTTTTTCCTTTGGTGCAGAAATACGGCGGGTCATGGAGCGGCGAGCACGGCGATGGCATAGTCCGCGGCGGCTTCAACCGGCGATTTTTCGGCGATCAGCTCTACGGCGCATTTTGCGAAGTAAAGCGGCTGTTTGACCCGGAAGGCCGGATGAACCCGGGCAAGGTGATTGGCACGCCGCCCCTGGATAGCCATCTGCGCTTCGGGTCTGGCTACAAACCATTGCCCGTCAAGAGCCTGTTTCATTATCGTGCAGAGGGCGGCATGCTGGCGGCTGCGGAGCAGTGTACCGGCGTGGGCGACTGCCGCAAGCCGCAGGGCGGGGTAATGTGTCCGTCCTATGCCGCTACCCGTGAAGAGATTCACAGCACCCGCGGGCGCGCCAATGCCCTGCGCCTTGCGCTGACCGGGCAGCTTGAGCCCGAAGCAATAAGCAGCGATGAGCTGAAGGCGGTGATGGATCTGTGTCTGGCATGCAAGGGTTGCAAGGGCGAATGCCCGAACAGCGTGGATATGGTGCGCCTCAAATCCGATGTGCTGCACCAGCACCAAAAGCGTCACGGGGTTCCGTTGCGGGCACGATTTTTTGGGCATCTGCCCGGCCTTGCCCGGTTGGCATCCGGCCCGCAGGCCCCGCTGGTCAATGTCCTGATGGGCAGCACACCCATGCGCGGCTTGATGGGAAAAGTGCTGGGCGTTGATCCCATGCGTCCGCTGCCGCCGTATGCAAGCCAGCGCCTGAGTAAATGGTTTGCGCAGCGCCCCTCCAGTAGCGCCGTTGCGGGGAAGAATTGCAGGCCCCGTGTTGTGCTTTTCAACGACACCTATACCGAGCACTACCTGCCGCAAGTAGGGCGTGCGGCCATCGAGGTTCTTGAAGCGGCGGGCTATCGGGTTGATCTGGCCACCCTGGGTGACAGCCAGCGCAGCGCCATCTCTCAGGGGTTGCTCGATCAGGCCAGGCGCGATGGCATCCGGCTGTTCCAGCGGCTGGATGAGATGCTTGCGGACAATACGCCGCTGCTGGTCTGCGAGCCCAGTTGCGCCACAGCGCTGGCCGACGATCTTCCGGATCTGCTGAATGACGCCGAGCTGGCCCGGCGTGTTGCCCGTCGCGTCCGGATGCTGGATTGTTTTCTGGAACAGGAGCTGGCCTCCGGTCGCTGCACACTGCCCTGGAAAATACCGGAGACAGATGCACCCCGGCATTTTCTGGTGCATGGCCATTGTCACCAGAAAACTCTGGATGGGGGCCGCTGGACCCACCGGCTGCTGGCCCGTATTCCCGGTGCAACCGTGGCAGACAGCGAAGCCGGTTGTTGCGGCATGGCGGGCGCATTTGGCTATGAGATTGAACATGCCGGATTTTCGCGTAAAATCGCCAGCCAGCGATTGTTGCCACGCCTGGGCAAAATCAGTGGCGAGACTCGCGTGGTGGCCAATGGTTTTTCCTGTCGCCATCAGATTGCCGATCTGGGTGGGCGGCAGCCCAGCCATGTGGCGGAACTGATTCGGGAATTTTTGTAATGCACCCTCTAGCGAGCTGCCCCATATGCCAAAGGCTCTGATCACCACCGTCCCCTTCGGAGATAAAATCGTTTGCCTTGCTGGTTTTGCGCGTTTAGTCTGGCGCAGTAGAGAGTTTCAGTCCTCTGCTACCAGGCTGCGCTAACTCATCTACTTTCGGCAGGCGATAGTTCAGTTTGCTGATAATTTAAGGGTTCACATGACCATCAAGCTCCTTGATTGCACCCTCCGCGACGGGGGTTACTACAACAACTGGGACTTCGAGCCGAGCACAGTGCATAAGTATCTAGTTGCCATGGCATCTTCTGGTGTTGATATGGTCGAGATTGGTTTTCGGCTGAAACCGGCAAACACCTTTCTCGGGGCGTTTGCCTATTCCACCGATGATTATCTTGCTGCTTTAAACGTCCAAACAACATTGAAGCTGGCGGTCATGATCAACGCTTCTGAATTTGTGGCGGAACCCAGAGGGGGGGCGAGTGCGGTGGATACCTATTTTGCGCCCGCTGCACTATCGCCAGTCAGCATGGTGCGAATAGCACTGCGCGTCCGCGATGTCGCCTCAGCAAAACATATCGCATTACGACTACGGGAATTGGGTTACACACTTGCGGTCAATCTGATGCAGATCGATTCGCTGAATAAAGAGGAAATAATTTCTGCTGCGAAAGAGATCGCATCGTGGGGTGCGGTAGACGTTCTGTATTTTGCAGATTCCCTAGGAAACCTGGAACCTGAGTCCACTAGGCAAATCATCAGGGTACTTGACTCGGTTTGGCCAGGAGAACTGGGCTTTCACTCCCATGACAACAAGGGGCAGGCTTTTGTGAACTGCTTGGCCGCTGCGGACTCAGGCGTTACTTGGCTGGACGCAACGATACTTGGCATGGGGCGCGGCGCTGGCAATGTTCGTACAGAAAATCTGCTGATCGAACTCGAAAAGAGAAAGCTGGGCACATACAACGTGCAGTCGTTATATCCCCTCGTACTGGAAGATTTTGCCGCACTTCATAAACAATATGGCTGGGGAGCCAATCTGTTTTACCACCTGTCCGCAGTTGAAGGCATACACCCGACTTATGTCCAGGAACTCCTGGCTTCTGATCGATATTCGCCAGATGAGATACTCTCCGCACTGAAATACCTGAGTGGCACAGAGGCGCGCTCATATAACCCCGGCGCATTGGGAGCAGCGGTTCGCGGCGCTGATCCGGGGGGTGAGGGTACTTGGCATGCAGGCGGATGGGCGCAAGGCCGGAGCGTATTAATCATTGGCTCGGGAGCCTCAACTGCGCAGCACATGGGTACCATCGAGCAATATATCCGGCGCAAACAGCCCATTGTACTGTGCCTTAATATCAATCGTGCAGTGCCGACCGATCTGGTGAGTGCTTACGTGGCTTGCCACGAGTCGCGCATCCTTATCGAGGCGCATCATTATTGTGAACTGGGCAGGCCGGTTATTCTTCCGTTGGCCCGGGTTCCTAAAGGGGTACGTGCCTTGCTGAAAGGGGTAGAGGTGCTGGATTACGGATTGCGCCTATCCGACAAACGTGTCGAGGTAGGGAATACGGGATGCGTTTTGCCTACAACGTTAGCGGCTGCTTATGCCATTGCCATTGCAACGGCAGCCGGGGCAGAACGGATATTGATGACGGGCATTGACGGTTATGCAGCCGGCGATCCGAGGCAAGAAGAAATGATCGAGGCGCTGGAGCATTACCAACGCGTGGATAAAGCCATACCGATAATGGCGATTACACCAACAACTTATCCCATCATGCAGCGCTCAATATATGAGCCTAATCTTTAAAAAACGAAAAGCGGAGTGAAAACGATGAGCAGATTTGAGATCCTGCGTGACCTGTTGTCACGCGGGAAATATTTCAAGCTGGTATGTGGCGCCGGCAATGAAAATGTCGAAGAGGTCAAGCGCTTGGCCTTGGTCTATACCTTGGCAGGCGCCAATGGGTTCGATGTCTCAGCAACACCAAAAGTCGTGGATGCATGCGTGAAAGGTATAGACTTGGCTTACCGTCACGCCGAAAAACTGGGGGGAGAGATACCCATTCGTCCATTCATTACGGTAAGCGTGGGGATGCCGGGAGACCATCACGTCCGAAAGGCTTTCATCATCGACGATTGCGTCGATTGCGGCAAGTGCATTCCCGTATGCCCCACCGACGCGATTCCCAAGGACTACAACATCATTCGCGAGAAATGCATCGGTTGCGGAAACTGCGAGGCCGTTTGTCCGCCCAAGGTGGCTGCCGTGCGTTACGAACACAACGATAAGGCATTAAGCGAAATTCTGCCGCTCTGCCTGAAGACAGGTGCGGAAAATATTGAATTGCACGCCGCCGTACCGGGTGACGACAAGATACTGGAAGAATGGAAGATGGTGAGCGACGCCCAACCGGACAACTTTATCTCAATGTGCCTGGACCGACATCACCTTTCGAATATGCATCTGATCGAGCGTATTCGCGCTGCCCGGGAAATTGCGGGGGAACGTACCATGATCCAGGCCGATGGTGTGCCTATGAGTGGCGGCGCCGATGATTTCAATACGACCCTACAGGCTATCGCTATTGCTGATGTAATTCAGAAAAACTTAAAAGCAAAGGATAAGACTTTCCAGAATATGCCCATACTCCTTTCTGGTGGCACCAACGGTAGGACTGCCGAGATGGCAAGGATGTGTGATACACCCTACCAAGGGGTTTCGATCGGCACTCATGCGCGCAAAATCATCAAAACCTGGATCAGCGAGGCAAATTTCGAAAATGACCTGAACGCAATTCGTGCGGCAGTGGAGCCCGCCGCCGATCTTGTAAAACGAAGTGTAGTCCAGTGACAGCGCTGTACGCGAATGGGGTAATGCTACTGGATAGCCCCGAGATGGTGCTGCTGGACAAAGACGGTACCATCATCGACATTCATCACTACTGGACTTCGATGATCCGTCTGCGCGCCCGACTGGTCGTCGAACAGTGCTTCAGGGGGCGAACTGACGCAATTGATGTGGAACACAATTTAATTGACGCGATGGGCGTGGACATTTCCAGTGGGAGAATGAAACCTGAGGGTCCGGTAGGCGTTAAGCCTCGCCCGTTCATTGTCGGTGTAACTGCCGCCACAGTGCGTGAATCAGGCGTGGATATGGATGATGCGCGCATGGAGGCCATCTTCGCGGAGATCGACCGGAGGACTGCAGCAGATTTGCTCCCTCTGCTCAGGCTCTTGCCCGGAGTGAAGGATCTTCTAGACGCGTTGCGTGCACGCGCGATTGCGGCTGCCGTCGTCTCAACCGATATCACCAGCCGCGCCACTTCGGCCATGCAAGCCTTGGGCATCGCACATTACTTCAGCGCCATTATTGGCGGTGATGCGGTAGCGCATACCAAGCCCGCCCCCGATCTAGCTCATACCGCTCTGGCTTCTAGTAGTTGCAGCCCATCCCGTGCGGCGGTGATCGGCGATCACCCGGTAGATATTCAAATGGGGCACAACGCCAGATGCGCCGCCAATATAGCGGTTCTGACCGGCTTGTCGGATGCGGATGCCTTTAGCGGTCTGGGATGCACACTGGTTGATAATCTGACGTACGTTACAGTGAGGTGATGAGATGCTGATTCGATCGCCTATGCGCGAAAAGTTGTCTCGTGGCGAACCTGTCATCGGGACTTGGAATACATTGGCGTCTCCCTTAGTCACCGAGGTCATGGCGCAAGCAGGATTTGATTTTCAGATCATCGACCTTGAGCACGGGCCGTTTGTCCTGGATCAGGTGCATCTACACGTTTCTGCCTGCGAGAACGGATCGAACTGCTCCCCCTTGGTGCGCATCCCGGCAAACGAGTCGTGGATGGCCCTTCAGGCACTGGATCAGGGCGCGCATGGCGTGGTCGTCCCGAATATTCAGGATGCTCAAGCGGCACTCAAGCTTGCTCAAGCGATCAAGTACCACCCAAACGGCATGCGAGGATTTACCCCCTTTCCCAAGGCAGGGGGATTTTCGAACCAGCGCACGGCGGAGTATGTGCGCACGGCCAACCGGGAAACATTAGGGATCGCAATCATTGAATCACTTACAGGCTTGAACAATGTAGAAGAGATCGCCACCCAAGAGGGGATCGACGTGGTCTACTTCGGCGCTTACGATCTTTCTCAAGCCTTGGGGCACCCGGGGGAACCCCGTCATCCAGATGTTGTAGTCGCCATCCAGCAAGGCGCAGAACGGGTTCAAATGCTTGGAAAGTGCGCGGGCGGATTCGTGCCCCAATCCAAAGACGACGTCAAATGGCTACTCGACTTGGGTATGCGATTCATCACTTACGAAGTAGACAGCTCCATCCTGTTTCGTCATATACGTGACTTGCGCGATTGGTTCACGACGGAGACCGCCAAATGATCGCCAAGAAACCAAAAACCGTTGCGCTGATTCCGGCGCGCTTGCAATCTTCCCGTCTACCCCGCAAGGCCTTGGCAGATATCCACGGCATGCCCATGATCGTGCATGTCTACAAACGCTGCCTCCTTGCGAAGCACCTCGATGCAGTCTATGTTGCGACTGACAGCGAGGAAATCCGTAGTGCGGTGGAAAACTATGGTGGCCGTGTTGTCATGACTTCGACTGCTCATGAAACCGGCACAGACCGTATTGCCGAGGCCTCTGGGCAATTGGAGGCTGAAATTGTGGTTAATGTTCAGGGCGATGAGGCGCTGGTGAATCCAGAATACATTGATCGGGTGGTAGAGGCTCTCTACCACGATTCATCGATAGATGTCGCCATCCTCGTCAACCCATTCGGTAAACGTCATTCACTTTCGGATATCAAGACTGTGCTGAACGAGCATGATGATGTAATGTATTTTTCCCGTGCCGACATTCCGTCAGATGCACGCACTCCTAACCCGCCTATGCTCAAGGCTTATCATATTGTGCCGTTCCGAAAAGAATTCCTGTTGCAATATACAGCATGGAACAAGGGGGTTCTGGAGCGCATCGAGTACAACGAGTATCTGCGTATCCTGGAAAAAGGGCATCGCATTCGTGCGGTACGCGTTGAAAGTGATGCCCTCAGCGTGGATACGCCTGAAGATCTCGAATTTGTGCGCGAGAAAATGTTGACGGATTCGTACTACCCTAAGTATCGGTTGACTTGATCAATGTGCATTAAAAATGAAGCTCGTCGCAGGGTTTTCCAGGTATGGCTGCCGGTATTGCCAGATATGACTGGCTTGCGGAAATTTGTCCATGAAGATTAGCATCGCCACGCCTGGATGCGTGGGCAAGCTGGAAGCAAAAGAATGCGGCTGGATTTATGCGGACGATGATCTGGGAACATTCCGCCTGATACGCGAAATTTTGGGGAATCCCGGCCTCATGGTATCTGCCGAGGTTTTTCAGCAAACTGCTTTAGACCTCCAGGCCCCGTTTGTTTGCTGGGTGGACGAGTGCATGAGCGCAACGCCACGCAGCTACTGGCTGGCAACCCCATTGAGCAAGAACCCTTTCGAGAGCAACCTGTTTCTGCATCTGGTCTGGATGGTGGTGATAGATCGGGCCATCCAACAGGAGAAGAACGGGATTGTCGTGGTAACGGAGTCGCATGGACTGGCCTTGGCATTGGCAGAGTTGTGCCGCATCCGTGGCTGGGAATGCAAACGCTACGGCAAAACCAGCAGCCTTTTCCGGCACGGGCGCCGCAATTTTATTGCCCTCGCAAAATGGCTCGGCAAGCTGCTGCTCCTGGGTTATAGGGCAATTGTGGCAAGGGGCCTGTTCACGGACAAATTCGTGACTGCCCAGCTTTCCAGTACAGAACTCCTGCTCGAAACCTATATTCACGATGGGGATATGGGTGAAAACGGGAACTGCAAGGATCGGTATTTTCCCGGACTGATGGCGTATTACCGCGCTCAGGGTGTCAAAGCCGGTTATTTTCCGCTGCTTCACCGCATCCCATTCCTGCGCCTTAGGAAAACCTATGCCGCCATGAAACGGAGCGAAATTCCCTTTGTGCCTTTCGAGGCATTTATTACTTTTCGGGATATCGCCCTGGCAGCCTGGACGAGCATGCGGCACGGGCTGTCATCCCACCTGCCAACCCTTCCGGCCTTTCAGGGCATGCCGGCAAGTGCGCTGGTTCGGACGGAACGTTTCACTACCGGGCTGCGCAGCGTCATGCCTCTTGTTCATGCGAGCGCTCCGCGCCGCATGGCCGGGGCGGGAATACAACCGAAATGGTTTATTGACTGGTTCGAGAACCAGACTCTGGATAAGGGTATCGTGTTGGGGCTCAAGGAAGCCTTGCCGGATTGCCGCATAATTGCGGTGAGGCAATATGCGCCTTTGAGCAATTTCCTCTCGCAGCTTTCTACATCGGGAGAGGTCAAGGCTGGCGTTGCCCCCACCGAGAACTGGGTATGCGGGGAAGCGCTCAAGCCAATGCTTTCGCGCTTTGATGCAGTGGGCAGGTATTCTGCCGTGCCCGCGCTCCGCTATGCCTATCTTCACCAGGCATCTCCCACCATTGAGTTGGGCAATACGTTGCTGGTGCTGCTGACACATTCGGCAGAAGAGTCGCTGGGTATCCTGGGTTGTGTTGCACCACTTTGCCTAGAAGAAGGAACGGATGCCTCCCGTTTTGTTGTGAAAACTCACCCGGATATGAACCTCGAACTGTTCCGGCAAAAGGCGGAGCGGCGCTTCCCTGATCTGGAAACTAATATCGTAGAGTGGACAGATCGCAAATTGAGCGAGCTTCTGCCCACTGCAAAAATAGTCGTGACATCCGGCTCCAGCGCGGCATTGGAAGCCATTTGCCGGGGAATTCCCGTTGTGCTGATCGGACGGCAGGCGGGGCTGAATTTCAACCCACTGTGTGAAGCTGATCCGAAAATATGGCTCATTGTTTACACTTCAGAAGATTTGAGAGAGGCCATTGCCCAACGATTTTGCGAAGAACAGTTGCCGGGTACAGAGCGGCTCGCCATCGCAGAAAGCACGAGAAAAGCTTTTTTCATGGAAACTGGGAGCAATAAGATGCACCGTTTTTTGCCAATGGAACAAAGGTAAGGGATTGTAGATAGCAAGATAATGAAACGTTTTTATCAAACTGAATGGCAGGGCATCCAATTTACAGGCTTGACTACGCTTTCCGAAACCAGGCTGGCGGGTGCGGAGTTCTACAACGCTTTCTACCGTGAATTCTTCCGGCGCTATGCTAACTATGATGACCTTGATGCATCGTGGTTGCTGAATAAGAAGGAAGTGGCCGATTGGATTGCGGCCCAGTTGAAGACAAGTGCGCGAGTTCTCTCAGTCGGTTGCGGCCTTGGTTACATGGAAAGTTACTTGCACCGTAATCACGGTGCCGAATTGGAACTGCATGTGTCGGATTATGCCTCTGATGCCCTGAAATGGCTGCGTCAAGTACTCCCGGAAGATCGCATACACTTGGTTGACAATCCTGTAGATGATGAATTATACGACTTCATCTATCTATCGGCCGTTGATTATGCCGTACCGACAAACGATATGATTGACCTGCTGGCTCAGCAAAGGTGCCGTCTTGCGCCTTCAGGTACCTGCTTGATTATTTCAGCTTCGTACCTCAATGAGGGCATGCCTATGTCAGTGCGGATCAAAGCCGTGGTCAAGCATGCCATAAAAGCATTATTGAGCTCCGCTGGTTTTTATCATCGAGGGCAATTCTGGGGTTGGATGCGCACCCGTTCTGAATATCGCGATCTAATGCTGGGAGCGGGGTATTCACAAGTCGAAGATGGGTTTATTGAAACACCTAACCAGCGGACTTATTTTATTAGGGGTAGTGTATAGCTCAGATGTTTCATATTTGACGACGTGATTGTTCCCAATGCCTCTTTTAAACTTTATCTCCAAACTGGCTAAGTTGTTGCGTGCCTCAGTCTTACCCTATCAATTTGGGTTTGTGCAATGTCATTCATATCTTAGTGATGAGCAATTGGATCAGATCAGGATCCTGCTGGAGTCCAACGATGATATTGAGAAACAGCGCACTTTATTAGAGTTTGAAGAAAGGTTTGCCGGGTTAGTGGGGGCTGGCTCTGCTTGCAGTTTTGCTTCCGGCCGGATGGCGTTTTATGCGTTTATGAAAGCGCTTGGCATAGGCAAGGGGGATGAAGTTATCCTGACGGCATTCACTTGTTCTGTTATGCCTAATGCGGTTATGAAGCTGGGAGCTCGACCGATATATGCTGATATGGACAGAAATACATTCGGGTCAAGTTCGAGCGCGATTCAAAATGCCATAACCAGCAGAACAAGACTAATTGTTGCGCAACATTCCTTCGGCATCCCATGCGATATAGATCTGATTGTTAACTTGGCCAAGGAAAGAGGTATTTTTGTTGTTGAAGATTGCGCTATTACTCTTGATTCTTCGTTAAAGGGAATCAAGGTCGGAAATTGGGGAGATGCAGCCATATTTTCCACCGATCATAGCAAGCCGCTAAATACTGTAATCGGCGGAATGTTATATACGCAAAATCCTGAGATTCATGAAAGGGTCAAACGTTTGGCAAAAATATCCCCACAACTATCTTATGAACATCAACAA
>JACRAQ010000037.1 GCA_016213335.1 Nitrosomonadales bacterium
CGAGATCACCGATTTCTACCTGCCGCCCGAAGGCTGTTCGTATCGGCTCGCGGTGGTGAGCATGAAGAAGCAGTACCCGGGACACGCCAAGCGCGTGATGTTCGGCATCTGGAGCTTCCTGCGCCAGTTCATGTACACCAAATTCATCATCGTGGTGGACGACGACATCGGCATCCGCAACTGGCAGGAAGTGATCTGGGCGATGACCACCCGCGTGGACCCGGTGCGCGACACGCTGCTGGTGGACAATACGCCGATTGATTATCTGGACTTCGCCAGCCCGGTATCCGGGCTGGGCGGCAAGATGGGGCTGGATGCCACCAACAAGTGGCCTGGCGAGACGCAGCGCGAATGGGGCACGCCGATAGCCATGGATGCCGCAGTGAAGGCGAAGGTGGATGCGATGTGGAGCGAGCTGGGGCTGTAGGCCAATACGCTCCCACGCAGAGCATGGGAGCGATATAAACACCTTACGGTGCGATCATGCACCCCGTTGGGTTCATGCTGGGGTTGGAGTTCTGGTTGCCGGTTTCTGCCCCGATTTGCATATCGCCTGACAGGAAGGCTGGCGGGACAGCCAGGCGGCGCAACGCTTCGCTGTCGGCAAAGCCGGTCTCGCCGCGCCCCAGATCCAGTTTTTCGTCTCCTCTGGCCAGAATGACGTGGCCGTCATGCACCATCACGTACAGGCCGGGTTCGCCCGCGCTCGCTTCTTCGCCGAAGAGCTTTTCCATGTCCAGCGGGATGCTGTTCGGGAACGGCGCGTTGTTTTCGATGACGCTGGCAGGTATGGCGATGATGGACACGGGCTGACCGCTGTCGCGCGCGATGATGGCCGCCTGTCCGATTGCCACCAGGAACGACCCGCCCGGCGACACCAGCGCCACTTCGCCGTCCCATACGAAGACGCCCGCGCCGTCCAGCGGCTTTTCCTGTGTTGCGCCGGGGTTGTCTGCCCCGCTCGCGCACAGGCCGTTGCACCAGGCGTCGAAGCCGGTACCGCGGATGCCGATGGTGGCGGTGGCTACGCGGAACTGATACTTGTCGCGGTTGATTCGCCCGATCAGGCCGGTGATCACCCGCACTCCGCCCTTGAGCAGGCGCAGCACGGCGTTTTCCTGCTCGGCGGCGCGATCAAACTTGAACTGCTCGACCTGGAACACCGTGTTCGGCTGCAGTGTCACCCGGCTTTCGTCGCGGAACGCCACAATCGCGTAGCCCGCGCCGGTGCTGAGCGCATCCCCCTCGTAGATCGGAGCGCCAATCACCAGCTTGCGCGCCTTGCCGTCGGTCTCTTTCGCCGACAGTTCGCCGCTGGTCAGCATCACGCGGCCGATCACTTGCTGTTGCGGGATTGGCGGTTTGACGACCTGCCTGGCGGCGCCCGCCGTTTCGTCGTCCTTGCAGTCCTTGGCGGTGCACAAGCGCGAGGTGAATTCGGTGCCGCGTATGCCGATGGTCGCAGTAGCGGCGCGCACCTTGTAGGCATCGGGGTTGCCGCGTTTTCCGATCAGCCCGGTCAGCGCGCGGAAGCCGCCCTTGATGAGGCGCAGCACGGCGTTATCCGCTTGCGGGTTCTCCTTGTTGAAATGGAACTGCTCGATTTTCAGGTTGGAGTGGGGGCGCAGCGTTACCCTCGCGCCGTCGTTCATCTGCACCTGGGCATAGCTGTCCTTGGCGGTGATCAGCAGGTCGCCTTCCCGCACCTCGGATTTCGGGCCCAGCACCATCAGCGTGCCGTCGGTGCGCTGTGCTACCAGGGTGCCGCTCATGTAGCTGACCTTGCCGGCGGCTTCCCCGGCCTGCGCCGGAATGCTGGCGGCCAGCAGCAGCGCCGCGATCCACACACTGAACTTGTTCATCTTGCACCTCATGCTGAAATTCCTGGTCGTCCGCATCAGAAGCTCGCCGTCAGTCCGATGTGCCCGCGCCAATCACCCGTGCGCTGCAAGGGGTCGGCTCCCGCGTTGATAATCCGCGCCGCATCCAAACGCAGCAGACAGGCCCCGCCGAAGCTGGCACGCAGGCCCGCGCCCGCCGAGGAAATGAAAGACTTTACTCCGTCGGTTGGCCTGACTTCCCCCGCATCGAAGAACGCCAGGGCTCGGATAGAGCTGCCCCCTGTAACGAGATCCGGGGTGTATCCCTCAAGACTCCAGCGCAGGCCGCGCTCGCCGTTCTCGGCGCCTTCGGAAAAGCCGCGCACCCCGTCGGCCCCGCCCAGCCGCATGTGCTCGCCCAGCACCAGCACGTTGCGGCTCCACTGTCCGGACAGCAGGGCGCGCACCTGCCAGTCTCCGGCAATCTGTTGCGCGTAGTTCGCGCCGTAGCGCAGCACGCGGTAATGGGCGTCAGGCCGCAGCAGTCCGAGCGGGTCGTAGGCGGCAAAATCCGAGACGCGCCCCTTGCCCGCACCGGGGAGGTTGGCGGAAAGCGAGGCGTGGAGACCGAGGTCGCTACGCGCGAATTTCCCTTGCAGGGAATAGGCGAGACTGGCGGGCACGGTGACGATTTCGTTGTAGATCACGGTGGACGGCGGCGGGTTGGTCTGCTCGATGCGCTTGAAGTCGCGCCAATCCAGGCCGAGCGACAGGCGCGGCTCGAATCTGCCGAGCCTGTCCATGGGGTGGTTGTAGCGCGCGCTGAACAGCGTGCCGCCGCCCTGGAAATTGGTCAGCCCGCCCACCACCGAATTTACGTTGGAATAGCCGCCAAAGAATTCCACGCTATTGCCCGATTCGTACAGCGGGATTTTGTAGCTGCCGCCCAGCACGGTGACGCGGCTGGGATATTGCGGCGATGTCTGGAACTGCAAACCGGCAACGTGATCCCGATCGAAGAGATTGGCGTGGCGGTAGGTCAACCCGAGGCGCGCGCGGCCTGTTTCGGTGGAGCCGGTGTTGTCTGCCGTCAGTGTCCAGGCGCCGGGGGCGCTGTCGGTGACGATCACGTTCGCGTCCACCTCGTCGTCCTTTTGCCCGGCCTTGAGCACCACGTTCATCTGCCGTGCCGGATTTTCGTTGGCCAGCCGCAGCTCGCGCGCGATTTGCCGCGAGCTGGGGGTGCCGCCGCCGCGCAACGAGGGCAGGGCGCGCAGGACGCTGGCTTCGCTGAAATGCCGGTTGTCTTTCACACCCACCTTGCCGAAGCGGCTTTCCACCACGCGCAGGCGCACCACGCCCAGCTCCAGTTCCTGTTCCGGCAGGCTCACGCGCACCGCCGAGTAGCCGTGCCTGGCGTAAAGATCTTCCACAGTTTCCAGCGCGCGCTGTACATCGGAAAAGTCCCTGTTCTTGCCGGTGTAGGGCGCAACGGCGGCGGCGATTTCGCCCTTGGTCAACAGCGTCGCGCCTTCCACGAGATAGCTTCCGATCTCGAAACGCAGGACAACCGGCTCTGCGTTCTCCACTGTGGCGGGTGAATTTTGCGCGAAGGCGGGAGCCGGCGCCAAGCATAGCGCCAGCAACCAGGCAAAGAAGGGGTAAGCCTTGCTCGGTTCCATAATCAACCTTTCCCCGTTCACTTGCACACCGGCATCGGCTCCGCAGCTTCGGGTTCCTGCTGGACCGATGCGCCCGCCAGGATCGTATTGTCCGGTTTCCTCTCTTCCTCGGGCGGAGCAAGGTCAACCACAGGCGGAACGCTGTTTGACACGATAAAGTCCAGAACGGGCTGGGGCGCCAATGCGGCCGAACCCTGGGGCAACTCGAGCTCGAGGGTCATCTGCAGGTAACTTGGCTGCAAATAATTGGAGTTGAAATTGTAGCCCGCAGGCGTGCTGACGGTGGCAAAAGCTCCGCTGATCGAATAAGCGTTGATGATCGGGAAAACATCCCCGGCGCTGCCAATGAAGCCGCCGAACATGGAGACTGACAGTGTGCCGTCCAGCGAGGCCATTCCCGTGACATCGAGCGTATCGAAAGTCCCGGCGGCCGTTCCCCCGAGTTCCACCGCGAGCGTCGCGCCGGGGCCCTGCGTATAGTTGCCGGAGATAGTCAGCGCGCCGGGGGAATTGCCGGGCGCAACCGTGCCGTCGTTGAAGACGTTTGCGTTTATGCTGCCGCTGCCGCCGAGCAGGCCGCCAGCACCGACGCTGATGCTGGTCGCGTTAAGCGTGCCACCGCTGGCCAGCAGCGATGCGCCGCTGCCCAGCGCCAGCGTGCCGAGGTTGAGCGTGCCATTTACCGTTATGGCCCTCGCTCCCAGCGTCGTATTGCCGCTCCAGGTGCTGGCACCGGTCAGGGTGAGCGCGCCCGTCCCTCCCAGCGTACCTCCGGTCAGGTTGAGTGTGGGAAGGCTGGTTGCGGTGTTGAAGTTGATCGTGCCCTGGGTTCCGGCGGTCAGGCTGATGCCGGTGATGGTGGTGTTGCTGAAATTGGCTATCGGGGAGATTCCCCCTTGCACCAGCAGGACTCCGCTGCCGCCTATCGTTGTCCCGCTGAAAGTGGCGGGCGTGCCGTGGTATTCGGAAACCCACAGCGTTGCGGAGGGGTTGTTGATGTTGACGGCACCCGCGATGGCCTGGCCGTTTTGCAGGGACAACGTGGTGTTGGCGCCGTTGATGTTGAGCGTGCCGGTGTTGCTGAACGCGGCTTCGAAAGAGCCGCCGGTGTTGACGTTTACCGTTCCGGCGTTGATGAACACGCCGTTCTGCGAACCGGGGTTGCTGTTGATCGCCCACCCGCCGGTATTGATGTTGATGGTGCCGCCGGCCAGGTTGCTGAGCGTGCCAGGGTTGGCGCTTCCCAAGAGGTCAATGGCAGAATTGGCTTGCAGGTTGATAGTGCCGCCGTTCTGCCAGATTCTTCCATTCAGTACCTGCGCGGCCAGTGTGCCGGCCGTGCTCTGCAGCGTGACCGTGGCACCAGAGTCGGTGAAGATGCCGCCGCCCGCATTGAGATTGAAAGCCGTGCCAGGGGTGGTGATCGCGGTTGTTCCTCCCGTGAAGTGGACGTTGTTGGCAGCATTGAGCGTTATCGTTCCTGCTGCGGTATTGAGGGCGGTAGCGTTCAGGGTGATGTCCGACGTGGTGGTGCCAACCGTGATATTACCGCTCGTTGTGACAGTGATGCCGTTATTGATATCCACCTGTCCGATATTGATCGCGTTGGCATCCGTGAACGAGAAGTTCCCGGTACTGGTATGCCCTCCCAGGTTGGTAACGCTATTGGCTTCGTTCAGGGTTACCCCGCTCCAGCCATCTGCGTTCAAGTTGGCGATAGTGAGGGTGCTGCCAGCGGCCTGGGAGATGGAGCCGCCTGTAATCAGGCTCAAGGAAGAAAAGGCAGTTGGCGCAACCGGCTGCGCGACTGCTATGTTGCCCGCCATGGAACTGTTTCCCACCCTCAGCAGTGGCGTGGAGAAATTAAGTTCTCCGCTGGATAGCCTCAAGATTCCGGCTGCGTCGGCAGTAGCCGAGAACTCGATGGCTGTCGAGGTGGTAAAGGGTTTCACTTCAACAAAGGCCCCTGTACTTCCGCTCGTTGTCGTAAAAGCGTTGTGCGCAAGATTGTCGGTGATGTAGGTCACGCTGCCGGTAGTGGCCTGAACATTGTTGCTGATGGTCAGGGGGCTATTCACGCTGCCACCCGTTCTCAGAGAAATATCGCCGCTGCTGGCGGTCAGGCCGGTGGTGCCGTCAACTATTCCGACGGTAAACCCGCCGGCATCGGAAAACTCAAAGAGGCCGGCGCTGGTGCCGGCCAGCGTGTCGATCATGTTGGCGGCAATCAGCACAACATTACCGCCCGAGGTTACCTTCAGTCCGGCTGCTGTAATGATGCCGCTGGTATTGCTGGCAATGCCTCCAGTTCCGGCCTGCAGCCTGACTGGCCCGGCGGGGGTTGCATTAAAAGTTGAGGTAACGGCTGCATTGAGCGTCAGCGTATTTGCGGCAGCAAGGGTAATCGGGCTTCCCCCCAGCACATCGGACACGATAGGCTGCGAGACAGTCAGGTTTCCTGCGGTAGTGCTGATGTTGATGGGGCTGGTGTTGCCGCTGGCCGCGATTCCGTTGATGGAATATGCGCCCGGCCCAATGACCAGTGACTGCCCGTTACTGAAATTCAGGGTGCCCGCGCTGTCTATTTGTACTGCCAGCGTGCCCACCATATTGTTACCCAACATGCTGACACCTCCCGGCAAGGAGTTCCCGTTCGTGTTGCCGATGGTCAATAGATTGGCGGAAACTGAGGTTCCAGACGGATTCTGGCTGACACTATTGCCGGCATTGAAGTAAAGGTTGCCGCTGGTGGAAAGGCTGGAACCGGTGCCGAAGTTGATATTGCCAACCCCCGAAGTTACAGCCCAACCCGTATTATTCCAGCCGGCAATCAGATTGATATCGTTACCGCTGGCAACCGAAACTCCGGGGCCAATATTGATATCGCGGTTGGCAAGAAGGGTCAGGGTGGTCGGTCCCGTTACCGACCCGCTGGCGCTGATGTTGATGTCGCCAGAGCCACCTGTGCCGCCCGGGCTGGTGGTTCGTATCTCAAGGCTGCCTGTCTGGAGGTTGATTGTGCTCCATGTCAGTATTGCGTTACCGGTCGTGCCGGAGAAAATACCGGTGCTAAAGGCGCCTCCGCCAAGATTATCAGGGCCGGTAGCGTCGATCGTGATATCGGTAGGGTCGAGCAGCAGGGTGCCGGCTGACCCTTGCGGTGCCAGCGTATTGACCCGCCCCTGGAAGTCAAGGTGATTTTTGCCGGAGATTTCAACAAAACCCCCATCGCCGCTCATGGCGCCGCCCTTGGCCGAGATGTTGCCGTAGGCGCGCGTGATGTCGTCTGCCCAGACAATCACCTTGCCGCCGTCGCCATTTTCTATCGCGTTCGCCTTGATGCCCGCATTCGGTCCGAAATAGGTAATGCTGGCATTCTGGATTTCTGGATTCTTGCCCTGGTAATCACCGCCGATGAGCGCGCTGCCGCCGCCGTTCTGGCCGGAGACATCAAGCTGCACATTGTCCATCACCGCCACACGGTTGCCTGATACCTCAATGCTGCCGCCCTTGGTTCCTGTGGCAAGAACTCGCGCATCCTTATCAAGGTACGTGTCCTGGCTGGCCTTGAACACGATCTTGCCGCCCTCCATCACGGCACTGCTGGCGCTGACTGTTCCGCTGTTTCTTACCACAGTGCCGAACAGCCCGAGGCTGCCCGCGCTGGCCACCAGTTGCCCGACATTGGTGGCATCGCCCGACGGGGCGGTGATGTTGACGCGGAGATTGGGGTTGGCAGTGTCAACCAGTTCGACGCTATGCCCGGCGGCCAGCAGGATTTCGCCGTTCGGGGCAGTGATCACGCCGGAGTTTTCCACATTCGGGGCAATGAGATAGATCTGCCCGCCGTCTTGCGCGGTGATGTTGCCCGCGTTCTTGATGTTCGCGGCGCCCGGTGCCTGAATGAAGTTGTAGCGCCCAGCCTGGAAATCCGCATCACTGAGGTTGAGCGTGGAGGCAACCAGTCCGGCGACGTCAACGGTCGCACCCTGCCCGAACACGATGCCGTTGGGGTTGATGAGAAACACGCGCCCGTTGGATTGCAGGCTACCCAGGATGTTGCTGGGATTTGCGGTGACTACCCGGTTCAGAACGGTGGAAGAGGCGGATTGCTGGGCGAAGCGGGTGATTTCATTCGCGTCTATCGAGAAGCCTTGCCAGTGAATGATGGCGCCAGGGGTATTGGTGACAGTAAGGGTGTTGCCGCTGGCGGCAAAGCTGGCCTGCCCGCTGATTACCGCGCCTCCGGCAGGGTTGGCCTGCGCGTTCTGTGCGGTGAAGGCAAAGAGCAGGGCTGCGCACAACGGCCTGATGCGGAACTGCGGATGGTGGCTGGCTATTCTGGGCATGACTGAACCTCCCTTTTTCGAACGGCAGGCGGCAACAGCAATATGTAATTTTATTGTCCCGCGCGGGAGTACGGGGTGGGCCGGTGGCGTTACAACATGGGCCAATTATGCGCCCATTCGGCAATGCATGCATATTGTACTTGAGTACAAATGGGGGCGCCCTTCCTTTGCATCGTTCACATGCTCTGTGTGGGAGAACACTAGCCGTGCCGCTCTGCGATACGGAACGCGGGGCGTCCTCTGATGCGTTCCCACGGAGACCGCGGGAACGAGAAAGGTGTTGTCGTATTGTCTATTCTTTCCAGGGAGTAACACGGGAACGATGCATCAGGTCATCTTCAGGTGATCTATCCCGGACATGATGTCGGCGTCCTTGGCGGCCTTGCTGTTCAGCTTGATGTTCAGGCGCAGGTCGTTGAGCGAATCGGCGTTTTTCAGTGCTTCCTCGTAGCTGATTTTGCCGGCTTCGTGCAGGTCGAACAGCGCCTGGTCGAAGGTCTGCATGCCGATCTCGCGCGAGCGGGACATGACGCCCTTGATTTCGTTGACCTCGCCCTTGAAAATCTGGTCGGCGATCAGCGGGGAATTGAGCATGATTTCAAATGCCGCCGCACGGCCGGTGCCGCTCTTGTTCGGGATCAGGCGCTGCGAGATCAACGCCTTGATGTTGAGCGACAGGTCCATCAGCAATTGCGCGCGGCGCTCTTCCGGGAAAAAGTTGATGATGCGGTCCAGCGCCTGGTTGGCGCTGTTCGCGTGCAAGGTACACAGGCACAGGTGGCCGGTTTCGGCGAAAGCCACCGCGTGTTCCATGGTTTCGCGGTCGCGCACTTCGCCCATCAAAATCACATCAGGCGCCTGGCGTAGCGTGTTTTTCAGCGCCGCTTCCCAGCTGTCGGTGTCCAGCCCCACTTCACGCTGCGTGATCACGCAGTTTTTGTGCGGATGCACGAACTCCACCGGGTCTTCGATCGTGATGATGTGGCCGTAGGAATTTTCGTTGCGCCAGTCCACCATCGCTGCCAGCGTGGTGGACTTGCCGGAGCCGGTGGCGCCGACCAGGATGCACAGCCCGCGCTTGGACATCACCACATCCTTGAGGATCTGTGGCACGCCCAGACCGTCGATCGTCGGCAGGACTGCCGGAATCACCCGCATCTCCTTGCCGACCTTGCCTTGCTGGATAAACGCATTGACCCGGAAGCGCCCGATGCCGGGCGGCGAGATCGCGAAGTTGCACTCCTTGGTGCGCTCGAACTCGGCCGCCTGCTTGTCGTTCATGATGGCGCGCGCCAGGGCCAGCGTGTGCCCGGCGTTCAGCGGCTGCGGCGACACCTTGGTCACCTTGCCATCGACCTTCATGGCGGGCGGGAAATCGCTGGTGATGAACAGGTCGCTGCCGTTGCGGCCCACCATCAGTTTGAGAAGGTCGTTGATGAATCTACTGGCCTGGTCGCGTTCCATGAAAAAGCCTTTTTAAAAACTTGGATTTGAGGGCCGTTTCGGCGCCGGGCCGCCCCAAGTCGAAACAGCCCCCTCGGGGGGCAGCGTAGTGCGCGGTGTGACAAGCGTGGGGGTCATGCAATTTTTCGCCGGGCCGCCCCAAGGAAAATTAGCCCCCCTGGGGGGCAGTGCAGTACACGAAGTGACAAGCGTGGGGGTCATATTTAGCCGGGGAAATTCTCCGGGATTTTCGCCTTGCCTCTGGCCTCGGCCGCCGAAATCACGTTGCGCTTGACCAGGTCGGTCAGGTTCTGGTCCAGCGTCTGCATGCCGACGCTGTTGCCGGTCTGGATCGACGAATACATCTGCGCCACCTTGGCCTCGCGGATCAGGTTGCGGATGGCGCTGGTGCCCAGCATGATTTCGTGCGCCGCGACGCGGCCCTGGCCGTCCTTGGTCTTGCACAGGGTCTGCGAGATCACCGCCTGCAGCGACTCCGACAGCATGGCGCGGATCATTTCCTTTTCTTCGGACGGAAACACGTCGATGATCCGGTCGATGGTATTGGCCGCGCTGGAGGTGTGCAGCGTGCCGAACACCAGGTGGCCGGTTTCAGCGGCGGTCATCGCCAGGCGGATGGTTTCCAGGTCGCGCATCTCGCCGACCAGGATGGCGTCCGGGTCTTCGCGCAGGGCGGATTTCAGCGCCGCGCTGAAACTCAGCGTGTGCGGGCCGACCTCGCGCTGGTTGATCAGGCATTTTTTGGACTCATGCACAAACTCGATCGGGTCTTCCACCGTCAGGATGTGGCCGTATTCGGTTTCGTTCAGGTAGTTGACCATGGCGGCCAGCGTGGTGGACTTGCCCGAACCGGTGGGGCCGGTGACCAGCACCATGCCGCGCGGCTTCATGGCCAGGTCGCCAAAAATCTTGGGCGCATTGAGCTGCTCCAGCGTCAGGATTTTCGAGGGGATGGTCCGGAACACGGCACCCGCGCCGCGGTTCTGGTTGAAGGCATTGACGCGAAAACGCGCCAGCCCGTCAATCTCGAACGAAAAGTCGATTTCCAGAAACTCTTCGTAGTTCTTGCGCTGGGTGTCGTTCATGATGTCGTACACCATGGCATGAACCTGCTTGTGGTCCAGCGGGTCAACGTTGATGCGCCGCACATCCCCATGCACCCGGATCATCGGCGGCAAGCCGGCCGACAAATGCAAATCGGACGCCTTGTTCTTGACGCTAAAAGCCAGCAGTTGGGTAATGTCCATCCAGGGGATTCCTCCGAAGTTCTAGGGTTACAGTCCAATTATGACCATGATTGTTGACAATCTCCAAGCCGTTCGCGCCCGTATTGTGGCCTCCTGTACGGCGGCCGGGCGCGACCCGGCCACTGTGCGTTTGCTGGCCGTTTCCAAGACCTTCGGGCCGCAGGCCGTCATCGAGGCCGCCGCCGCGGGGCAGCGCCTGTTCGGTGAGAACTATATTCAGGAAGGCGTCGAGAAAATCCTTTTGATCCGGCAATGGGAAACCGAGCGCCTTCGGCTGTCGGTTTCTCGCCATTCCTCCGGGTTACGCTCCCCGCAAGCGGGCGCTCCCCCCAGCCCCACGGAATGGCACTGCATCGGTCCGGTGCAGAGCAACAAGACAAGGCTGGTGGCGGAAAACTTCGACTGGGTCCAGTCCATCGACCGCCTCAAGATTGCGCAGCGGCTCAGCGAGCAGCGCCCGCCGCACTTGCCGCCGCTGCAGGTGTGCCTGCAGGTCAATATCGACGGCGGCGCAGCCAAGTCGGGGGTGGCGCCGCCGCAGGCCCGGGCGCTCGCTGCCGAAGTCGCGCGGCTGCCGCGGTTGGCGCTGCGCGGCTTGATGTCGATTCCCGAACCTGCTGCTGATTTTATAGCTGCTCGCGCAGTCCATGAAAGGGCCGCAAGCCTTTTTGAGCAGATCAATCGGGCTGGGGTGCTGCCGCTTCCAATGGACACCTTGTCAATGGGCATGACGGCGGATCTGGAAGCCGCCATCCACGCCGGCAGCACCCTGGTGCGCGTAGGTACGGCGATCTTCGGCGGACGCTGATCCCAGCTTATTTTTTCGGTGGCGCAAAAGGCTTGATCGCGCCGCAGTCGGCAGCCAGCCACTTGCCGGAGGCGTCCATGGTCATGGTTTCCGGCTTGCCCTGCCCCGTGCTCTTCATCGCCATCTTCATCGTATAAGCCTCGGGGTTGACAAAGGTCACCACGCCATCGCCACTGGACGGCGGTCGGGTGCAGACAAACGACATTTTCATGGTGTTGCCCGAACGCGGCGAGGTGCTGGTCTTGCAGTCGCCTTGTTGAGACGGCAAGGCGTCGCGCTCAACCATCTCCTTGGTCATGCAGATTTTCGCCGTCACGCTGCCGGGCGTTCCCGTGCCCATGGCAACGCCTTGCTTGGCCATCATGTCCTGCATCATCTTGCGCTGCTCGGGCGCCATGCCGGCCATTTGTTTTTGTGCCTCGGCCATGCCTTTTTCGAGCTGCCCCGAGCCGGACTGCATCTTGTTGCTTATCTCCCACAAACCGGGTTTCAGGGTCTGCGCCATGACCGGCAGGCCGGCCAGAAGCAGCAAACCCAGCAGCACGGACGGACGGACGGTGAATAAACGACGAGGGAAAAGGCAATTCATGAATGTTCTCCAAAATGGGGTTTTCAGGCCTTGACAATGTGAGGCCGAGTTCAGGCTGGGAACCATCCCTTCCACTTGTAAATGGTACACCCAACACGTCGCTCCAACGAATGCGCGCGTCAAGGGCCTTTATGCTCGCTACCATGCAAGCCAATTTATATGCACTGGGTGCCATCGCGCTGTGGGTTGCGCTCGCCTCCCTCGGGGTCGCGCTCAAACACATCCCCCCTTTTTTGCTGACCGGCATTGCGCTGCTGATGGGTAGCCTGCTGGCGCTGCCCTTTGTGCTGAAAGACAAACGGCACTGGGCCATTCCGGCCAAGACCCTCGCGCTGGGCATTTATGGCTTGTTCGGCTTTCACTTTCTGCTGTTCATCGCCCTGCGCCACGCGCCTCCGGTGGAGGCGAACCTGGTCAATTACCTGTGGCCGCTGCTCATGGTGGTGCTGGCGCCGCTGTTTTTGCCCGGCGTGACGCTGCGTGTCGTGCATGTGCTGGCCGCGCTGCTGGGTTTTGCCGGGGCAGCGTTGGCGATTTTGGGAGCGGCCGACGGCGATGCCTCCGGTGCCTGGGCCTGGGGCTACCTGCCGGCGCTGGGGTCGGCCTTCATCTGGGCCAGTTATTCGCTGCTGACAAAACGGGGGGCGCCTTTCCCGACGGCGGCCATCGGCCTGTTTGGCCTGGTCTCGGGCCTGCTGTCACTGCTGTGCCACTGGGCGCTGGAGCCTGCGGCGGCGCTGTCGGGGCGCGACTGGCTGCTGTTGGCGCTGCTAGGGCTGGGTCCGCTGGGCGGGGCGTTTTTCCTGTGGGACAAAGCCCTCAAGCTCGGCGATGCGCTGCAGATCGGCATCTTGAGCTATTTGACGCCGCTGGGCTCCACCGCGCTGCTGATCCTGGTCAGCGACCGCGCCTGGGGCTGGCGCATCGGCCTGGCGGCGGTCATGATCGTTGGCGCGGCGCTGCTGGGAACACGGGCCAGATGAAATCATGTGCCGGTCCTTGTTCCACGAGCACAAGCGGCTACTTTTTTATGGCTAAAACTACAGCAGAGCTGCCGGCTCGTCACTGTCGAGCACTTTCTCGGCCCAGCCCTTGAGCTTGCCGGCATCGGCCCGCAAAATCTGCTGCTTGACCGCAAGGATTTGCGACGGGTGCATCGAGAAGCTGCGCAGCCCCAGGCCCAGCAGCAGCCGCGTCATGCCGACGTCGCCGGCCATTTCGCCGCAGAGGCTGACCCTTTTCCCCTGGGCATTGCATTGGGCAATCGTGTCGGCAATCAGGCGCAGTACCGCCGGGTGACAGGGGTCGTACAGATGCGCGACCGCCTCGTCGGCCCGGTCAATCGCCAGCGTGTACTGGATCAGGTCGTTGGTGCCTATCGACAGAAAGTCGAAGTACTTGAGAAACAGCTTGAGGGTCAGCGCGGCCGCCGGTATTTCAATCATCGCGCCCAGTTGTACCGGCCCGTAGTCAATGCCTTTGTTGTCGAGTTCGGCGCGCGCATGGTCAATCAGCGACAGGGTCTGGCGGATTTCGCTGGCGTGGGCCAGCATCGGTATCAGCAGGTTGACCTGGCCATGTGCCGCCGCGCGCAAAATCGCGCGCAGTTGGGTCAGGAACATCGGCGGGTCGGCCAGGCTCCAGCGAATCGCCCGCAAGCCCAGCGCCGGGTTCAGTTGCCCGTCCTGCGTCCTGTCGGTCAGCTTGTCCAGCGGCTTGTCCGACCCGATGTCCACGGTACGAATCGTCACCGGCAGGCCCTGCATGCCTTCGACCGCTTTGCGGTAGGCCAGGTACTGCTCCTGCTCGCCCGGCAGTTTGCCGGCTCGGCCCATGAACAGGAATTCGCTGCGAAACAGGCCCACGCCGACCGCACCCACCGCCATGGCGCCGGCCGTGTCATCGGGCATTTCGATGTTGGCCAGCAGATCCACTTTTTGGCCGTCCAGCGTCACCGCCGGCGTGTGTTTGAGGCGGTTCAGGCGCTGGCGCTCCAGTTCGCCCTGGCGCTTCTTGAAGCCGTATTCGGCCAAAATGATGGGCGAGGGATCGACGATCAACACGCCGGCGTCACCGTCGATGATGACCCAGTCGTCCTGCTCGATCAACTGGCTGGCGCTGCGCGCGCCCACCACCGCCGGAATGTCCAGGCTGCGCGCGACGATGGCGGTGTGCGAGGTCTTGCCGCCGACATCGGTCGCAAAGCCGACAAACAGGCTTTGCTTGAACTGCAGCATGTCGGCCGGTGAAATATCGTGCGCGATCAGCACCA
>JACRAQ010000038.1 GCA_016213335.1 Nitrosomonadales bacterium
GCGCCGACGTCGGCGCCCTTGGTGAAGATGCCGCCGCCGAGACGGGCGAAGATGGAAATCAGCGAGGAACCGAACGCCAGGCCGACGAGCGGCTCGATGAGGTGGCGCAGGTCGGCATCGGCGCCGCCCGTCGCTTTCAGGAAGGCGAAATAGCCGGCCACGCCGAGCAGGCCGAGGCCCACCACCAGCATGCCGGTGATCGCGCCGCCCTTGAAGGAAACGTCCAGCGCGGCGGCGATGCCGTTGCGCGCGGCTTCGGCAGTGCGCACGTTGGCGCGCACCGATACGTTCATGCCGATGAAACCGGCTGCCCCAGAGAGTATCGCGCCGATCGCGAAGCCGATGGCGGTCTTCCAGCCCAGTGCAACGAAGATGACGACGAACAGTACTGCGCCAACCATGCCAATGGTCTTGTACTGGCGGTTCAGGTAGGCGGTAGCGCCTTCCTGGATCGCAGCGGCAATTTCCTGCATTCTTGCGTTGCCGGTCGATTTGCCCAGAATCCATTTGATTGAAATCGCCCCATACAAGAGCGCCGCGACTGCGCATAACAGCGCGAATACCAGACTGCCTGACATAGTTCTCCTCCTGAAGATTAAACCCGCTCTTTATGAAACGAGCGATCGAACACAACAACCTAAAAGCTTTGGATTATACCTTAAACTCGCCCAGTTTCCTGGGTACTGCTGCATTCTTGAGCCGGACATACTGCGGCAGGCCGTCTTTAAAGGGGGGATAGTCCTCACCCTTGATGAGCGGAGCCAGGTAGGCGCGGCATTTTTCGGTGATGCCGAAACCGTCTTTGGTAATAAAGTCGCGCGGCATCATCTTTTCCACATTGGCCACCTCCTTCAGCTGGGCAACGCCGATTTTCCATTTGTATGGTTTGCCGGAAACGCGGACGATGGCTGGCATGACAGCGTTCTGGCCCTTCAGCGCCAGTTCCACTGCAGCCTTCCCGAGGGCGTACGCCTGGTCAACGTCGGTCCTGGAAGCGATATGGCGTGCGGCACGCTGCAGGTAATCCGCGACTGCCCAGTGATATTTGTAACCCAGTGCCTCCCTGACTATATTGGCGACGACTGGTGCAACGCCGCCCAGTTGCGCGTGGCCGAAAGCATCGCGCAAACCCTGGTCGGAAAGGAATTTGCCATCCTCGCCCTTCACGCCTTCGGATACCACTACAGAACAGTAGCCATACTGCTTCACCATACCATCAACCTTGGCGAGAAACTGCTCCTTATTGAAAGGAATCTCTGGGAACAGGATGACGATGGGCAGCTCGCAATTCTTGTCCGAGGCCAGGCCGCCTGCGGCGGCAATCCAGCCTGCGTGCCTTCCCATGACTTCGGCAACGAACACCTTGGTTGAAGTCTTGGCCATGGAGGCGACATCGAAGCTGGCCTCGCGCACCGATACGGCAATGTATTTCGCTACCGATCCGAAGCCTGGGCAACAGTCGGTGATGGGCAGGTCATTGTCCACGGTCTTGGGCACATGGATAGCCTGGATGGGATAACCCATCTTGTCGGCCAGTTGCGAAACCTTGAGGCAGGTATCGGCAGAGTCGCCACCGCCGTTGTAAAAGAAATAGCCGATATTGTGCGCCTTGAATACCTCGATCAGGCGCTCGTATTGAATCCTGTTTTCTTCCAGCCCTTTCAGCTTGAAGCGGCAGGAGCCGAATGCGCCGGAAGGTGTATAGCGCAGGGCGGCAATGGCCTGGGCAGAGTCCTTGCTGGTATCAATGAGGTCTTCCGTCAGCGCGCCGATAATGCCATTGCGGCCGGCATACACCTTGCCAATCTTGTCCTTGTGCTGGCGCGCAGTTTCAATCACTCCGCAGGCTGATGCGTTGATGACTGCTGTCACCCCGCCGGACTGCGCATAAAATGCGTTTTTCCTTGCCATGCCGTGTACCTCCATATAACTGTTTATTTATCGCCACCCCGCCTTGCAGCCGGGGCGCATCTTACGCTTTTTTTTGCGGCAGATAAACGCCGATCAACGTAGAGATGGCAAGCTCACAGCCGCTCCGCCAGCACCTTCTCAAGCCTGATCTGATCTGCCGTAAAACCGCGTATGCCTTCGGCGAGCTTCTCGGTGGCCATGGCATCCTCGTTCATCTCCCAGCGAAATTCGGCCTCGGTCATCGAGGGCGGGCGCGGCTTGATCGCTCCGCTGTAATGCAGGCGGCGCTCCAGTTTGCCCTCTGTTTTTTGCAGCTCTTCCAGAAAATTCGGGCCGATGGTGAGGCGATCGCAGCCCGCCAGCGCAATAATCTCGCCGCTGTTGCGGAACGATGCGCCCATCACCGTGGTGGGGTAGCCATATTCCTTGTAATACTGGTAAATGCGCCGCACCGAAAGCACGCCGGGATCCTGTTCGGGAGGGATGTCGGCGCCGCCGCCCTTGGCCTTATACCAGTCCATGATGCGCCCGACGAAAGGCGAAATCAGCGTCACTCCGGCCTCGGCGCAGGCGCGCGCCTGGGCGAAGCCAAACATCAGGGTCAGGTTGCAGTGAATGCCTTCGTGCTCCAGGATTTCACCGGCGCGAACACCCTCCCAGGTGGAAGCGATCTTGATCAGCACGTGTTCGTTGCCGACGCCCGCTTCGTTATATAGGCGTATCAGCTTGCGCGCCTTGAGCAACGTTGCCTGGGTGTTGAACGAAAGGCGAGCGTCTACCTCGGTGGAAATGCGGCCGGGCACGATTTTCAACACCTCCAGGCCGACATCTACCGCAAGCCTGTCCATCGCATCGCGCAACTGCTGCTCGCGGTCTTTGCTCTGCGCCTGGGCCCACGCGATGGCATCCTCGATCAGTGGTGCGTATTCCGGCAGCGTCGCCGCCTTGAGCAGGAGCGAGGGATTCGTTGTCGCATCCTCCGGCCCGTGGCGGCGGATAGCCTCGATGTCGCCGGTATCGGCAACGATGGCAGTCATGGATTTCAACTGTTCGAGAAGTGTGGCCATTGCTGCTCCTTCGTGATGAGGTTTCAGGGAAATTAGCGGCTGCGCTTTGCCTGGCGCTCGTCTAGCCGGTCTTGTTCGCGGCACGTTTATTGCAGCCATGCGCCGCCGCCAGAATGGCCGCTAATCTTGCCAGACTCGGGCGGCGCACGCTACGCAATGTTGCGCTCATGGGGTCGTTGGGGGTATATTGCCCCGCTGGCAATTATAGCCACGCAACTTGATGCAGTGCTGGCTGGCAAGGCCGGCGCTGCCGCAAGCGGCAGATATAATGTAACCGAACCCGCTTTCTGGCCTTTACAACTTAACGCGCGGAAGAAATTGCCATGCTGTTCGAGGTGATAGATCACGAGATAACACGCGCGCAGGCACCGACCGTCGTAATCATTGATGACGAGTTCACCAGCAGGGCCATACTCGGCAAAGTCATCCAGGGCGTCCAGAAAGGGATCAATTTGCAGACCTTCGCCGATCCTGTTGCCGCCATGGCGTGGGTGAGGGAAAACCAGGCGGACCTGATCACGGTTGATTATGTGATGAATGGCATGACCGGGCTGGAAGTGGTGCAACAGATCAGGCGGATATCATCGCTCAAGGACGTACCGATCGTGGTCGTCACCTCCATGGAAGAGCGGAATATCCGCTACCAGGCGCTGGAAGCTGGGGCGACCGACTTCATCACCAAACCGATTGACCCTTACGAATGCGGCGTCCGCTGCCGCAACATGCTCTCCCTGCGCCTGCAGCAAAAAATCATCCTGGATCGCTCGCTGTTTCTGGAAAGGGCCATTACGGATGCGACCGAGCAGATCCGCCAGAGAGAGCTGGAAACCATATTGAAATTGGCTAAAGCGGGGGAATACCGCGACGAGCATACCGGCGACCATATCGTGCGCATGGCCAAATATTCGCGCCTGATTGCCGAAGCGCTGGGCTTGGCGGACGACAGATGCGACCTGATCGAGGTCGCGGCCCACATGCACGATATCGGCAAAATCTGTATACCCGACATCATACTTCTCAAGCAGGGCAGGCTGACTCAGGAAGAATTTTCCGTCATGAAAAGCCACCCCAGAATCGGCTTTCAGATTCTCCAGCACAGCCCGTCAAAATACCTGAGCCTGGGCGCTGAAATCGCTCTGGCACACCACGAAAAATACGACGGCAGCGGCTACCCGGACGGCATTGCAGGTGAAGCGATCCCGCTGGAAGCACGCATCGTAGCAGTCGCCGACGTCTACGATGCGCTCACAACATCCCGGCCCTACAAGAAAGCCTGGTCCAGCGAGGAGGGGTTGGCCTATCTGGAAAAAAACAAGGGGGCGCATTTCGACCCAGATTGCGTTGATGCGTTTATTTCGCAGTTCAGCAAGGTGCTGTTTGTCCAGCAGCGCACCGGTTTTGCCGAACCCCAAATGGAACTGGTTCTATGATGCCCCAAACTCTCAGCACTTTTTTGCGGCAGGTTCGTGAGGGGAATAGCGAACATGAACAAGCATTGCTTAGGGTTATTTTTGCTCTGATTATTTTCACCTATCTGCTCTTGGTGTTTGATGCAAGCAAAAACCTCCCAAGCCAGAAGGTGGTGCTCATTTTTTCTGGCTGTTTTCTTGTTTTCTCAATCCTGCTGACAGCAGTCATTCTTTTCAGCAATACAAAAGCTTCTACCAGCAGGCAGTTGCTGGCAATGATTGCCGATATTGGTGCGATTACTTTTGGAATGCTAATGGCGGATGAGATTGGCTCGCTCTTTTATGGCATATACCTTTGGGTCATCGTCGGGAACGGACTCAGATATGGCTCGCAGGCGCTCATCCAATCACACGTGCTGGGTATCGTCGGATTTAGCGGGATTATAATATTCAGCGACTATTGGTCAGCGCATCGCACCTTGGCTGTAGGATTGCTACTAACTCTAATCCTGGTTCCTTTATACACATTCAAACTACTAAAGCGGCTCAATCGGGCGATTATCCATGCCGAGGAAGCCAATAAAGCAAAAAGCCAATTTCTGGCAAACATGAGCCACGAAATGCGCACCCCTCTTAACGGTGTAATCGGGGCGAGCGATCTAATTCAGGAAACCCCGTTAACCGAAGAACAGAAGGATCTTGTCCAAACCTTGAGGAACTCCGGACAGTTGTTGCTCAAGCTTGTCGAAAACGTCCTCGACCTTTCCAGAATAGAAAGCGGAAAGCTTGTTGCTGAAACTGTAAACTTCGACCTGCACAATCTGGTCAACAGCGTGATGGACATGTTTTCGGCGCAGGCAGAAAAAAAGAAACTCCGCCTGCATACTCATTTTTCGCCCGAAACTTGTTTCTTGTTGCGCGGCGATTCCCTGCATTTGCGGCAAGTCATCATCAACCTGGTTGGGAACGCGATAAAGTTTACCGAGCGCGGTTCGGTCGAGTTGCGGGTGCTGACGGTCAGCCAGAATGATACTTCCGCGCGCCTGAGGTTCGAGGTCGCCGATACCGGCATCGGCATTGCGCCGAAATCCCAGCAGGCCATTTTCGAGAGCTTTACCCAGGCGAACGCCTCCATCACCACCAAATATGGCGGGACCGGGCTCGGCACCACCATCGCCAAGCAGCTCGTCGAATTTATGGGCGGGGAGATCGGCCTGCATAGCGAGGAAGGCAAGGGAAGTGTTTTCTGGTTTGAGCTTCCGCTCGAAAAGCAGAGCGAGAGCCATGCCGGAGAAACCCTGCCGACGCTGGGGCACATCAGGGTGATGGGCGTGGGGATCGGAGCGGCAGACCATGAAATCCTGGAGAGGCACCTTTCCGGCTGGGGCATTCAAATCGAGCAATCAACCTCTCTGGCGAAGTTTTTCTCGCGGTTGTTTCAGGTAAACTCCAGCAGACAGCACGGCATTGTTGTCCTGGTTGCGCCGCAAAATCTCAATATGGATGCGCAAAAATTTGCCGACCATATCTGGGCTGAATTTTCGCCGCACAAGGTATCGCTGATCCTGATAGATCCGGACCTACAGAAATACACCGAGGAAGAATTGCTCGGAATGGGGTATTCCTGCCTGCTGAAGACCCCGATTGACAAAACGCTCCTGTTCAACGCGCTGCATGGGGTAATGGCGACCCCGCCGACATCGGGCGCGATTTCCTTCAAGGACTACTACGAGCGCAACAGCCAGGGAAAACGCGAACTCAATATTCTGGTTGCAGACGATAACGGAACCAACCGCAAGATCATCTCGAAAATCCTGGAGCGCGGCGGACACCGGGTAGATTTGGTGGAAAATGGCGAACAGGCTTTGAATATGCTGGAAAGCAAAAAATACGACCTGGTGATTCTGGACATGTACATGCCCGTCATGGGCGGGCTGGAAGCGGCAAAGATTTACCGATTTACTGCCGGATATGAACCCGCTATCCCGTTTGTTGTTTTGACGGCCAACGCGACCACTGAAGCAAGGCGCGAGTGCGAAGAAGCAAAGATAGACGCCTTCCTCACCAAGCCGGTTGACGCAACCACGTTACTCAGCACGGTAGCACGGCTTGCCGTAACCCGTAGAAACACTCTTTCTGCAGAGAATGTGCCTACCCTTCCAGCCCCTCCAACCAAAAATGCGGCAACACTACTTGACGACAGCACTTTGCGCCGACTGATTTTGCTAGATGATGGCGAGGGTTTCGTCGAAAGCGTGATTCAGGGGTTCATTTCCGAGAACGAGTTGCTGATTAATTCCATGAAAACAGCATTGCTAAGGTTCGAATATACAACCTTCAAGGAACAGATTCACACACTCAAGGGTGGCGCAGGCAACGTGGGAGCGGTTGCCCTGTTTGAAGCATGCCGCGACGCCTTGCAGCTAAATCACACAGATTTACAGGCTTCAGCATACGATTCTTTGAGCAACATAGAAGAAACCTTCCGGTCCACCCGGCTTGCGCTGGACCAATATCTGGCAAAATCTGCCGAAAGCCTAAACGTTAAACAGTAAGTTCCGCTTCAGCATTATTGTTTGATGCCGCTGTTTTTCGTGATTCTCTGGGCGAGAAAAACGGGTGCGCTTGGTCGGCTTGCCCATACTGCTTTTGTTGCGAGCGCACCAGCCGATCCATGATTTTTAGATCCCTCTCCCCCAACTGCATGGCCGCATCTACCCAGATGGCAGTGATGTCCATCATCTCTTGATAAGTAATGGGGTTATAGCGTTGCCGTACCCTTTGCACAGCCGTAAACCCGATGGAGCTGGAAGACCTAGCTTGTCTCTTGCAGTAATCGTAAACGGCTTCCTCGCCTTCACCATCCTCCACCAGCACATCAACCAGTCCGAGTTGGTGGAGTTCTTCCGCACTGTAAATTTTCCCTCCCAAAATCATTTTTTCAGCTTGCTGAATTCCGAGTTTTCTGGCTACCAAACTGTAAGCCCCCATACCCGGAAACATGTTGAACAGGATTTCCGGAAACCCCATTTTGCTGCTGCGCTCGGCTATGATGACATCGCTGGACAGGACGGTTTCCAGCCCTCCTCCCAGCGCATATCCCTGAACCAGTGAAATAGTAATAACAGGTAAACCGTAATGATTAATTCTGGCAAACATCGCATCAATGCACATGGATGAATATAGCGTCAATGCCTGGCGATCACGGTTGTTTATCAGCTTGCTGAACAACGCGATATCACCACCCAGATTGAATACCCCGGGGGTTTTGGAACAGACCACCGCATAGCGAACCGGATTCAATTTGCCAGAAGCAAATATTTTTCCACCGCTATTCTTAACTGAGCGGTTGTAATGGATCAGTTCGGCCAATAGGTCTTGGTTAAAACACGGTGTGCCAACAGGGTGCATCTGAGCCCACGTAATCCCATATTCAGGGTCAAATCGTGCCGTCATTTGCTCGCCTTCAGATGACAGTGAATTCTTTATAAAAGGCTTAAACTCTACTTTTCCCATGTTTATCTCCCAGTCAACGTCTTGCTCGGTAAGCCGTCAAACGTCCCACAATGCACCATAGCATTTCAAGGAGTCAGACAAGGTTGAAATAGAAGCTTAAAACCGGCCCAATTCACGGCTTTAGCGATAAGGCAAGGATGCCAAGCAAACAAGTTCAAAGCCCAAACTGCTCACCAAATCCCCAAGCAGGACAGCAAGACTGGCTGAAACCGGCCATGGCGTTGAATGATTTCTCAATATGTGGCTCAATGATGGAGGCACAAGACGGGAACGCAACCATGAAATTCAAAATATACCGCTACAACCCGGAAACCGGCACCCGGCCAACCATGCAGGATTACGGGCTGGACATCGAGGCGGGCGACAAAATGCTGCTGGACGCGCTGATGCTGATCAAAGAACAGGACGATAGCCTGAGCTTGCGCAAGTCTTGCCGCGAGGGCGTATGCGGCTCGGACGCGATGAACATCAACGGGCGCAACGGCCTGGCCTGCATCACACCGCTTTCCGGCCTGAGGCAGCCCATCGAACTGCGCCCGCTGCCCGGCCTGCCGGTGATCCGCGATCTGGTCGTGGACATGACGCAGTTTTTCAAGCAGTACCATTCCATCAAGCCGTATCTGGTGAACAATGACCCGCCGCCGGAAACCGAGCGCCTGCAATCGCCCGCACAACGCGCCGAGCTGGATGGTTTATACGAGTGTATCCTGTGCGCGTGCTGCACCACTTCGTGCCCGTCATTCTGGTGGAACCCGGACAAATTTGTCGGCCCGGCAGGGTTGTTGCAGGCTTACCGCTTTATCGCCGACAGCCGCGACCAGGTTACCGGCGAACGGCTGGATAACCTGGAAGACCCCTACCGGCTGTTCCGATGCCACACCATCATGAATTGCGTGGACGTGTGTCCCAAGGAATTGAACCCGACCAGCGCCATCGGCAAAATAAAAGACCTGATGGTGAAGCGTGCGGTATGAATGATCCGGAATCTGCACGTAAAGAAATGGAAAGGGTGCGCTGGCGCTGCCGTCGCGGCTTGCTGGAACTGGACATCGTGCTGGGGCGTTTTGCCGAGCAACATTACGCCGGGCTGGATGCTGCGCAACGGGCCGCATTTGATGCACTGCTGGACATGCCGGATAACCCGCTGTGGGACATGATCGCGGGACGGCTGGAAGCGGTGCCAAACGAGCAGCATGCATTGCTGGATAAAATCAGAGAGGCTTGATGCGCGCGAAACAAGCCGGGCGAAGATGCCTCACCCGTAATACATGGAGAAAATTATGGAAAGCAAACGCACTGCAACACTGACGCTGGACGACGGCCGGAGCATCGAGCTGCCGATCCTGTCCGGCACGCTCGGCCAGGATGTGATTGATATCCGCAATTTGAACAAGCTGGGCGTGTTCACTTACGACCCGGCGTTCTTTGTCACGGCCAGTTGTACCTCGACGATCACTTTTATTGACGGCGACGCCGGGCTGCTTTACTACCGCGGCTACCCCATCGAGCAACTGGCCGAACACTCCAACTTTCTCGAAGTGTGCTATTTGCTGCTGAACGGCGAATTGCCTGATGCCGGGCAATCCGCAGAATTCAGGGACATCGTCACGCACCACACCATGGTACACGAGCAGATCGTGCGCTTTTATTCCGGCTTTCGCCGCGACGCCCACCCGATGGCGGTGATGGTCGGCGTAGTAGGCGCGCTGTCGGCGTTCTACCACGATTCGCTGGACATCAACGATCCGCGCCACCGCGAAATTTCCGCGATGCGCATGCTGGCGAAGGTGCCGACCATTGCGGCGATGGCGCACAAATACTACACCGGCGCGCCGTTCATGTATCCGAAGAACAGGTTCGGCTATGCGGAGAATTTCATGTACATGATGTTCGGCACCCCCACCGAAGATTATGAGCCCAACCCGGTGCTGGTGCGCGCGCTCGACCGCATCCTGATCCTGCACGCCGACCACGAGCAGAACGCTTCCACCTCGACGGTGCGCCTTGCCGGATCAAGCATGGCAAACCCGTTCGCCTGCATCGCTTCCGGCATCGCCGCGCTGTGGGGACCGGCGCACGGGGGCGCCAATGAGGCCGCGCTGAAAATGCTGGAAGAGGTCGGTGACATCTCGCGCGTGAAAGAGTACGTGCAGGGCGTGAAAGACAAGAAATACCGTCTCATGGGCTTCGGCCATCGCGTCTACAAGAATATGGATCCGCGCGCGGCGGTGATGCGCAAAACTTGCTACGAAGTGCTGAAGGAGCTCAAGCTGGAAAACCACAAATTGTTCGAGCTGGCGATGGAGCTGGAACGCGTCGCCCTGAGCGATTCATATTTCATCGAGCACAAGCTGTACCCGAACGTGGACTTCTATTCCGGCATCGTGCTGCGCGCGCTTGG
The DNA here is from genome assembly GCA_016213335.1 of Nitrosomonadales bacterium. Lineage (GTDB taxonomy): Bacteria > Pseudomonadota > Gammaproteobacteria > Burkholderiales > Gallionellaceae > VIKH01. The sequence goes on from JACRAQ010000038.1 coordinate 10,305, forward strand.
CATCCCCGTCAACATGTTCACGGTAATTTTTGCGGTGGCGCGCACCGTGGGCTGGATTTCGCAGTGGAATGAAATGATCGCCGAGCCTGACCACAAGATCGGCCGCCCGCGCCAGCTGTACCAAGGGGCAACCCGGCGCGACTATGTGCCGATCGGCAGCCGTTAAACAGCCCCGTTTGGCCACGGGCAAACCGTGGCAGCATGCGGCCTGCTACCGTCTCCTGCGCCACCACAACCAGCCGCCCGCCAGCGCCATCAGCGCGGGCAGCACGAGCAGGAATCCGCCGCTGATGATGGCCAGCCGGGTTTTGCTCAGCGTAATCGCGCCGTCTTTCACCGCACGCGGCTGGATGCTGATGAGTTTTTCTTCGTCGCACAGCCAGTTCACCATGTTGACGCCGAGATCAATGTTGCCGCCGTTCCCGGAATAGGCATTGGCGAGGAATGAACCGCTTCCCGCCACCACGATGCGCTGCTCCCGGCCGTTTACCTCGCGTTGCAGGGCAAGAGCAATGGTTATCGGGCCGGGCACGTCATGGTTCTTGTCAAACAGCGGCTTGTCTTGCGCGGGGCGGCTGCTCACCCAGCCGCGCTGCGCCACATCTACCAGTCTGGCGTGCTGCCACCCCCTGTTTTCCTCCCAGCCGATGGCGCGCACTGACGGGAAAACGGTAATCAGGTTGAAATTGCGCGTGACGGGGTGCGGCGGGTAGCCCGCGCCCAGCGCCCAGTTCACCGGAACACGCATTTCTTCGGCAGCCGGATCAACCACGATGCCCGGCGTGAGCAGCAGCCCCAGTTTTTCGGCCAGCCGCTCCAGTCCGCGTAGCGGTTCGGCATCTATCAGCCACAGCAGGTTGCCGCCGCCCGCAACATAGCGCAGCAGCTTGTCCATTTCCCCCGGCAGCAAATCAATCTGCGGATGAGTGACGATCAGCATGCTGGCGTTACTTGGCACGTCCTGTGCCAACGCGAGGCTCAGCGGACTCAAGCGGTAGCCGCTCTGTTGCAGCCGTTTGCCGTACTCTCCGAGATCGTGGTTGGCGGCGCCTTCCAGGCTGCGCTCGCCGTGCCCGCCCAGATACATCAGCAGCTGATTTTTCCGGTGCGCCAGGCGCAGCAGCGCACCGGTGAGCGCCTGCTCGCTCAGCGTGGTGAGATGCTCGGTACGTCCGGCATGTTCCACCAGCATCTCGCCGTTGGCGCGGATGTTGACCTTGCGCGCCTCCTCCGGCTGCTTGACTGGGTCGATGAAAATCAGCTTGATATCGGGCTTGTAACGCTGGTACAAGGCGACAAAATCGCGGATCAACTTGCGCATATCGCCCAGCCTTGCGTCCTGTCCGGCGGCATAAACCGTGAGCCGGACTTCGCCGGGCAACAGCTTCAGCACTTCTACGCTGCCGGGCTCCAGGCTATTGGCGGCGTTTTGTGTCATGTCCCAACGCGCCGGGTAGCGCCCAGCAAGTTGGGTCAGTGCAACTGCCGCCACGAGCAGTAACACAGCAAAGGCGGTATTTTTCAGGAAAAGCTTATTCATGGGTGCGGCATGCATCCATAATTAATCCATGGCTGAAAGTCTTCATCTCAGCCGTAAATCCGATTATTGTTCAGCCGCCGCACCGCAAGCAGCAGAAAGGCGGCACAAAACAGCAGGAAATACCCAAGATCGCCGCTATTCAGCAGGCCGACATTGAAGCTCTCGAAATGGCTGGTCGGAGCAAGCAAGCGCCAGGCGCTGTCGTTGTCCGTCGCGCTGGCTTCCACCAACCACAGCCCAAAAAGCGCGGCCAGCGCTGCGATGGCGGCAACGGCCGGCTGCGCAGTAAGAGAGGAAACATACAACCCAAGCGCGGCATAGCTGGCGGCAAGCAACAGCAGTCCAAGCGCATTGGCAAACAGCAACCCCTTATCCAGTTGCGTGCCCGTACCCAGCGCCAGCACCATCAACAGACAGCTCGCGATGATAGGCAACAGGAACAGCAACAGAGCGATGAATTTGCCCAGCACGATTTGCGTGCTGGAAACCGGCGCGGTGGCCAGTAGCGTCATGGTCTGGTTACGCCGCTCCTCGGCAATCATGCGCATGGTGAAAACCGGCACCAGCAGCATCAGGATCAGGGCTGCCGCACCAAACAACGGCACCGCCACCGCTTGCGTGGCGCCCGGCGCGCTGGCGAGCTGCGCCAGCTGCGACTGCACTTGCAGGAACGCATCCAGGCGCGCGAGGAAGAACCACGCAAAAATGAATTGCAGCACAGCCAGAATCAGCCAGGTTGAGGGAGCGGCAAACAGGCTGCGGAGTTCCTTGAAAGCGATGGTGGCAATCATGGAGTTTCGCCCCGGGTAATTTTTACGAACACTTCTTCCAAGCTGGATTGCAGCGGCACGAGTTGCTCCGCCCGCCAGCCACACTGCCCGGCAAGCGCCAGCAAGGCCGCGCCAGAATTGACGCCGGCCTGGTGGAGGACGCGGAACCGGGTGGCGGAAAGCCGTTCCACCTGCTGCACGCCGGATATGGCTTGCAGCTCGGAAATATCAGGCGGTGCCAGCAGGTTGACGATGAAACCGGGCTGGTGGCCGTACTGCTGCATCCGGGCGCTGCTGTCACCGTAGATCAGGCGGCCCTGGTGCAGGATCTCCACCCGATCGCAAACGCTTTCCACTTCTCCCAGCAAGTGCGTGGAAAGGATTACGCTGTGCGCGTCCCCAAGTTCGCGGATCAACGCGCGGATATCGCGGATTTGAGCGGGGTCAAGGCCTACGGTGGGCTCGTCGAGAATGATGACCTCCGGCCCGTGAATGATGGCCTGCGCGATGCCGGTGCGTTGCTGGTAGCCCTTGGAAAGGGTGCCGACCAGCTTCCGCCCGGCATCCTGCAAGCCGCAACGGCGCTTGGTTTCAGCCAGTGCGCCTGCAATCACGCCACGTGGCATGCCGCGCAGCCTGGCGGCGAACAACAGGTAGTCGTCCACGCTCATATCCCGGTACAGCGGCGGGGTTTCCGGCAAAAAACCGATGCGCGCTTTGGCCTGCTTCGGCTGGCGTGCGAGATCGAAGCCGCAAATGGCAATTTCGCCGGAATGCGGCGCCAGCGCACCGGTCAGCATTTGCAGCGTGGTACTCTTGCCAGCGCCGTTGTGGCCGAGCAGGCCCAGCACCTCCCCGCGCCCCAGCTCCAGCGACAGATTATGGATGACCTCGCGGCCGCCGTAGCGGCGGCTCAGATTGTGCGCGGACAAGGTTACCGGCGCTGCATCAGACATGCGTTCCCGTAAATTGCAGGTTGTGAGGAAGGCCCAATATAACCTAATATTAGCCCCTTGTTATCTGCTTCTTGGGAAACTTGGACAAAACCGGGCAGATCGAGGATTTGAATTTTTTGCCGGTGACAAGGTCGTAAGCCCATTGTAAAAAATACCGCACACAAACCCGCCAAACATGATGACTTCCAACCGTAGTGCGATTATCTTTTCCATCTTGCTGGCCGCCTGTGCCCACACGCCACAGCAGGCCAAAGAAACTCCGGCAGGAGCCGCTGAAGCCGCGCTTGCCCCTGCGGCAACAGCCGAGCCCCAGGAAAAAAAATCACTGGATTTACCCAAACAGGAATTGACCGGGCAAATGCTCTACGAATTCCTGCTGGGCGAAGTGGCAAACCAGCGTGGCAAGGGGGACTTGGCCACGCGAATTTATCTCAAGCTGGCCAACCTTACGCGCGACCCGCGGGTAGCGGCGCGCGCCGCAAGCCTGGCTTACGAGTCGCGCGACATGGAAGCGGCAACGGAAGCGTTCAACCTGTGGCTGGAGCTTGAGCCGGCATCGCTGCAGGCAAAACAGATGCTGTCCATGATGCTGGTGAGCGGCGGCAAGCTGGACGAAGCGCGCCCGCACCTTGCTGGCATGCTGGCCGCCTACCCGGGCAGGGTCGGGCACGCCTTCATGAAAATATACCCCTTCCTTTTGCGGCATCCGGACAAGGTGGCAGCTTTCAACTTGCTGCGCGACCTGGCGCAGCCCTACCCGAGCGTGGCAGAAGCGCACTGGGTGCTGGCGCAGGCGGCAGACGCGGCGGGCAAGCACGAACAGGCACTGGATGAAGTGCGCCAAGCGCGCGCGCTACGGCCGGACATGGAATCGGCGGCGGTTATCGAGGCGCAATTGCTGCGGCGCGAATCGCCCCAGCGCGCCATTGACATGTTGAAAAAATATGTTTCGGCTTACCCGCAAGCCAGCGAGGCGCGCCTGTTTTACGCACGTATCTTGCTGGAGCAGAAGCGTTATGCGGAATCGCGCAAAGAGTTCCAGTATCTGCTCGAAGTGCATCCGTCAAACCCCGACCTGGCGTTTGCCGTGGCAATGCTGTCGCTGGAGATGGGCGAGCTGGAGCAGGCGGAAGACCAGTTGCGCCAGGCGCTGGACAAGGGCAAAAAGGACGAAGACACCGTGTATTTCTACCTCGGCCAGTTAAGCGAGGCGAGGAAAAACGATGAAGATGCGCTGCAATATTACCGCAAGGTTCAGGATGGCGAGCACGTCTACGCGGCCCACCTGCGCATGGCCATGCTGGCCGGCAAGTCTGGAAAAATTGAGGAAGCACGCGAACTTTTGCACCAGACCAGCGCGCAGAACAACCAGCAGCGCGCGCAACTGCTGTTGACCGAAGCGCAGTTGCTGCGCGAGGCAAAGCAGGTTGAAGCGGCCTACCAGGTGCTGCTGCAAGGCCTGGAAAAACTACCCAGCCACCCCAACTTGCTGTATGTCGCGGGGATGCTTGCCGACCAGATCGGCAAGCACGACGAGTTCGAGCAGATGATGCGCAAGGTGATCCAGATCCAGCCCGACCACGCGCAAGCCTACAACGCTTTGGGCTACAGTCTGCTGGATCGCAACGTGCGCCTCGAAGAGGGGATGCAGCTGGTGGAAAAAGCCAACCAGCTCGCCCCCGATGACAGCGCGGTGATAGACAGTGTGGGCTGGGGGCATTACCGTCTCGGCAACATCCCCAAGAGCCTGGAATTCCTGCGCCGCGCCTATTCCTCCAACCCCGATCCGGAGATTGCCGCCCACCTGGGCGAAGTGCTGTGGGCTCACGGCGACAAGGAGCAGGCAAGAAAAATCTGGGGCGACTCGCTGAAATCGCACCCGGATAACGCGGTTTTGCAGGCGGTGATGAAGAAATTCCTGCCCTGATGCGTTTTAGGCTGGTTGCGGCTGCGCTTTTTCTGGCGGGGTGCGCGACCTCCCCTACATCGCCGCAGCCGCTGGCGCGCCCCACCCAGGCCGTGCAGGCCGCATTTGCCCTGAACGGGCGCATTGCCGTCAAACACGACGGCGAACGAACTTCCAGCACCCTGCGCTGGACACACCACTCCACAGAAGACGAAATCCTGCTGTTCGCACCGCTCGGGCAGACCGTGGCACGCATCCGCCGCGATGCTGGGGGCGTGGTGCTGGATACCGCAGAGCGGCATTACAGCGCACGTGACACCGAGGAGCTGACGCAGCGGGCGCTTGGCTGGCACCTGCCGCTGGAAGGCCTGCAATACTGGGTGCTGGCGCTGCCCGCACCGGGAAGCGAACCCAGCATCGAGCGCGGTGCCAGCGGCCAGGTGAGTACAATCCGGCAGGACGGATGGGAGATACGCTACACGCGCTATGCGGCTCAACAACCGGACAGCTTGCCGCTGCGCATGAATCTGCAACGCGATGGGATGGAGCTTCAGCTGCTGATTGATGAGTGGGAAATACCATAAACATGCTTGCAGGAGGCACCTTGGCGGCAAAGAAACGGGCCGCCCCCGCTTGACTTCGTCAGGCCGATTCCAGATCAGCTACGCGTCTTCCCTGCCAGCCAGCCGCCCTGCCCCACGCCATGGCTGATGCAAAGCTTCAGCGGCCCGGCCTCAATTTCATCCTGAAAGAGTCTGAAAGTTGAGCGCGGGCGGGGCATGGTGTTACAATGCGCGCCCCGTTTATCCTGCAATATCACAGACAAACGGAAATCTCACACTCGTTCACGTTGGGGTGCCCGCAGGGGTCAAGCTGGCGAGTGGAAGAATTAACCCTTAACACACGGAGTATTTTTATGGCTGCAACAATGCGTCAAATGCTGGAAGCGGGTGTCCATTTCGGGCACCAGACCCGTTACTGGAATCCCAAGATGGCCCCTTATATTTTCGGCCATCGCAACAAAATCCACATCATCAACCTGGAAAAAACCGTTGTCATGTACAACGACGCCTTGAAGTTTGCTGGCAAGCTGGCCGCCAACAAGGGCACCCTCCTGTTCGTGGCGACCAAGCGCCAGGCGCGCGAAATCATCAAGGAAGAAGCGACGCGCGCGGGCTGTCCCTACGTGGACCAGCGCTGGCTGGGCGGCATGCTGACCAACTTCAAGACAGTTCAGCAATCCATCAAGCGCCTGCGTGACCTCGAAGCGCAAACGCAGGACAGCGCCGCCATGGAAAAGGTTTCCAAGAAGGAAGGCCTGATGATGCAGCGCGAGCTGGAAAAGCTGGAGCGCAGCCTGGGCGGCATCAAGGACATGCAGGGCTTGCCTTCCGCAATTTTCGTCATTGACGTGGGCTACCAGAAAGGCGCCATCGTGGAAGCGCAGAAGCTGGGCATCCCGGTGATCGGCGTGGTGGATACCAACCACACTCCGATCGGCGTCGATTACGTCATTCCCGGCAACGACGATTCCAGCCAGGCGATACGCCTGTATGCGCGCGGCATGGCTGACGCGGTGCTGGAAGGGCGCGAACAGGCGCTCAACGAAGTGGTGGCGCAGGTCGAAGAACCGGCGGCCTGATTAAGCTGGTAGCGGGTAGCTGGTAGCTTCACAAGGTGCGCGCTTCGCGCGCGGCATAATAAAGCTACCAGCGACCGGCTACAGGCTACAAGCCACAAAGGGCGTGAGCCCTTTTTTTGTAAGTCTTGAATTTCGAGGAGCAGGAAAATGGCGGAAATTACCGCAAGCATGGTGAAAGAACTGCGCGAGGCAACCGGCCTCGGCATGATGGACTGCAAGAAGGCGCTGGCGGAAACCGGCGGCGCCTTCAAGGCCGCCGAGGAACTGCTGCGTATCCAGAGCGGGGCCAAAGCGAGCACAGCTGCTTCGCGCGGAACCGCCGAAGGCGTGGTAGGTGCTTTTATCGGCATGGATGGCAAAACCGGCACACTGGTGGAAGTAAATTGCGAGACCGATTTCGTGGCGAAAAACGAAGACTTGCTGGCTTTCACCAAGAATGTGGCGCAGGCTGCAGC
>JACRAQ010000040.1 GCA_016213335.1 Nitrosomonadales bacterium
CAGTGACGAAGCTCGCTTCCGCACGGCCGGCGAAGCGCCCGGTCGCGCGCTGTTCCTGCGTGTAAGCCTGCACCGTCGGTATCGCGTTGAGTATCTCGCCGGCCAGCGCCGAGGCATCGGCAATCTTGTCCTGCGATTCGCGCGAAAGTTTTTTCACCTTGCGGCCGATGGCGAAGATCGGCAGCATCAGCAAGGCCATCAGCCCGAGATTCAGGGAGAACAGGTAAAAGCTGGTTACCGCCAGCATGATCATGCCGCCGGTAAACTGGAACAGGCTGCGCAGGCCCATCGAAATGGAGCTGCCAATCACGGTCTGGATCAGCGTGGTATCGCCAGTCAGCCTGGAGAGCACTTCGCCGGTCTGCAAGGTCTCGAAGAATTGCGGCGACTGCGCCAGCACCCGCGCATACACCGCGCTGCGCAAATCCGCTGTGACCCGTTCGCCCACCCAGGTCACGGTGTAATAACGCGCCGCCACCGACAGCGCCCACAGGCTCGCCAGCCCGAACAAGGCGGCGAAGTGCCCATCCAGGCTCAGTGTGCCCATCAGGCCGCCATCGGTAGTTGCCCGTTGCCCGAAACCGAAATCAATCAGATCGCGGAACGCCAGCGGCACCAGCAGGATGGTGGCGGAACTGAGGCACAGCAGCGCAAAAGCCAGTACGACCCGCCCGCGATAGGGGCGCAGGAAAGGCCACAGATCCCGGAGAAAAGACAAGCGCTGAGCGGCGGGTTGGGGCGGATTCGAGAGCGGCATTCCTTGTGGTGCGTGATGGAAAGGGAGCTATTTTCCCTTTTTCAGAGAATCGGGGCAGGAAATTTTTTCTTATCCGGCAATGGCGGTACTGAACTGCTGCACATGCCCGCCACTGCCAGATCGAGGATGCTGAAACCGGGGTATCTCTTGCCGCCCGGATTCTGCCCTATATCCATAAAATGGCTTTGCTGATAAATTTCGGGGTGTTGCTTTTATCGCTCCCGTTATACTTGAAGGCAGAAAACGGCTAAGGCACTGCCGGTCAGATCAACCCTGGATTAACCTCATTATTCATGTGCACGACTTGCGGCTGCGGTGGCGAAGATACACTGATTAACGGCATGGCCGTGTCGCGGCGGAATCTCAATCGCCCTGTGAATCGGGATAGCGGTACCGCCGGGCGCTTCCTGTTCCGCCCGCCCCGGCAACCCGATCACGTGCCCGCCACGACAGCGACGCGGCGGATACGGGTCGAGCAAAACATTCTTGCCATGAACGATGCGCAAGCCGCAGACAATCGCGCCTTTTTCGCCGCAAGGCGCGTACTGGCGCTCAATCTGGTTTCCAGCCCCGGCTCCGGCAAGACCACGCTGCTGGTGCGCACGCTGCAGGCGCTCAAGGAAAAACTGCCGCTGGCGGTGATCGAGGGCGACCAGCAGACCGACAACGACGCGCAACGCATCCGCGCAGCGGGGGTTGCGGCCATCCAGATCAACACCGGCAGGGGCTGCCATCTCGATGCCGGCATGATCGCGCGCGCTGGAGCAGCTTGCCTTGCCGGAAGATGCGCTGTTGTTCATCGAGAACGTCGGCAACCTGGTATGCCCCGCCGCGTTTGATCTGGGCGAGGCGGCCAAAGTCGTCGTGCTGTCGGTGACGGAGGGTGAGGACAAGCCGCTCAAGTATCCCGACATGTTCCGCGCCGCGCGGCTGCTGCTGCTGAACAAATGCGACCTGCTGCCGCACCTGTCTTTCGATGCCGGGCTCGCCGAAAGCTACGCCCGCCGCGTCAACCCGGACATCCGCATCATCCGGATCTCGGCCACCAGCGGCGAGGGTATGCATGAATGGATGGCCTGGCTGGAAACACAACGATCACGAACAGGAATGGAACACGATGCATCTGCATGACAGCCACCCCTTTTCATTTGGGGCAGAGGAAGCGAATTTCGACGAGCGCGTCATTGCCCGCTCTCACGAGGCTCCGGTATTGCTCGACATCGGCGCGGAGTGGTGTGCGCCGTGCAATGTGCTCGGCCCGCGCCTGGAAAAACTGGCGAAGGAATACGGCGGCAAATTCCTGCTGGCCAAAGTGGATGCGGATGAAAATATGCGCATCGCCGGAAGGCACAAGGTGCGCGGCTTCCCGACCGTTATCGGATACAGCCGTGGGAAAGAGTTCAACCGCTTCCACAGCGCGCAGCCGGATCACTTCCTGCGCCAGTTCGTAGACAAGCTGATCGCCCACCATCATTCCAGCGAATGATCTACCCCGGCTGCGTCGAGCTCGTCATTCCCCTGCCTCGCCCCGCCAAACCCGTGCTGGCGGTGGGCGCATGGTTCAAGAACACCCTATGCATCACATCCGGCCGGGAAGCATTTATCAGCAAAACACTCGGCGACCTGGATAGCGCAGATGCCTGCCGCGCCCACGAGGAAACAGCACGATTGCTGCTGGGCTGGCTGGACGAAAAACCCGCCGCCATTGCGCACGATTTGCACACGGATTTCCATTCCACCCGCTTTGCCGCGCGGCTCGCCGCAGAACTGGACGTACCGCTCCTTGCCGTGCAGCACCACCACGCTCACATCGCCGCCGTGTGCGCCGAGCATGGCGCGGAAGAACCCGTGCTGGGGCTGGCGCTGGACGGGGTTGGGCTCGGGCTGGATGGCGGCACATGGGGCGGAGAATTGCTGCAGGTGGATGAGGCCGGGTTCCGGCGTCTCGGCCATTTGCGCCCGCTGCCGCTGCCGGGCGGCGACCGCGCGGCGCGCGAGCCGTGGCGCATGGCGGCAGCGGTGCTGCACGAGCTGGGGCGCAACGGCGAGATTCCCGTGCGTTTTGCCAATCAACCGGCGGCGGCGACGGTGGCGGCGATGTTGCAGCGCGGCCTGAATTGTCCACCGGCCTCCAGCACGGGGCGGGTATTTGATGCGATGGCCGGGCTGCTCGGCCTGTGCCGCAAAATGGAATTCGAGGCGCAGGCCGCCATTGCGCTGGAGCAGGCCGCCACGCGCCACATTGCGGCACACGGCCTGCCGCAAAGCCTGGATGGCGGCTGGCAGATCAGCCCGGAAGGGCAACTGGATTTGCTGCCGCTATTCGCGCAGCTTGCCGACACAACGGATGTGGAACACGGCGCGGCAGTCTTTCACGCCACGCTGATCGCCGCGCTGGCCGAATGGGTGAGGCAAGCGTCGCAGCGCACCGGCATCGGAACGGTTGCCTGCGGCGGCGGGTGTTTTTTCAACAAGCTGCTGTCGGCGGGCTTGCGCGAACAACTCGCTGGAGCCGGTTTGAAAACCCTCCTGGCCAGCCAGGCCCAGCCCGGCGATACGGCCATAGCGCTGGGGCAGGCGTGGGTGGCGGGCAACTCGCTTGCGCCGGTGGCATAAAAGAAGTTACCGTTTACCTTCACTGCAATGAGATTGATATGAACAAACCTGTTCTGATGATACTACTGGCTGTTGCAAGCAATGGGGCGCTGGCGGAGTGGAAGCAAGTCGGCAGCAATGAAAACGCTGCCATCTACGTTGACCCCTCCGCCATTCAAAGGCAAGGCAACCTGGCGAAAATGTCGCACCTGACAGACTTCAGGAAGCCCAATAAGGATATGGGCGAACCGTACCTGTCCACGAAAGATCAAGTTGAATACGACTGCAAGGAAGTGAAATCGCGAAGGCGCGCTTCCTCCCAGCACGCCGGGAACATGGGCGGCGGCAAAGTGGTATACAGCGATTCCTTTACCACAAGATGGAAGCCGGTTCCGCCTGATAGCGGTGTAGAAATTCTGTGGAAATTTGCCTGCGTGAGGAAATAGGCGACAGGATTTTTTATGGGGTTGGCCATGGGGAGGGAAGCATGAGAGCTTGCAAGGCACTGCAAATGCTGACGACCGCCATCCTGCTTGCCGCAATGCCCCTTGCTGCACCTGCGGCTGACGAACCCGAGGCCATCTATGCGAAATATCACCGCGCCGGGCTCGCGGCAAACTTTGGCGAGATGCTTAAATATGGCTCCACCGCCAAGGCAGCCGAGAGCGCATCCATGCCTGCGGCAGCGAGGCAGGCCATGCTCGAATCCCTCGCACAGACGCTCCCCAAAACCTATTCTGTAGCAGGCAAGACGGTTGATGCCGGTGGCACTCGCTCGACATTGCGCGTGGCTGCACCCGGAGCAATGGGCGGAACAGTAATCCTGCTCAAGGAAAACGGGGAATGGAAGGTGAATGAAGTGAGCTGGGGGCGGCCACCCAGAACGGCTGAGCCAGCCACAGCCAGCGAACCGCCGCCTGAAGCAAAACCAGCAGCTATTGTTGTTGATTCAAAGCAGCGTGACCCGGCCTTGCCGGTTAACGCCCCAGCAGCACAACCGAAAAAGCGCGGACGAACCGACCTGAGGGACTGCCTGAGCCTGCAGACCAACGAGGCCATTGCGAAATGCGCCTATGAATCGAGATAGCTCAGGCTGGCTTGGTCATCGGAAACCTGGTGGCTGGCGGATCTCTGGCAATGTAGCAATGAGATGGAGGCGGCTGGTAAGTACCGGAAGGAGCTGTTCGCCCCTGTCCGTATTATTAACGCATATACTGACAGGCGAATTTGGGAGGTATCAATGAATCAAGTGCTTATCGTGAATCTGCATGCCTCTCTATTTTTAATAATACAGACTGATGCGTCCGTCTAATATCTGTTAGAGGGCAAAAACCACTTTGTTCCACATCATCATAATTGCGCTCTGGAGCATCCTATCTGTACCGTGTTTAGCGGCAGAAGCACCTAGTTCGGGCGAAGGGATGTTCGCGCTATTTTTCAACTACACGAGCAATCAAGACTTGCCCTATTGCCCAAGAACAGGACTCAGCCGCTGTGTCCTTGGGACGTTAAAGCGCGGACAAACGATCAAACTTCTCTCCTCCAAAAGCTCTAGTACCTGTCTTGCACATGCAATAGAGTCATTTCCTTCTAACTGGGATTCGGGAAGTTTTCCGCTAACGAAAATCAATTTAACCTCATGCTCAGATTTCACTTTTGATTTGGCTGCCCTGACTAACGGCCAGACAGTCTATGAACTACTTGGCAGTTTTCCAGCGCCATCAGCATCTAAAGCAAGCGAGATCGATGTACATATTCGTCTGAAAGCTAGTGGAGTTAAACCAACTTCAGACGAGCACCAGTTTGTATTGACTATGGAAAAGCCAGAATTATTCCGATTACCCAACATGAAGAGTGATAGCTACATCGCGGTCTATCAGAATTCAGTGACACCCGGAGATCAAGTACATTTTCTTTATTCCAACGGGCAGGTACAACTTATCCATTCAGCCGCGACTATAAAGTCAATTTTTAGTCTAGGTGACAATTATTTTATTCACTACTCGTTCACATGCAGAGTCGGCTGTGGCTATGGTGGAGACATTGTTATCAAGTTTTCAACTGATAGCTTTGAAAGGGTCATGTTTGATGCGCCTACTTCTAGCTAGAAATATGCCCTCTAATCCGTCAGTCGAGAGGGACGCTCCGCAGGCGGCAACGCCGCGTGCGGAGCGTCCCTCACTTTTACGTTGAACCGACCGCTTCTGGGAAAATCTACCGTCTGCAATGTGTCGAAAGCTGCGCATTACCAGTATCCGCTCTCGGGTAATCTAACAAATCCGGATTGTTGTTAGAGAAGGCCAGAGCAGGCGTGGGTAACACAGAATGGGTGCTCCTGAATCCTCTACATCAACCCTTTTCTTTCCTTGCCGGCATGGTCTGAGCACATCCCCGTTATGGGGCAGCAACCATTTTGAAGTAGAATCAAGCCGTTCGCATGAACCGGACTGGAGGACAAGATGAATTTCACCATTGAGCAGGAACAAGAATCCGACGGGCGTTGGTTGGCGGAAGCCCTGGAGCTGCCAGGCGTCCTCGCTTATGGTGCAACTTCGCTGGAGGCCGTGTCCAAGGCTGAAGTTCTGGCCCTCCGGGTGATTGCTGAACGGCTTGAACACAACGAAAGCCGCCCCTTCCCCATCAATATTTCTATCCCGATTGCGGCATGAGCCAATGGCCGTCAGTCAAGCCTTCTGCTGCGCTGCTGCGACTGGGCTGGCAAATCAAGCGGCAATCCGGCTCGCATAAAACACTTGCCCGCGCTGGCTGGCCTGATTTTGTTTTCGCTTTCCACGATGGTGACGAGATCGGCCCAAAGATGCTGGCTCGCGTTGCAAAGCATACTGGCCTGTCGCCCATTGATCTGTAATCCCGCCCCTCGGCACCGGGATGGCCTCGCCAAACTTGATGACGAGGAGCAAAAGGCCGTCAAGGCCGCCGCTTTATCTGCCTGAGGCCCCCGCGCCGTATCAATCCTTTTCTTTCCTTGGCAGCATGGTGGCTTCCATGCCGCCAGGGCCGCCTGGGAGAAAGCTGAGCGCGCCGCTGTTAGCCCCGCCAAACTTTATGGCGAGGAACAGTGTGGTTGAACAGCGATATCCGATTGATTGTCACGCGTAGACTTTCTTCCATTCAGCCGCCACAAAACCTTTCACATAGCCGGAAGGCAATTGGCCTGTTGCCCCATGGAGGCTGAATGGATAGAATTACCAGCATATTTGCAAATATGCAGGTTTGATTATCCATCGCCATGACGCCAAAAATAACCCGGAAAAATGACGCCTTTGCTGCGACGAGGCAGGTGTTTGTCCGCCATGGTGGTGTGCTGCGCGCAAGCGAGGCCATCGGTTTCGGCATTCATCCCCGCACGCTCTATGCGATGCGGGACGCGGGTGAGTTGGAGCAATTGAGCCGCGGGTTGTACCGGCTCGCCGATCTGCCGCCGCTGGGAAACCCCGATCTGGTGGCGGTTGCGCTGAAGGTGCCCAATGGCGTGATCTGCCTGATCTCGGCGCTGGCCTGGCACGAACTTACCACGCAAATCCCGCATGAGGTTTATCTGGCGCTGCCACGGGGTGCGGAGCCGCCGCGCCTGGATTATCCGCCTGTGCGAACGCTTTGGTTTACGGGGCAGGCATTCACCGAGGGAATTGTCGTTCACAAGGTGGATGGCGTTCCGGTGCGCATCTACGATGTGGAAAAAACACTGGCCGATTGCTTCAAATACCGCAACAAGGTCGGGCTCGACACGGCGGTGGAGGCGCTGAAACGTTATGTCGGTAACCGGCGCGTTCAAGTTGACAGGCTCATGGCGTATGCGCGCATCTGCCGCGTGGAAAAGGTGATGCGGCCTTATCTGGAGGCGCTGCTGTGACCCGGCGCGAACCCGACATCGCCGCTTCCGTCCGCCAGCGTTTGCTCAACAAGGCGCGCGCATCGGGCCGGCCTTTCAGCGAACTGCTGCAATATTTTGCCATGGAACGGTTTCTTTATCGCTTGTCGAAATCGGCTCATGCGGACAAGTTTGTTCTCAAGGGCGCGCTGATGTTCACGGTATGGCAAGCGCCGGAGACACGCCCCACCATGGATATTGATTTGCTTGGCATTACCGGCAACAGCATAGATGCGATTGCGGTCCTCGCGCAGACGATCTGTGAACAGGATGTCGAACCTGACGGTCTGACATTCGATCCGGGCAGCATCGAGGCGGCGCGTATTGTGGAAGATGCCGATTATGCCGGTGTGCGCGTCAGATTTCGTGGCGCACTCGGTGTCGCTCGCATCGCCATGCAACTGGATATTGGCTTCGGCGATGTCGTTATACCCAAGCCTGAAACGGTGGAATATCCGGCGATTCTGGATTTTCCTGCACCGGCTTTGAGAGGCTACAGCCGCGAGAGCGCCATCGCCGAGAAATTCGAGGCGATGGTCAAGCTGGGCGTTCTCAACAGCAGGGTGAAGGATTTCTTTGATATCTGGCTGCTTTCCCGTCAGTTCGATTTCGATGGGCCGATATTGACGCAGGCCGTGGCAAATACCTTCAGTACACGCGGAACAGTGATGCCAGCGATACCCGTCGCCTTGACCACTGCCTTTGCCAGCGAACCCGCGAAACAAACCCAGTGGCAGGGGTTTGTTCGCAAGAGCCGGTTGCAGACTGCCCCCGCCAGTTTTACTGAAGTCGTCGAAGCAATCTCAGGTTTCATCGGCCCAGTTGCCTGGGCAATTGCCAATGGCGAGAGTTTTTATTGGGCCTGGAAAGCACCGGGGCCTTGGCGGACAGGGGCAGGATGATGGATTTTTTGCATCGCCGTCACTTTTACCGGCAGCCTCAGCCAAGCTGGCGGCGAGGAGCAGAAGGCTGTCAAGGCCGCCGCTTTATCTGTCTGATACTCCCGCCACATCAACCCTTTTCTTTCTTTGCCGGCATGGTCAGCGCGATGATCCCCAGCGCCACGGCGAACCACAAGGTGGCGAGGCGGATCAGCACCGTTGCGGCCACGGCCTGCGGTTGCGCGACGCCGTTCAGCACCAGCAGCGCCAGCATGGTGGCTTCCACCCCGCCAAGGCCGCCGGGGAGGAAGCTGAGCGCGCCGACCAGCATGGAGAAGGCATAGATGAACAGCGCGGTTTGCAATGAAAGATCGCTGCCGAGCAGCTGCATGATGTAATAAAAAGCCACGCCCTCCGCGCCCCATGCCACGACCCCGAGCGCGATGCCTTGCAGCAGCATGGGCAGGCGGAAGCAGCGGCCGGAATGCAGCACGATTTCGATGCTGTGGGTGATGAAGCGTACGAGGCGGGCAGGCAGCCGGTTTTGCGCGATGCGCTCGATCGCTTGCAGCCACGCGGTCTGCTGAAGCATGATCAGGCCGGCCAGGATCAGCGCGGACAGAACCATCACCGGCAGCTGGGCTTGCGGGTAAACCCACAACCCCACGGCGGCCAGCAGCAGCATGCTGATGAAGTTGGAGAGGTGCTCGGAAAAATAGGCCGCCAGGCTTTCCGGGTAGGAGACGCCGTGCTGTTTGAGGAACACGCTGCGTATCGTCTCGCCGACCTTGACCGGCAGGATGGTAAAGCCGAACCCGGCGATATAGATGCGCAGGCTTTCCGGCGCGTACACGCGATGCCCGAGCAGGGCGAGGAACTTCTGCCAGCGCACGAAGCGCAGGCCGTAATTGACCAGCGAAAGCGCGAGCGCGATGGCCGTACCCGCCAGGCCCACGCGGGCGATGGCTTCCGCGACTTCGCGCCAGCCGCCCCACAGGGAAAATCCCAGATAGCCTGCCGCGCTCAGCAGCACAACCAGCAGCAATGCGTGGAAGCGCCATCCGCTCAGGATGGCATGCGGCTTATGGTCGGCCATGTCTATGCGATCAGCCACAGGGTCGCGGCCAGCCAGGCGACCACCACCCCGATCAGGTGAACGTCGCGCACCAGGTCGTGCGACGTGTCTCCTCCCCCGCGCTGGTGGTGCAGCAGATAGATGTAGCGGAACACGCCGTACATCACGAACGGCACGGTGTAGATCAGGTTGGCCGTGCCGTGGAGGCGTATGGTGTCGGGATTCATGGTGTACAGGCTGTAGCTCATGATAAGGCCGGCGGCAGTCACCCCGATCATCTTGTCCAGCAGCACCGGGCTGTAATGCTCCAGCACCTTGCGGTGGGCGGCCTTGCTGTCTTCGGTCAGCGCAAGAATTTCCGCGCGCCGCTTGGTGAAGCCGAGAAACAGCGTCACCATCAGACCGCACAGCAGCAACCATTGCGATGGGGGGATGCCGACGCCGAGCGTGCCGGCGAGGATGCGCAGCATGAAGCCGGTGGCGATGATGAATATATCCAGTATCACCACGTGCTTGAGCCGCAAGGAGTAGGCGACATTCATCAACGCATAGGCAACCAGGATGGCCACCACTATCCACGAGACCGCAGAAGCCAGCCCCAGAGCGAATGCGCCGAGCAACCCGGCGAGCAGGGCTGCCGCCAGCGGGGATATTCTGCCGGAGGCTATCGGCCGCCTGCATTTCCTGGGGTGATGGCGATCCTGCTCCGCATCCACCATGTCGTTGATGATGTATATGGCGCTGGACATCAGGCAGAAGGAAGCAAAGGCGAGCATCACCCCCGCAATCAGGCTGGAGTCTTGCCAGGCGTGGCCGAACAGCAGGCCGATAAACACGAAGGTGTTTTTTACCCACTGGTGCGGGCGCATCAGGCGCAACATATCGAGCAGTTTTTCCATTTGGCTGATTTCAGGCAAACAAGGTTAGGTATGGTGACACAAATCTGCAGCGCGGGCCGGTATTGGGGCTTCACGAGCAAAGCGCAGACACCGCTCAGGCTGGCCCATCTCCTCCCCCGCCGGCCGGTGAAGGCGCCCTTTTACCGAATACCGGCCGCGACTTGACCAGCCACCACAAGACCGGAAACCCGATGCAGACGGCGGCAGAGAAGAGGGTATAAACCTCGTCCATTCCGAGGCCGGATATGGCGCCCTGGGAGGCGGGCTGCTCGAAGTATCTGTTCACGTCAATTTCAAACAGCTTCCCGGCCCCCGTCGCAATACCGACCCCGAGCAAGGGAAAGGCCACTTTCCGGTTGGCTGCAAAAAGCGTCGCCACAATCATCAGGAACAGATAGTAGTAATTGGACATCTCGGACCACGCGAACGGGATAAACGTCGCCCCCAATGCGAGGGCCTGCCAGGCGCCGCCCGATATGACCGCCAGCACAAAAAGCGGCAGGCAGACCACGACGACGGCAATATAAGCGGGCACCACCTTCTTTTTGGCCTCGGCCTTTGCCTCCTCCCATTTCCAGTACAGGTGGGCTTCCCGGGCCTGCACATCAATGCTGTTGCGCACTGCCGTGTCGGGCCGGTAGGTCAATACCGTGCGCAGGCCGACATTGTTAGTGCTCACCACCGCAGAGTGCTTCCTGGTGTTATCCGCAAACGCCCGCAGCGAGTCTGTTCCGTACAAGGCGGAGACGGAAACCAGCAGCACCACCGCCGATATCGCCATTCCGGCAAAGAATTTACCGTAGGCAATTTTTTGCTCGCGCTGCCGTTTGATCATCGCATAGAGCAACCCGATGAATGGCCCCAGCGCAAATATTGCCGGGAATACCCGCAACGCCGCCGCGTAGCCCAGAGCCGCGCCCGCAAGCACATAATGCTCGCGCTTCATCGCGCAGACCGAAAGAACCGCCATGAAAAACCAGTCGAGGCGCAGCATGCCACCGCCCGCCCACGCCCAATCTATCCCCCCCGACGCGGTGCTCGCAATGGCGGCAAAGGCCGCCACCGGCAACCCGAAAGCCCAGGCTATAAGGGCAACGCTTCCCAGCAGAAGGATGACATCCAGCAGCACCAACCCCGTGATGGCATTATCGGACAACGTAACCGCGCCGGAAGCGAGTCCGCCCGCAAGAATCCACACCGGCGATGGGTTGAACCCGTGGTCAATCTGGGCCAGCTCCCACAAATCCTGCAAGCGGTCGCGGAAAAACCCGATGTCGTTCTTGAAAGATTCCCAGCGTGCGGCGGAAAACCGCTCCTTGCAGTAATTTTCGGAGAAGAAGTAATTGCGCGATGCCACCAGTTCGTTGGTTTCGAGGTCGCGGATGGTGCGCCTTTTCGCCGCGTGGGACACCGCCTCGTCGTCGCTTTCCGCTTCGGCCCGCGCCACACACGCATACAGCCGGGTATAGCCGATCTCGGAGAAATATTTCGACCCGACGTAGTAATGGAATAAATCCCAGTTGTTGGGCTGAGTGGAAAGCGGCTTGAAATTAACATAGGACAGCAGCGCCACCGCCCCCAGGGCCATCAGGATAAAGTCGCCGACCCTTGCCCACCGGGTATCGCCACCGCGCTTTTTCAGGTACAAGCCGGCCGAAATCACGATCAGCGCGGCAATCAGGATGATGAGGTTCGTCATACGGGGTCAGCAGTATCTGGCAAAGCGGCACGAAAGGAAATACCGGAGCAAACTCACTTGCCCTCCTTGGGGCAGTTGGCCGCGGCCTGCGCCGCATCCTCCAACCGCCCGATTTTCTTGTACAGGCCGGAGAGCAGGCAATGCGCGCGCAGGTCGGGCGGCGCTTGCTCCAGCGCCGCATGCAGCCGGGTTTCCGCCTCGGCGGTTTGCCCGGAGTTCAGCAGGGCCAGGCCGAGATTCCTGTATGCGGCTCCTCGCGCGGCCTCGGGCAGGTGCTGCGAGTCAACCGCCGCGCGCAGATGTATTGCCGCCTCGCCACTCCGGTGCGTGTTCAGCAGCCACAGGCCGGTGTTGTAGCGCACCGGCGCGTCATCAGGAAATCTGGCGGAAAGGTTTTTCCATTGCATGGCGAGAGTGTAATGAAAAGAGACCCAAGTGTGAAACATGGGAAGGTTCCACCCGGCCTGCGCGGGCATTATTTTCAGCAACTGCCCCATGTTCCAGAGGCTCGCCATCGCTTCCTGCGGGCTGCCCGCCGATGCCGCATGGCCGGCTCGCGCCAGCCCGGTCATGATGTCGCGAAATTCCGCATCCGTCACCCGGCTGGCCGCATCTTCAGCCTCGCGGAACAACCCGCCGTTTATCAGGCCGATCACCTTCCACGAGGCGGGGCCGTAATGGCCGGGATGGGCGCGCACATCCGGCTCGATCAGCGCGTCACCGCTACGCCAGTCGCGCGGGCGCTCGATGGTCTGGATGCTCCACGGCAGCGCGACGGCAAGCAGCAAGGCCGCGCGGGGCAAAGGCTTCAGCCGCCACGCGAGAACGACGATCAGCAGGATGACCGGCCACAGCGCGAGGAACACAAAACGATCCGAAACCAGCGAGGGAACCGCATAGGGAACGAGTTGCAGGGAAGGCAGGCAGAGCAGCGCAAACACGGCAAGAGCGAAGCCTTCAAGGGAGCGCCGCCGCAAAACCGCGACCGCCCCCCACCCGGCGGCGGCCAGAGCCGCCACCCCTGCCGCCGCCATGACCGGAAGCCACGGGTCTTCCAGCACCGGATAAATGAAGTGGCGGCCCTCCGGAGTGACGGCAACACGGGCCAGCCATCCCAGTATCGCCAGTGTCCGGGTGATCGTCTCCGTTCCGAAATGAATGGGGATTTTCGTCGAGATGGCGGCTGCGAACGACGCCGCGAGAAACGCGGGCAGCACGAGAACGGCGAGCGGCCACAGCAGCAGGGAACGGCGCCTTTCCGCTGCCGTAACCTCGCGCCAGTAAACGAACCAGATCAAGGCGATGACCGGCGCCACCGCGACTGCCGAAGCCTTGGAGAGCATCGCCGCCAGTAGCGCGACAATGGCTGCGGCGGCATGGGGGCGGGAAAGGCCGCGCTCCCGCCGTGCGGTCATGGCCAGCCACAGCGCAAGCAGGGAGAACATGCCGCTGAGCACATCCTTGCGCCCGCTGATCCATACGACCGCTTCCACGTGCGCGGGGTGCACCGCGAACAGCGCGGTGACCGCCGCTGCGGCCGACGGCGCGCCCGCCGCATCCGCCGGGCGGAAGTATCGCCATGCGTGGAGCGTGGCGCCGTAAACCAGCGGCAGGCAGAGCAGATATAGAAGGATGCCGTGAATCCGGAACGCGGCGGGCGTCAGGCCGAACAGCGCAAGATCGAGCCAGTACGAGAGCTCGCGCAGCGGAAGAAACTCGGAATAGGCGTTGTAGGGCTCGACAAAAAGCTTCCACAGCCCGGCCGGTTGCAGTTCCGCCAGCCGGGAATTGGAAACCAGATAGGTTTCATCATCCGAAAGGAAGGGGAAATTAAGCGCCTGCAGGCAGGCGCCCGCCGCGATGGCGGCTCCGGCCAGCACAAGTACTATGGGCGCAAGTTGCCGCGTCTGCATACGGTTCCTGCTCAGTCGTTCTTGAACTTGCGATAATAGGCAAAGTCCGCGCTGGCAAGCAGTTCCCGGTCTCCCCGGCTGTCGCCGTAGGCATGGAGCGTGTACCCGCTTCTCGGGCCCAGCAACGCTTCGAGCCGCCGGACCTTCTCGCTGCCGAAGCAATTCCTTCCGGAAAGGTTTCCGGTAATGCGCCCGTCGTCCAGCGTTTCCAGATGCGAGGCGATCGCGTCATCGAAGCCGGTTTTCTGCGCCCAGGGCCGCACGTAGATATCCAGCGAGGCGCTGATGACCACGCAGCGGTGCCCCTGCCGCTTGTGCCATGCCAGGCGCTCCAGCGCTTCGGCGCGCAGCATCCCGGCCAGTTTCTGCTCCGCGAACTGCACCGCCTTGCGTTGCAGCGCGCCGATGTCCGTGCCGGACAGGAAGCGCGCAAACACCCGCTCCTTGGCGATGTCGTTGCGGATCACGCCCAGCCCGTAGCCCGCCAGCGTCGGCGCAAGCACAAGCACATGGCGGATGAATTCGCCCCAGCCGACGGCGTGCAGCAGGAATGGAAACATGGTGTCATGGCGTGTCAGGGTGCCGTCGAAATCGAATGCCGCCACCACGGGTTTGGCCGTTTCCGCCGAACTCACAGCTTCAGCCGCTTGAACACCGGTTCCGGGATGTGCCGGATGATGAGCATGATGTAGCGCCAGAACCAGGGCAGGTAAACCACGTCCGCCGGTTTGTCCAGGGAGCGCACGATGCGCGCGCCAATATCCTGCGGGGAAGCCACCAGGAACAGGCCGGGCAAGCCGTAGGTCATGGCGGTATCCACGAAGCCGGGCTTGATGGTGATGACGCGCACGCCGCTGGCGAAGAGGCGGTTGCGCAGGCCTTGCAGGTACAGGCTCAGCGCGCCCTTGGCGGCGCCGTACACGTAGTTGCTCTGCCTGCCGCGATCGCCCGCCACCGAGGAAATGCCGATGATGAAGCCGCGCTTCAGCGGCTCGAAATAATTGGCGCAGTGGCTGAGTATGGAAGCCGCGCCGGTGAAATTGGCGGCAATGATTTTTTCGCCCAGCTTGAAATCGCGCGCCGCCATCTGGTCGCCGAGAAAGCCGAAGGCCAGCACCATGCCGTGCAGCGCAGGCATGGCCTTCACCACCGATTGAAAAAACGCCTCATGGGTCGCGGTCGCTTCCGCATCGAACACCCCATGCCGCACCTCGACGCCATAGCGCAACTGCAAGTCTGCGGCGATGCGCCGCAATTCATCCACATCGCGCGAGGCCAGATACAGGGCATAGCCCTGCCTGGCGAAGGCGGCGGCAGTGGCGCGTGCAATCGCCGAAGTCGCGCCGAGAATCAGCACCGCCTGGCTCATGCCGCTTCCTCCGCGATTTTCAGGCGGCGCGACAGATTCGAGCTGAAGATATTTTTCGGGTCTGCTGCCTTCTTGATTTTGAGCCAATCATTGTAGCGAGGGTACATGGCGCGGAACGACTCGGCGGAAAGCCGCGCATCCTTGGCGAGATACACGCGCCCGCCATGTTTCAGGACTACCTTGTCCAGCTCGGCCAGCAGATCGAACAGCCCTTCGTCGCGGATCGGCAAATCAAGCGCCAGGGTGTAACCGGCCATGGGAAAAGACAGCAGGCCTTTGCCTTGCGCGCCGAACCGTTTCAGCACGGCGAGGAATGAAGGGCGGCGGCTGCCGGACAATTTCTCCAGCACCGTCTTGATGCCCTCGAATGCTGCCGAGCCGGGGATCACACACTGGTACTGCATGAAACCGCGCTTGCCGTACAGGCGGTTCCAGTTGCCGATCGCATCCAGCGGATAGAAATAAGGGTCGTAGCCGCTCAGAAACGGCTCCCGCTTCCTGCCTTCCCGGGAATAGTACAGCGCATTGAAAGCGCCTATGCTCAGCGAATTCAGTGCAAAAGCCGGGAAATCGAAGGGAATGGAATGGCTGCGTTTGGGCTTGGAAGAGCTTTCCATGCCTGACGGGAGCTCTTCTCTGGAAGCGTGGTGGCCGAACATGGCGATGCCACGCCCCAGATGTTGCCCGGTTGCCAGACTGTCGAGCCAGGCAACGGTATAGCGGTCATCCGTGGCCGGGTCTTCCAGCAATTGAAACAGTTGCTCCAGGTTGTCGGCTGAGTGGTGCCGCACCATCATGTGGCCACTTTGAACCGGAGTGAGCTTGAGCGCCACTTCGCCGATGATGCCGGTCAGCCCCATGCCGCCCACGGTCGCCCAGAACAGCGCCGGTTTCTCGGCCGGGGAGCACAGCATCCGTCTGCCGTCGGCCAGGATCATTTCCATTTCCAGAACGTGATCGCCAAAAGAACCGTCGCAGTGGTGGTTCTTGCCATGTACGTCTGCCGCCACGCAGCCGCCCAGGGATACAAATTTCGTCCCTGGCGTAACCGGGAGAAACCAGCCCTTGGGTACGATCACATCGAGCGCTTCCGCCAGGGTGACGCCCGCTTCGGCGCGCAGAATACCCTTTTCCGCATCCAGTTCCAGCAGGCGGTTGACGCGCTCGGTCAGCAGCACCCGGCCGTTCTCGTTCAGTGACGCATCGCCGTAGCTGCGGCCCTGTCCCCGCACGATCAGCCCACCTTCGAAAGGACGCAAGTCGGCGTAACGTTCCGGGCGCTCCAGTTCGCAGGGTTCCACCGGATAGCGTCCCCAGCCGGAAATGGGCGCAACTTTCGTAACCATCAACCGGGTTCCTCGGGGAAATATTTCTCGCAAAAATAGCAGGGGGCGTGCGGTAAAAACGCAGGGATGTTGTAGTACTTGTCCTTGATGGGTTTCAACACGAATTTCCTGTAGTTGCCGTAATTGAAGCCGTAACCCAGCACGAAATAAAAGGTTACGCCGCGCAGCTCGAACTGCCTGCTTTCCACCCCGTTAAAGTAAGGCGCGTACTGTGCCATGTCGGGCACGGATTTCTTTACGATCAGGATGTCGCGCCCGGCAAACCGCCGGAAGTCGGTGATTATATCGTCTTGCCTTGCGTGCAGCGAGCCTTCGCCGAACACGAAGAAATTCTTGCCGTAATGGTAGGAAATGATGGCGGCAGGGGTGTAGCCATCCGACGCAAGCAGGAAGCGCTGCTCCTCATAGGGCCGCACTTTTTCGACAATTTCGTCATTCTAGAACATGAACACGATGCCGTCATACAGCTTGGTGTTTTTCCAGGTTTCCATCGGCAGGGAAGCGATGACGATGATCGCTGCAAGATGCGCGGCGCTGAACCAGACCATGAAGTTGAGCGATTTGGCCAGCTCCTCGCGCGACAAGAGATGGGGCAGCAGCAAATACAGAAACGGATAAAACGCCAGCACCCAGTGCAGGCCCACCACCTTTTTCAGTGACAGCAGCGCAAATACCGCCATCGGCAGCAGAAACGCGCAAGCAAACAGCCTGAAATCGTCGCGCCTGATTTTCCGCCTCCATCCCGCGCGGTGCCTGAACAGATAGTAAACGACCGGCGGGGTCATCAGGTAAAGTTGCGTGCCGAGAAAGATGGCGACCTTGCCCGGTGAAAATTGCTCGCCCTCATGGCGGGTGTAGAAATTGAACAGGATGTTGTCCCAGCAATGGGTGTAGTTCCAGTAAAGATTGAGCAGCGCGAACGGCAGCGCTGCCAGGAAGATCAAGACGAGCCCCAGCGTTTTTTGCCTGCTCCTGGCCGAAAAAATGAAATATGCCAGATACCCCAACCCCAGCAACACCGCAAAATACTTCGACAGGAAAGCCATGCCGAAGAAAACACCGGATAGCGCGTACCAGGCAAAATTTTCCTGTTGCAGCGCCTTGTACAGCGATGCCGCAGACAGGAACGCAAACAGGATCAGCGGCGTGTCGGTGGTGACCAGCACATTCAGCACGTTCAGCGGCGATGCCAGAAACAGCATCGCCACCAGCGTGGCCCTCGTTTCATCGTACGGCTTGAGCAACCGGTAGATCCCGAGGCCGATCAATGTGGAGAGCAGGATGGCGGGCAGGCGCAGCACCACTTCCGAGCTGCCAAAATAAAGCAGCAACTGGAGCAGCCAGCCTGCCATCGGCGGGTGGTCGTAAAAGCCGAAATCGGGATGCTTCGCCCAGACGATGAAATAAGCTTCGTCGCCCGACATGGGGAGTATCCAGGCGAGGGTAAGCTTGACCGCAAGCGTGACCAGCAAGGCAAGCTTGAAAGAGGCTTGCAGGTTCATGGTTCTTGTATGGGATTCGCTATAGCGGATTTGTTATCCGGGCATCTTATAGTTGTCATCATGCCAGTTATGGCGTAACGGCCACTCAAGGCTGTTTGGCGGGTTCATTTTGCGGTTCATATCCCCTTTTACCCTGTGCAGCTACACATTTGCCAGCAGGCTTTATTCTCGCCATTTCGGCGCAAATTCGACGTGGCCACCGGTTTGCGGCTGCACTTCACGTGGCGAGGCCAATTTGCAGGAGCGCTTCCACCCCATGAGATCGCGCACGGATTGATCCGGTTCTGCGAAGCATGGGCTCCAGCTCTTTTACCTTTCGCCAAACTTCCGGCGTACTGCCTCCGGGCATTATCTGGCCTGCTCGGCAGGCGCGCAAGAAAAAGAAAAAGCGGCCTGCGGCCGCTTTTTCTTTCCGCAATCATGCTGACCTACTTGACGACGGCCTTCAGCTCGCCTTTTGCGTAGCGATTGGCCATGGCTTCCAGCGAGACCGGTTTGATTTTCGCGGCCTGGCCCGCGCAACCGAACGCCTCGTAGCGCGCCTTGCAGATGCTCCTCATGGCCTTGGTGGTTTCGGCCAGGAATTTGCGCGGGTCGAAGTCCTTCGGGTTCTGCGCCAGGTAGCGACGGGTGGCGCCGGTAGAAGCCATGCGCAGGTCGGTGTCAATGTTCACCTTGCGCACGCCGTGCTTGATGCCCTCGACGATTTCCGCCACCGGAACGCCGTAGGTCTGCGGCATCGCCCCGCCGAACTGGTTGATGATTTCCAGCCATTCCTGCGGCACGGATGAAGAGCCGTGCATGACCAGGTGGGTGTTGGGGATGCGCGCGTGGATTTCCTTGATGCGGCTGATCGCCAGCGTGTCGCCCGTGGGCGGCTTGGTGAATTTATACGCCCCGTGCGAGGTTCCGATGGCGATGGCCAGCGCGTCAACCTGGGTTGCCTTGACGAACTCGGCGGCTTCGTTCGGGTCGGTCAGCAACTGGTCATGGCTGAGCGCGCCTTCCGCGCCGTGGCCGTCTTCCTTCTCGCCGTGTCCGGATTCCAGCGAGCCGAGGCAACCCAGCTCGCCTTCCACGGATACGCCGACAGCATGGGACATTTCCACCACTTGCCGGGTCACATTGACGTTGTATTCAAAACTGGATGGAGTCTTGCCGTCGGTCATCAGCGATCCGTCCATCATCACGCTGGAAAAACCGGAGCGGATGGCGTTGATGCACACCGCCGGGGAAGCGCCGTGATCCTGGTGCATCACCACCGGAATGTGCGGGTACATTTCCACCGCCGCCTCGATCAGGTGGCGCAGGAAGGGCTCGCCCGCATACTTGCGCGCGCCCGCCGAGCCTTGCATGACAACCGGGCTGCTGGTTTCGTCAGCCGCCTCCATGATCGCCTTGACCTGCTCCAGATTGTTGACGTTGAAGGCAGGCAGGCCATAGCCGTTTTCTGCGGCATGATCCAGCAGCTGGCGCAAAGATACGAGAGCCATTTTTTTCTCCTCACTAGTTAATCAATATTGTCCAGTTACCCAGGCGCAACGCTATTTGCGTTACCGCTTACTTGTGTTTCTTGTGGTCGCCAACCCGCACGATTTTAAGCGTGTTGGTGTGACCGCTGGTGCCGATGGCTTCGCCTATGGTCATCACCATCAGGTCGCCCTCCCCTGCCAAACCCAGGCGCACCAGTTCCTCTTCCGCTTCCACCAGTGCCACGGAGGGCATTTTTGAGCTGGGCTCGAACGTGATCGGATGCACCCCGCTGAACAAGGTGGCCTTGGTGAGAGTCGTCCTGACCGGCGTCAGGGCGAAAATCGGCACCCCGGCGCTCATGCGCGACATCCACAGCGCCGTGGAGCCGGACTGGGTCAGCGCCACGATGGCCTTTACCTTGAAATGCGATGCCGCATACAGCGCGGACATGGCGATAGACTGGTCTATGCGCGCGAATTTGCTGCGTGCCAGGCGATGCTCCACCACACTGTCTTCTACTTCCTTTTCCGCGCTCACGCAGATGCGCGCCATGGCCTGCACCGTCTCGACCGGGTAATCGCCAACGGCGGTTTCCGCCGACAGCATGACCGCGTCAGTCCCGTCCAGCACGGCGTTCGCCACATCCGACACTTCCGCGCGCGTGGGGATCGGATTGTTGATCATGGATTCCATCATCTGCGTGGCAGTGATCACCAGCTTGTTGCGGGTGCGCGCCATGCGGATCATGCGTTTTTGCAGGCCCGGCACCGCCGCATCACCCACTTCCACCGACAGGTCTCCACGTGCCACCATGATGGCATCCGATGCATCAATGATCTCCGCCAGCGCCGGAATGGCTTCCGCGCGCTCGATCTTGGCCATCAACATGCTTTTGCCGCCAGCCTCATGCATCAGCTCGCGCGCCAGCTTCATGTCGTCCGCAGAACGCGGAAAAGATACCGCCAGATAATCGGCCTTGATCAGTGCCGCCGTCTTGATGTCGTCCTTGTCCTTGTCGGTCAGCGCAGGGGCGGTCAGGCCGCCGCCTTTGCGGTTGATGCCCTTGTTGTTGGACAATATCCCGCCGCGCACCACCCTGCAGATTATCTGTGATCCGCTTACCTCGGTAACCTTGAATTCCAGCATGCCGTCGTTCAGCAACAGCACGGAGCCTTTGCTGACATCATTCGGCAATTCCTTGTAGTCGAGGCCGGCACGCTCCTGATTGCCCAACTGGTTCCAGGCTGCATCCAGAATGAAAACGTCACCGTCGTTCAGCTGGATTTTGCCGTTTTCAAACTTGCCCACCCGGATCTTGGGGCCTTGCAAATCTGCCAGGATACCCACGGTGCGGCCGCAGCGCTCTGCTGCCGCGCGCACCTTCTCCACGCGCGACAGATGATCCTCCACCGTGCCGTGGGAGAAATTCATGCGTACCAGATCCACACCGGCGCGGATCATTCCTTCAAGCACTTTAGGATCGCTGGAGGCAGGCCCCAGCGTTGCAACGATTTTGGTTCTGCGTAACATGAATTCTTTCTTGAGCTAGTAGCCGGTTGCTTGTAGCGGGTAGCGTATAAGTGCGCGCTTGTGCGCGGCATTAAAAGCTGCAAGCTACCCGCTACAGGCTACCAGCTATTTTTTAGCCCGCTGTTCCAGGATTTCCACCGCAGGCAGTTTTTTCCCTTCGAGAAACTCGAGGAATGCACCGCCTGCCGTGGAGATGTAGGACACCTTGTCGTAGATGCCGTATTTCTGGATGGCGGCAATCGTGTCGCCGCCTCCCGCCAGTGTGAAGGCCCTGGTATTGGCGATGGCCGTCGCCACGGTCTTGGTGCCCGCGCCAAACTGGTCGAACTCGAACACGCCGACCGGCCCGTTCCAGACTACGGTGCCCGCCTTCATGATGATGTCCGCCAGCTCCTGAGCAGATCTTGGGCCGATGTCGAATATCATGTCGTCGTCGTTCACGGCATCGGCGCTTTTTTGCACGGCAGGCTCGCTGACATCAAATTTCTTGCCGACCACTACGTCTACCGCAACGGGAATCTGCGCGCCCCGGGCCGCCATTTTTTTCATCAGCGCCTGCGCGACCGGAACCAGATCATCCTCGCACAGCGACTTGCCGACCTTCTTGCCGGCCGCCTTGAGAAAAGTGTTGGCGATACCGCCGCCCACCACCAGTTGCTCGCATTTTTCCGACAGTGATTCCATCACGGTCAGCTTGGTTGACACCTTGCTGCCGCCGACAATGGCGACCATCGGGCGCGCCGGGTTGAGCAGCGCCTTGCCCAGCGCATCCAGCTCTTCGGTCAGCAGCATGCCCGCGCACGCGACCGGCGCAAACTTCGCGATACCGTGAGTGGAGGCCTCGGCGCGATGCGCCGTGCCGAATGCGTCCATCACGAACACATCGCACAGCGCCGCATATTTCTTTGCGGTCTCATCCACGTTCTTTTTTTCGCCCTTGTTGAAGCGGCAGTTTTCCAGCAGCACCAGCTCGCCCGCACCCACCTCGAACCCGCCGTTCACCCAGTCCTTGACCAGGCGCACCGGCTTGCCCAGGCGGGCTGAAATATTGTCGGCTACCGGCTTGAGCGAATTTTCTTCGGAATACACGCCTTCTTCCGGGCGTCCCAGATGCGAGGTGACCATCACGCGGGCGCCCGCCTTGAGAGCATGGTTGATGGTGGCCATGGAGGCGGTGATGCGCGCATCGGACGTAACCTTGCCCTCGCTCACCGGCACATTGAGGTCGGAACGGATGAACACGCGCTTGCCCTTCAGGTCAAGATCGGTCATGCGGATGAAATCTGTCATGGGAAAGTCTCCTTGATTAAAAGCTGGTAGCCGGTAGCTTGTAGCTTTTGATGCCGCGCGCGAAGCGCGCACCTTATTGCTACAAGCTACTAGCTGCGGGCTACCAGCTATTATTTTGCGACGTGCCGCACCAGGCGCATCAGGTTGCAGGTGTAGCCGTATTCGTTGTCGTACCAGGCCACCACTTTGACGAAGGTCGGGTCGAGCGCGATACCAGCTTCCGCATCAAACACGGAAGGCTGGGGGCAGCCGCGAAAATCGGTCGCGACCACTTTCTCGTCGGTGTAGCCCAGCACGCCCTTCAGCGGCCCGCTCTCGGAAGCCGCCTTCATCGCCGCGCAAATCTCGGCATATGTCGCAGGTTTGTTCAGCTCCACGGTCAAATCAACCACGGACACATCGGAAGTCGGCACGCGGAATGCCATGCCGGTCAGCTTCTTGTTCAGTTCGGGGATCACCACGCCCACCGCCTTGGCCGCACCGGTGGAAGAAGGGATGATGTTTTCCAGAATGCCGCGACCGCCGCGCCAATCCTTGTTGGATGGGCCGTCCACCGTTTTCTGCGTCGCTGTCGCTGCGTGCACAGTGGTCATCAGGCCGCGCTTGATGCCGAAGGTGTCGTTCAGCACCTTCGCCACCGGCGCCAGCGCGTTGGTGGTACAGGATGCGGCGGAAACAATGTTCTCGCCCTTGTAAAGGGAATGGTTGACGCCGTACACGAACATCGGCGTGTCGTCCTTGCACGGCGCGGATTGGACAATTTTTTTCGCGCCCGCATCCAGATGGGCCTGGCAGGTTTCCTTGGTCAGGAATATGCCGGTGCACTCGATCACGATGTCCGCACCCGCCTCGCCCCACTTCAGCTCGGCCGGATTCTTGATGGCAGTCAGGCGGATTTTCTTGCCATTCACGATCAGGGTGTTGCCATCCACTGCGACATCGCCATTGAAGCGGCCGTGTACGGAGTCGTATTTGAGCATGTAAGCCAGATAGTTTGGTTCCAGCAGGTCGTTGATGGCGACCACCTCGATTTCTGGAAAATCCTTGATCGCCGCGCGGAGTACCATGCGCCCGATGCGGCCAAAGCCATTGATGCCAACTTTAATTGCCATGTTATTCGCTCCTTGAATGATAAAAATATTTAGCTGGTAGCCGGTAGCTTGTAGCTGGTAGCTTTTAATGCCGCGCGCGATGCGCGCACCAGCAAGCTACCCGCTACTGGCTACAAGCTTGTTTAAGCGCCGATTACCTTCTTCGACACGGCGACCACATTGTCAACGGTGAAGCCGAATTCCTTGAACAGCTCACCCGCCGGGGCCGATTCACCGAAACGATCCAAGCCGATCACCGCGCCGCGCAGCCCCACGTACTTGTGCCAGCCGTCAGTCACCCCGGCTTCGATGGCGACCTTGTGGATGGTCGGCAACAGGACGCTGTCCCGGTAGGCCTTGTCCTGCTGGTCGAACACGTTGGTGCACGGCATCGAAACCACGCGGGTGGCAATACCCTGCCCATCCAGCACTTTCTTGGCCTCCATCGCCAGCTGCACTTCCGAGCCGGTTGCGATCAACACCAGCCTGGGCGATGGCGCGTCGGCCAGAACGTATCCGCCCTTGGTGATGTTGGCGATCGCGGCCGCATCGCGTTTCTGGAACGCGAGGTTCTGGCGGCTGAAAATCAGGCAGCTCGGCCCGTCCCTGCGCTCCACCGCAGCCACCCAGGCCTGCGCCGATTCCACTGTATCGCACGGGCGCCACACCCGCATGTTGGGGATCAGGCGCAGCGTGGCAGTCTGCTCCACCGGCTGGTGGGTGGGGCCGTCCTCACCCAATCCAATCGAGTCATGGGTGAACACATATATCACGCGCTGCTTCATCAGCGCGGACATGCGCAGGGCGTTGCGGGCATATTCGGAAAACATCAGGAAGGTGCCGCCGAATGGCAGCAGGCCGCCATGCAGTGCCATGCCGTTCATGATGTGCGCCATACCGAACTCGCGCACGCCGTAACTAATGTAGTTGCCCGGCTTCTTGCCGTGAACGTGCTTCGCGCCGGTCCAGTTGGTCAGGTTGGAGCCGGTCAGGTCGGCGGAGCCGCCGAGAAATTCCGGCAACGCGGGTACCAGCGCGTTGATGGCATTTTGCGAAGCCTTGCGGCTGGCAATGGTTTCCGCCTTTTCGTTGGTTTTGGCGATCACTTCGGCGGCATGCTGCGCCCAGTTGGCGGGCAGCTCGCCTTTCATGCGGCGCTCGAATTCGGCGGCTTCCCCGGGATAAGCCGCACGGTATTCGGCAAACTTGTTGTTCCATAATTTTTCGAGGCCCGTTCCCTTGGTGCGCGCATCCCACGCCGCGTAAACGTGCGCGGGTATCTCGAACGGCGGATACTTCCATCCGATGTGCTGCCGCGTGGCTGCCACCTCGGCATCGCCCAGCGCCGCGCCATGCACGTCGTGGGTGCCAGCCTTGTTCGGCGAGCCGGCGCCGATGATGGTTCTGCAGCAAATCAGCGAGGGCTTGTCGGTTACCGCCTTGGCGGCGTTGATGGCGGCATTGATGGCTTCCGGGTCGTGCCCTTGCACGTCGGCGATCACGTGCCAGCCGTAGGCTTCGAAACGCTTCGGCACGTTTTCGGTAAACCAGCCGCCGACGTGTCCGTCAATGGAAATGTCGTTGTCGTCCCAGAATGCGATCAGCTTGCCCAAGCCCCAGGTGCCGGCCAGCGCGCAGGCCTCGTGCGACACGCCCTCCATCATGCAGCCGTCGCCCATGAACACGTAGGTGTGGTGGTTGACGATCTCGTGGCCGGGGCGGTTGAATTCGTTGGCCAGCAATTTCTCCGCCATGGCAAAACCCACGGCGTTGGTGATGCCCTGACCCAGGGGGCCGGTAGTGGTTTCCACACCGTCGGTGTAGCCATACTCCGGATGCCCGGGCGTCCTGGAATGCAGCTGGCGGAAGCGCTTTAACTCCTCTATCGGCAGGTTGTAGCCGGTCAGGTGCAGCAGCGCGTAGATCAGCATCGAGCCGTGGCCGTTGGAAAAAATAAAACGGTCGCGGTCCGCCCATTTCGGGTTGGCCGGGTTGTGCCGCAAATGGTGGTTCCACAGCACTTCGGCAATTTCAG
>JACRAQ010000039.1 GCA_016213335.1 Nitrosomonadales bacterium
AAACCAGCGGGATGATTTCGCCGGAAAAGGCCAGCGTAACCGGGGTTACGATGGCCCGGATGTTGTAGCTCCCGATGATGCTCCGCCAGTTTTGCCGGGCCATGAAAACATCGTCGTGCAGCATCACCGCCTTGTTCGCGCCGTAGTTTTTTCCGTCCACAAAAACCGGCCGCTCCAGCTCCCACGCAAGGTAGCTGCCGAGGTGGTAAAAATTCAGGATATTGCCCTGCACTTCGATGCGTTTCAGGATCTGCGCATTTTTGTATGGCGTAAATTCTTCATCTATTCCCACTCCCCACGCCGAGCTGCCGCTTATCCGGGCGATCACGGCCAAACCAATAACCACCGAAAGGAGCGCGGCAACTATCTTGCGCGGCGCCGTTCTCACAAGGCGCCCAATCCATGCGTTGAACGTGTTGCTGATAACCACATACGTTACGATTCCCAGCAATGCGATATTCCGGGCGTACCGGAAAGCCAGCACGGCAAAGGCGAGGAAAAGCAGGACATCAACGAGACGTTTTTGCGGCGAAAACAGGATTGCCGCTGCGCCGGCCAGCGCAACAGCAATGAAATACGGGGCGTACACCGTTTCCAGCACCGGCAGAAATTCGTTCACGGACTGGATAAGCTCGGCGTTCGCCAAAGTGTAAAACGGCATCAGCAACTGGTGCAGCCCGTAAGGATTCAGGGTGGACGCGCCCGCCATGGCGAGGGCGACTGCGCCCAGCGCAACGGTTGTTCTGAGTTTATCCCCCGCAGCAACAACAGCCTGCAAGGCATACATGCCAAACACGCCAATCAGGAATATCGCCGAGGGATGGCACTGGCTGAGCAGCCAGCAAAGCACCGGAAGCGGCAGCAGCCAGGCCAGCTTCCTTTGTGCGAGATAGTTTTCCAGCAAATAAATCTCTGCCGCAAGCAGAAGGTACAGCAGCGTTTCCGGCCTGAAATTGAGGCGCGGTTCGATAGCCAACAGCGCCAGCGCCATGACCGGCAGAGGCTGCCACCACTCCGTTTTTGTTTTGCAGCCCGCCGCGAGGCAGAGGAACAAGACAATCCCGCAACCGAATGCGGCGTTAACGGCTGCCATGCCGGCATAGCCGGAGTAGTGCTCGATCAGATAATAAAAAACCCCGAAGCCCCACTCGTGGAATTCGCCGGGCTCGCCCAGCCTGGGCAGGATGTAAAACTCCTGATCGGGAATGCTCATCCGGCGCATTACCTCGCGCCCGACTACCATGTGAAACCAGACATCGGGGTCGAACAGCTTGCGCAGCAGGCTGGCGCCGATGAGCAAAAACAGCGCGCAATGGAAGAAGAAGCGATAGCCGGGCGGCAGGGAAAACGGCTTTGCCGGATTTATTTGCATGAGCGCAATGGCTGTTCCAGGCGACTTATGTTTTTTTCGCGCGCCGCTCCGCCCGCCTGCGCCACTCCCACACCACCGCCGCGTACCACAGCACGCGCACCGCTAAATAGCCTATGACGGCAAAAATGACGGCCAGCAGCAACAGCCCGATGGCAAGCGGCTTGCCCAGCGACACCACCCACTCCAGCAAGACCGTGAACCAGTTGCCCCAGTTCAATTCCGGAAATGCAAAGCTCGCGTCAGACAGGCCGTTGCGCTGGCCGGTAACCAGCGCGCCCAGTTCGTATGCCAGCATGTACAGCGGTGCCAGCGTAAGCGGATTGGTGTACAAGGTAGTAAATATCGCCACCGGCAGGTTGACGCGGAACAGTACTGCCGCCAACGCCGCGCTGATCATCTGGAACGGGCCGGGTATCAGGCCGCAGAACATGCCGGCGGCCACCCCGCCTGCCACCGAGCGCCGGTGCAGATGCCACAGGTTGGGGTGATGCAGCCATTCGCCGAACGGTTTTATCCACCGGCTCTGCTTCACCGTTTCGTGGCCGGGCAAAAATTTCCTGAAATATTTTCTCGGCACAGGTAGTTTGTTTCCGGCAAAATCGTGAAAGATGGGAATACCGGATTATATTGAATATTCCATCCTTGGTTGAAATGAAAGATTGCAGGTGAGCCAGCCAACGCCCGATCAGCTCGAATTGCGCGGCCTGTCGCAGGCCGAGGCGCGCGCACGGCTACAGGCCGAAGGCGCAAACGAGCTGCCCGCCAGCAGGCGGCGCAACCTGTTCGGCATCGCGCTAGGGGTGGTGCGCGAGCCGATGTTCCTGTTGCTGCTGGCGGCAGGCTCGATCTATCTGCTGCTCGGCGATGTCGGCGATGCGCTGATGCTGCTGGGTTTCGTGTGCGCGGTGATGGCCATCACCATCTACCAGGAATACAAGACCGAGCGGGTGCTGGAGGCGCTGCGCGACCTCACCAGCCCGCGCGCGCTGGTGGTGCGCGACGGCATCGAGCGGCGTATCGCCGGACGCGAAGTGGCGCGCGGCGACCTCCTGGTTCTGGCCGAAGGCGACCGCGTCCCGGCAGATGCTGTGCTGGTTTCCTGCAACGACTTTGCCGCGGATGAATCGCTGCTCACCGGAGAATCGGTGGCAGTGCGCAAGGTCGCTGCAACTGACCCCATGGCTGATGCCGCCGTTGCCGCGCCAGGTGGTGATGACCTGCCATTTATTTATTCCGGCACACTGGTCGTGCAGGGGCGCGGCATGGCGCGCGTACTGGCGACCGGGCCGCGCAGCAAAATCGGCAATATCGGCAAATCCCTGCAGGGGCTGGCGGTCGAGGCGACGCCGCTGCAAAATGAAATCGGCGGACTGGTGCGCAAGCTCGCCATCATCGGCGTCCTGCTGAGCCTGCTGCTGATGGTGGTCTACAGCGTGGCACGCGGCGACTGGCTGCACGGCCTGCTGTCCGGCATCACACTGGCGATGTCCATCCTGCCTGAAGAATACCCGGTGGTGCTGGCCGTATTCATGGCGATGGGTGCGTGGCGTATTTCGCGGCATCAGGTGCTCACTCGCCGCGTGCCCACGGTGGAAGCGCTCGGCTCGGCTACTGTGCTGTGCGTGGACAAAACCGGTACGCTCACGCAAAACCGCATGGAAGTGCAGCAACTGGTGGCAGGGAACGCTGCCTTTGCTGTAAGCGCAGCCCTCGCTCCCCTGCCCGAAGCATTTCACGAGTTGGTTGAGTTCGCCATCCTTGCCAGCGAAACAGCGCCCTTCGATCCGATGGAGAAAGCTATCCTCGCGCTCGGAACACGGCATCTCGCCGACACCGAACACCTCCACCTGGATTGGATGCTGGCGCACGAATACTCGCTGTCGCCTTACCTGCTTGCCCATTCGCACGTATGGCGCGCGCGCGGCCGCGACGAACACGTGGTGGCAACCAAAGGCGCACCCGAAGCGGTGGCCGACCTGTGCCACTTCGATGCCGCGCAGCTCGCGTCGCTGGACGAACAGGTCAACGCGCTGGCCGCGCAGGGCATGCGCGTGCTGGGCGTGGCCAAGGCCGGCTATCGGGGAAAAGAATGGCCCGGCATCCAGCACGATTTCGAGTTCGAGTTTCTCGGCCTGATCGGGCTGGCCGACCCGGTGCGCCCCACCGTCGCTGCCGCGCTCGACGAGTGCCATGCAGCCGGCATCCGCGTGGTGATGATTACCGGCGACTATCCCGCCACGGCATCTGCGGTCGCCGGGCAGATCGGGCTGGAGGCGGACAGCGGCAGCATCATCAGCGGAGCGGAGTTAAACCGCATGGATGATGCGGAACTCCGCGAGCGCATCCGCCACAGCAACATTTTCGCGCGCATGGCGCCGGAACAGAAACTGCGCCTCGTAAGCGCGCTCAAGGCAAATGGAGAGGTGGTGGCGATGACCGGCGACGGCGTAAATGACGCGCCAGCGCTCAAGGCGGCGCATATCGGTATCGCCATGGGCGCGCGCGGCACCGACGTGGCGCGCGAGGCATCCGCGCTGGTGCTGCTCGATGACGACTTCGCCTCCATCGTCCGTGCCGTGCGCCTCGGGCGCGGCATCTTCGACAACCTGCGCAAGGCCATGGCCTACATCTTTGCCGTGCATATCCCCATTGTCGGCCTTTCGCTGATGCCGCTTCTGGTGGGGTGGCCACCGGTGTTTGCACCGGTGCATATCGTTTTTCTGGAAATGATCATCAACCCGGCCTGCTCCATCGCCTTCGAGGCGGAGCCGGCGGAAAGTGGCGTGATGCGGCGTCCGCCGCGCAACCCGCAGGAGCCGCTGTTCGGCCAGCGCACCCTCCTGCTCAGCATGCTGCAGGGCGTGCTGGTGCTGCTCGCCGCGCTCGCGGTGCTCGGCTACGCCCTGCAGCATGATGCATCGGAAACGCAGGCGCGCGCGCTGGCTTTCTCTGCCCTGGTAATCGGCAACCTCGGGCTGATCCTGGTCAACCGCTCCTGGCAGCACACCATCCTGGGCACGCTCGGCAGCCGCAACCCCGCCCTGTGGTGGGTTGCCGGGGGAGCCTTCGCCTTCCTCCTGCTGGCGCTGACCGTTCCTTTCCTGCGCGCAGTGTTCCATTTCGGTGTGATCACGCCGCAGCAATTCGCACTGAGCGTTGCCGCCGGGCTGGGCAGCGTGCTCTGGTTCGAGCTGTACAAGCTGGTGCGGCGCTAGCCCGGATATGCCATTTCAGTGTTTCGGATGTAATTCTTTACTGAGCTTGGTAGCTCAGAACTGACAATCGTTGGCCGGTGATCGGCCAAAACAGCCATTGATACCTTTAATGTCGAATGGCCATCTACAATCAATAGCTGACACTCAAAGCTGCTCAAAAGAAGCGAAATCTTAAATTGGTTACGACCAGCAGATTCGGCTGGCTCCTAACAGACATGGCACCTTTTGAATTTCGCTCCACTACCGCATGGACACGGATCATTTCGCCCTGGCTTGGGAACATTTCCTAAGGAGGCGGCGTTTTCGGCTGGTTGAAATTCACCATACGCTTGGGCTGAGACATTCGTGCGGCATCTTCGTAAATATGTGCGTTTTCTTCCGTTCGCGCAGTAGGTATGTGGATCGTGAAAGATTGTGCTTGGTGGTAGATTCCAGTGGTGCCTACCTCTGCCACGATGCCGATGACATTAACAGCTTTAAAGGCTATCGCAGCTGCGCTGGCTTTGTCATTCACCTTTTTCCAGTCAATTTTCAGGCCGTGCTGTTGAAGCCAGACGAATAGCGGCTTGCCGTCTCCGGACAGCACAAAGTAACGGGCGGGATGCTGACTCATGGTTTGGCGAAGATCGGACAGCGTCTTGGCCAGATTATTCCGGCTTTCCTCGCCAAAATCACGGATATTGCTCTCTGCAGAAAGCCATCCGCGAGATCGAGTAGCGTCAAGTGCTTCAAGCAGCTTCAGCACCTCCTCCGGGAATATTTGCGTTGGGAACGGGCCGCTTTCCCAGTCTTTACCTTCGAAGCTCTTGTCGACGATGTCGCTCATACCGTCCCAGACGAGCATATCCACTTTGTCGTCCTTCAGTTGGTCGGCAATGTCCTGATCGAAACGGTTCTTTTTCAGGTACGCGCCCAGATGATCAAACTCATCGAAGAGATGAGCACGGCGTATTCCTGCCACAGCCTGTCGAACCTCCATGTAGTGGGTAAACGCGCCGGGAGTAGGCAGGAGCCGCTTGAGCACAAATAGGTCGTCAATGGACAGCGAAACAAAAGCATGCTTCCCAAGTAGCGGCTCAATTTGCGGCAGCTCCTTGCAATACGTCGAAAAGGGAGAGAAAGACTCGACTGTTAGCCCAATTGGCACCATCACACGGTAATCGGAGTGGCGGACACGGCTACACTCTACATACTTGCCGTCGACTAGGTGATATAGCGGAACTTCGTCAGCAGAATTTAGGTAGTTAAAGAATCGCTCGCACTGCTTATACGCTTTAAGCACCAAATCTTGTACTGACTGAACGTGGCGACCGAAATCAAGTGCCGGCGACGCAATGGTGGCAGCAGTACCTGCCTTGGCTTCAACCAGAAACAACACGTCATCGACCAAGATGAGTGTGTCGTTTTCTGACCACTGCTTGTTGGCTGGGTCTTTGTAGTAGACCTCTTGAAGAACTGTGGCACCGGGAAGCTGAGCCGCGAGAATGTCGGCGAAGGCAGCTTCGCTCATCGACTTCTGCCGAACTTCAAAAGTATTCTTATAGTCTGGCCTTCGCTGAAGGAGGTTGTAGAGAAGCGCACGATACCCCGCGTCGCGGGTGAAGCACGGATCGACAGCGTAGTAGTCTGATCCAAGCTGGACTAGGGGTTTTTTCCGAGCAGGTAGTGTCCGGTAGGGTGTCCCTGCAAAATCACCCGTAGCGAAGAACTCGGTTTCTTCTCCGCGCCGGTATGCCAAGTCTGCCAGCAGTGCTGGCGGTAGCTTCGTGTGGCGGCTCACGTTGGCGATGCCGCCCCGAAACATGTCATCTATCGCTCGCCCGGTGGCTGCCGATTGTTCCGCATGGGCCGCAACCCATGCCTCCATAACGTCTTCCAGAGGTTTATCCTGTGCCGCAGCGAAGGCCTGTGCTGCCTCAAACTGCTTCGTCATTTCCTCTATGGCGTCGACATGCCCAGAACGCGTAGCGTCAGCCATGGCTTGGAAACCCGCCGCGATATCGGCAGCATCAACGCCGTATACTTCTTTCAGGACATCATTATGAGGAGTGAGAACATGGCGGTAGAACTCACCTTCCAATACTTGGTAGCGGTTGCCACGTAGTATGACCCAAGTAGATTTCGCTCTGAATTCAATGTCGCGCGTATCGGGGCCGAAATCACCGTCCTTGGTGTCGGCGGACGTAACCATGGCAAAAATCATGGCCTGCTTTCGCAGTTTACTGCCAAGCTCAAACAGATCGGCGCAACGAGCTTCGTCAAACGCCATTTCCGCAGGAGCAACATCTGACGCGAGGACCGCGTGAACGTACTCCAGCAGGAACTGGATTTCATTGATCAGTTCTTTTGCACCATCCTCTCTGTGTTTTTTCGGAGTGGCGCTTTGGTCTTCCATCGTTTTTATCATGCGCTGGGCGTAGATGTAGCCAAGCAGATCATGCGGGGGCATGGCAACGATTAGCTCACGTATTCGAGCTGCTGTCACTTCCATGTCTTTCAACAAGGAAGTAGCAGTTTCCTTTAGTTTAATCACGTTCATAACCGCTTATTCCTGAAGTCACGATAAATGTGCAATGTATTTCAGATGCGTTCCAAATTATGATTTATAAATGTGGACAGAGCTCGGTTTCTTGGACTCTTAATGTACAGCGCCTTCAGGGCGGTAGTGTGAATTTACATGGACTGAAAGCAGATATTCTTCAAGTTGGTACCCTCAATGTCAGCTGACCACTTCATAGCGGGCAGGTGATCTAAGGCTTCTCTCCGGCAGCTATGGCCGATCACCGGCCGATGAATGTCTGACCAAGCCTGAACTACTACAAACTGAGCAAACTTGGCCTGTCGTTCCCGCACAAGCGGAAACACTCATCAAGCTGGGTACCCACCCCCGTATTATTGCCCACCATCGCTCATCGCGATGGCGGGCATCTTGGTCACGCGGTACAGGAACTACAAGACCAGCCCTGCGAGATCACTTGAGGTCGAAGCGATCCAGGTTCATCACTTTGACCCAGGCCGCGATGAAGTCACTGACGAACTTCTCCTTGCCATCGACGCTGGCGTAGACCTCGGCATAGGCGCGCAGCACCGAGTTTGAGCCAAACACCAGATCGACGCGGGTGCCGGTGTATTTCACCTTGCCGCTCCTGCGATCCCGCCCCTCGAATACTTCAGCCTCGCCGCCCACCGCCTTCCACTCCGTGCCCATGTCGAGCAGGTTGACGAAGAAGTCGTTGCCGAGTACGCCGACCTTGTCGGTAAACACGCCGTGGCTGCTGCCGTCATGGTTGGCGCCCAGCACGCGCAGGCCTCCGATCAGCGCCGTCATCTCGGGCGCGGTGAGGGTAAGCAACTGGGCCTTGTCCACCAGCAGGTGCTCGGCCGGGACCGCCGACCTGGCCTTGAGGTAGTTGCGGAAGCCGTCGGCATAGGGCTCCAGGTACTGGAAGGATTCCACATCGGTCTGCTCTGCCGATGCATCAACGCGGCCCGGCGCGAAGGGCACCTCCACCAACATGCCAGCCGCTTTGGCCGCCATCTCGATGCCGACGCCGCCGGCCAGCACGATCACGTCGGCCAGCGACATCTTGCCGCTCGCCTTCTGGATGGCCTCCAGCCTGGGCAGCACCCTGGCCGCGATCCGGTTGACGGCCCAGCCCTTCTGCGGGGCGAGGCGGATGCGCGCACCGTTGGCGCCGCCGCGCTTGTCACCGCCGCGGAAGGTGGAAGCCGAGGCCCAGGCGGTCGTCACCAGTTCAGACAGGGAGATGCCGGACGCGGCGATCTTCGCCTTGACGCCGGCGATGTCGGCCGCGGTCGGCTGGTGCACGGGCGCGGGCAGCGGGTCCTGCCAGATCAGATCCTCTTTCGGCACCTCGGGGCCCAGGTAGCGTGCCTTCGGGCCCATGTCGCGGTGGGTGAGCTTGAACCAGGCGCGGGCATAGGCGTCGGCGAAGGCCTGCGGATCGTTCAGGAACCTGCGCGAGATCTTCTCGTAGGCGGGGTCGAAGCGCAGCGCGAGGTCGGTGGTGAGCATGGCCGGCTTGCGCTTCGGCGCATCGGGCGTCGGGCCGGGGATGATGGCGTCGGCACCCTTCGCCACCCACTGGATGGCGCCGGCCGGGCTCTTTGTCTGCTCCCACTCGTACTTGAACAGAATTTCGAAGAAGTCGTTGCTCCAGCGCACCGGCGTGGTTGTCCAGGTGACTTCCAGCCCGCTGGAGATGGTGTCCTTGCCCTTGCCGCTGCCGTAGCTGCTGGCCCAGCCCATGCCCTGCTGTTCCAGCGAGGCCGCTTCCGGGACGACACCCACATTGCCTGCTGGGCCTGCGCCGTGGGTCTTGCCAATGGTGTGGCCACCGGCGATCAGGGCGACGGTTTCCTCGTCATCCATGGCCATGCGCTTGAAGGTTTCGCGGATGTCCCTGGCGGCAGAGACGGGATCGCCGTTGCCGTTCGGGCCTTCCGGGTTTACGTAGATCAGGCCCATCTGCACGGCCGCCAGCGGGTTCTCGAGGTTACGCTCGCCGCTGTAGCGCTTGTCGCTGGCCAGCCAGGCGGTTTCCTTGCCCCAGCACACGTCCTGGTCCGGTTCCCACACGTCTTCCCGGCCGCCGCCAAAGCCGAAGGTGCGGAAGCCCGCAGATTCCAGCGCCACGTTGCCGGCCAGAATCATCAGGTCGGCCCAGGAAATCTTCTGGCCGTACTTCTGCTTGATGGGCCACAGCAGGCGGCGCGCCTTGTCGAGGTTGACGTTGTCGGGCCAGGAGTTCAGCGGCGCGAAACGCTGCTGCCCGCGGCCGCCACCCCCGCGGCCGTCGCCCGAGCGGTAGGTGCCGGCGCTGTGCCAGGCCATGCGGATCATCAGGCCGGCGTAGCTGCCAAAATCGGCCGGCCACCAGTCCTGCGAATCGGTCATGAGCTTTTTCAGGTCGGCCTTGAGCGCACGGTAGTCGAGTTTTTTGAATTCCTCGGCATAGTTGAATTTCCCGCCCAGCGGGTCGGACTTGTTGGAGTGCTGGTTCAGCAGGTCCACGCGCAACTGGTTCGGCCACCAATCCTGGTTGGAGGTGCCGCTGCCGGCAGCTTGATGGAATGGGCACTTTGATTCGGTTGACATGGTTTTCTCCTTGAAATTGAGGCGTTGGCAACAAACGAGAAAGTTTCAGGCGATGCCCGCAACAAGGCGGATCATTCGAACAGCTCATCGCGCTTTCCCCGCTTTCTTCTTTTCTACACCACGGATTCTGTGCCGAACTGATTAAATCATCCAATGAATAATATTGCGCATCGTTATCGAAAATTGCGATAATGATTCAGCCATGACAGCCCTGACATCACTCAAGCAACTGCGCTACCTGATCGCAATTTCCGATCAGCTCAATTTCACGCGCGCGGCGGAATCCTGCTTCGTCACCCAGTCCACCCTGAGCGCGGGGTTGAAGGAGCTGGAAGACCTGCTCGGCGCACGGCTGGTGGAACGCGACCGGCAAACGGTGCTCATGACGCCAGCCGGGATCGAGGTCGCAAGGCGGGCCCGTGTGATATTGGCAGCCATAGACGACATGGCGGAAGTTGCTGCCGGATCGCGCGCTCCGATGACAGGGCTGCTGCGGCTCGGCGCCATCCCGACCATTGCTCCCTTCGTGCTGCCGCCTTGCCTGTCGCTGCTTCGGGGCCGTTATCCAAGCCTGCAGCTTGCCCTGCGCGAAGACCTGACGGCGAATCTGCTGTCGAGGCTGGAAGACGGCCAGCTCGACGTGGCCCTGATCGCGCTGCCATACGAAACAGGGAACCTGATGGTAGAGCCGCTCTTTGACGATGACCTGTGGATCGTCGGGCGGAAAGATGACCCCCAGATGAAGCCGAGAATGGTGGCCATCACACCGCCCCTGGCCAGCCGCCTGCTGTTGCTTGAGGAAGGGCATTGCCTGCGTGACCACGCGCTCTACGCATGCGGCGCCTCCGCCGGCCAGTCAACAAGGGGGCTGGAGACGACGAGCCTCCTGACCCTGGTGCAGATGATTGAATCCGGGCTCGGTGTCGGCCTGATTCCGGAGATCGCCGTCAAGAGCGGGCTCACGGAAAGCCCCACCCTGGCCGTGCGTCCAGTCGCCAAGCCCAGCCCGAAGCGCACGATTGCGCTCGTGTCACGGCGATCAACGACACGGCTGGCCGA
Organism: Nitrosomonadales bacterium; assembly: GCA_016213335.1. GTDB lineage: Bacteria > Pseudomonadota > Gammaproteobacteria > Burkholderiales > Gallionellaceae > VIKH01. Next base: position 10,766 of record JACRAQ010000039.1, read on the forward strand.
CCTGAAGACGTTGGCCGAGGTAATTCTGGCCGCCAGTCTCCGCCTTGGGAAAGCCGCGCACAGAGGCAACCGCACGAAGCGCATATAGATCGGCCGGTTGCGCGACCGCTCATCAAATGGTGGCCTGCCTCGCTTGCAAGGATTTGCAGGATTGCAGGCGCACTTCCATATCCGCGCTCACGGGAATATCCGAAGTTTGCTCCGTATAAACCCTCTCAAAAATTTCCTGTAGTTTTTTTCTCTCCGTTAAGTTTGCTTTAAGAAGCGGGTGATTAAATGTCTACCAAGGGCAGAGCAAAAGACCTGATCCGGTCGGCCCAGTAAACATGTAATCACACATAGGAGATTTGAAAATGAAACTGCGTAAATTTGTTATGACCCTGACTGTTGCAGCCTTATTGCCTGCCTTTGCTCATGCCGGCTCTGACCCGGTTGCCGCCAGCTTTGACCGTTCGTTTTACAACGACGCATATATTGATTCCTGCCGCACCAAGCAGGATCTGGTAGTGGCCAGCTTTGACAGTGCTTTCGGCAATGAGTCCTTGATCAGCGCCTATCGCATCAAGTCCGACCTGGTGCTGGCAAGCTTCGAGAATGATGTGTCGCACGAGCCGGTGGAAGTGGCAGGCATCGCCGGTGAGCCGGATGCGCTGACAACGCAGTTTTATGTTGCCCTGAATGGTACAGCCGACCCGGTGCTGGCCAGCTTCGAGCGTGACATGCGCGACACAACTGAAAATGCCGTGGTCACGGTTGCCGGAGAGCCGGATGTGCTGGCAGCCGAATTCTATGCAGCCCTGCGTGACGTAGTCGGCAAGCCTGTCATGCACGCCAATACCGGCGGCCGCATAGGCGGGTAATTGCAGTCAACCTAAACTTAACCGGGGCCTCGCGCCCCGGTTATTTATTTGGGAAGCACTGAACAAGTCGTCACGCCGGCCATTCCCTCCCTGTTTCATTGGAATTACCCGACTATCTTCTTGCACTCCTTGTAGCAGGCGGCGCAGGACTCGGCGCAGGCCTTGCACTCCTCGTGCTTGGCGACTTCCGGTTTCTTGCATTCTTTCTCGCAATCCTCGCACACCTTAATGGACAGCTTCGCCATTTCAACCAGGTAGGGAGATTCCGCCGAAACAAGCTGCTGCAAGGCAGAGCAGACCGCGATCAGGTCGCTCACACTCTTTGCGCACGGCGCCATGCTCTTGTCGCCCTCTCCCAGCAGCACCAGGCAATGGTGCAAACACGCCTGCCCGGTTTCCACGCATTCCCCGGCGGTCTTGATCAGCGCCTGGTTGCGTTTGGATGCACCGCCATGCATGTGCTTGTGGTCGTGTGTTTCAGCGGCGATAGTGCCACCCGCTGCGGCTGCCGCCGCCACTGCTGCTGCGCCAAGTAACAATTCCCTGCGATTCATGATGCACTCTCTTTCAGGTTAAGAAACGAAAATCGGACTGCGCATGTGCGCTTATCCCATGCGGCACTGCCTATGCGACCAGGCAAGAATATCCCCCAAACGATGCGATAGCGGCACCCGCAACACGAACGAGGGCAGGCCGCGAAACCCGCCGCATCAAATGGCCGAAGCCGATGCCGCACAAATGTAGCGAAGCGGTGGAAAGAATAAGGCCGAGGCCGTAAGCAATTCCGGAAACACCCAGAGGCATTCCGGCGCCATGAGCGTGCCCGTGAAATATGCCGAACAATCCGGCAATGACAACGCTTGCAGCCAGCGGCAATTTCACGGCAGCGGCGATCAGGATACCCAGGGCAAGCACCGAGACGGCGATGCCTCCCTCGCTGAAGGGAATAGATATGCCAGAAATTCCCAGCGCGCCGCCCAGCGCCATGACGCTCACAAATGCGAGCGGCGCAGCCCAGATGAAGCGCCGCCCCATCTGGGTCGCCCATATACCTGTGGCCAGCATTGCGAGAATATGGTCAGGCCCGCCCACCGGATGGGCAAGGCCTGAAATAAAACCATTTGCCGGTGCAACGCCTGTGTGGGCGAGCGCCAGGGTTGGCGGGAAAAGGCATAAAGCGAAGGCGAAGCGAACCAAGCGGTCTTTCACAAATTTCTCCAGGTACCCGCGAGCGGTTTGGCGGCGACCTTACTTCACCTTGTCGAGCGCCTTGGCAAAGCGATCCTTGTTCATTGCCATGGAAGCGCTCTCATCGGCAACTATCTTTTTGGCCTCTTCCAGGCTGCCGGCATTACCGACCTGCACGACGCCGATCATGCCCATTCTTTTGTGCGCTTCGCAGGCATAAAGATATACTCCTTCTTTATCCAGCTTTACCCGGAATTCCTTGTCGTACGGGCTGCGCCAGGATGCGGCGCCGGAAGGAACCAGCAGGCTGCGGGTGTTGTGCCCGGGATCAACCATAACGAAAACAAGCGTGTCGTTGACGTCGGCCTTGACAAAAGTGGGCTCAAAAGCAAACAGGCCTTCCGTTTCCGATTTGTTCACCACCTTGATCTGGATGTCGGCGGCGCTGGCCGATGCGGCGCAGAGAAACAAGCTTAAAGCGGCAATAATGGGAATATTGATTCGGTACATGGTTATCCTCCTTCAGGTTAGAGCCTTGCAAGTAAAATGACCACGGATACACGGGCATTGCACCCATGCAGGTTACGAGTGTAGCGGTAATTGCCGTTCCAGGCAAAAAAGCCGTTTCTGCTAATCGAGTTTTACAGCCGCCCGGCTCTACCGGAGTCGCCTGATCTGCGCGAGAGAAGCGCCCGGCGATAAACAAGGCTCCGGGGCGCCTCCCTGAAAAGCAGAACTCATTTGCGGAGCGACAGGACAGCCTCGTTGTGCGCGATCAATTGTTCCATCAACGCCAGTATCGCACCCATATGGCGGCCCGGCATGCCGCTCATGCCGCTCATGCCGCCCATCATATGGTCGCATTTTGCGCCGCTGCCGCTCATACAGCAGTCCTTCATACCGCCCATCCTGTGATCGCACTTCATGGTGTCCTGCGTGCTGCTTGGGCCGGGTGGCGGAGCATCCAGCTCTTCCTTGTCCACCAGATCCATGCCGCAAATCTTGCACATCCCCGGGCGATCCTGAACCTCATCCGGGTGCATGGGGCAGATCCAGAGTTTTTTTGCCGGGCCAGTTACAGCATTGCCCGAAGCACTCGCGCTCTCACCCGCACTTGCAGCAGGCTCTCCCTTCGCATGGTCGCACTTCATGGGATCCATGTTTCCGCCCATCATGCGCTCGCTCATCATGCGCCCACCCATCATGCGGCCAGGCATAGCGCCAGCCGGAGCGGGGGCCACAGCGGTTCCGGAGGTCATTTCGCGCAGAATTTTCAGGCTGTCGCGCATGCTTTTGTTGTGTTCTTTCAGAAGCCTCTGGCGTTTGGCCAGGTCCTTGGTTTGATTGATCGCATCCATCTGCGCGCGCATTTTCTGCAGGGATTTCTGCAACGTATTCTCGTGGTCGCACATCGCCCCAGCCGGAACGGCAGCTTCCGCCGGGGCGGCTTGCGCGGCAGCGCCGTGGCCGTGGGTGTGCTCGGCAGCAAAGGCCGGTTGAACTGACAGCGCAAGCGCGGCAAGTGCGGACAATACAAATTTCATTTTCATTTCTCCAGATTGACGAATGTAATATTCAGTTGAAGTACGGCCTTGCAGGAAACCGGAGTTTACCGGATAAGGACGATTCGAGCCGCGCCTTATCCCTTGTCCGGAACAAACTTCAGCGCCACGCCGTTGTTGCAGTATCTCAGGCCGGTCGGCGCGGGGCCATCCTTGAACACGTGGCCCTGATGTCCGCCACAACGGGCACAGTGGTATTCGGTGCGCGGCATGAACAGCTTGAAATCGGTTTTGGTTTCGACTTGGCCGGGCAGCACGTCGTAGAAGCTCGGCCAGCCGGTGCCGCTGTCGAACTTGAAGCTGGATGGGAACAGCGCCAGCTCACAGGCGGCGCAGACGAACACGCCTTTGCGGGTTTCATGTTCAAGCGGGCTGGTAAAGGGGGGCTCGGTGCCCTCTTCCCGCAGCACGTAGTATTGTTCCGCCGTGAGCAATTTTCTCCATTCCGCTTCTGGTTTGCTGATTTTTCCGACACGTTCTGCGGCCATTGCCTGCTCCGGTTCAGTGAGTTTCAACAGTGTCAGCAGTCCGGCTCCGCCCAGCGCCAGCTTGATGAATGAACGCCTTTCCATAATCCGATCCCTCCGGCCCGAGTGCAACTGGATCAGTTCGACAGCAAGGCTGCGGCAAAATTGCATCCGCCCAATTATTTTTACCTGTTGCGCCCTATAATCCACGTTATGGAAAAAAATGCGCAATATCTCCTGGACAAGCATGAAATCCGGCCCGGCCAATCCATCGCGCTGCTGAAGGAGCTGCACATCCTCACGCGCGACGGCAAGATGAACCAGGATAGCCGCCGCAAGCTCAAGCAAGTTTACCACCTGTACCAATTCATCGAGCCGCTGCTGCAAGAGGCCCAACTCGAACATCCCGACATTAAACTGGTAGATCACGGGGCGGGCAAATCCTATCTCGGCTTCATTCTCTACGACCTGTTTTTCAAAGCACTGAACCATACATCGCACATCTACGGCATCGAAAGACGCGATGAACTGGTCGAAAAGTCCCGCGAGCTGGCAGCAAGGCTGAACTTTACCGGCATGACCTTCCTGAATCTCCCGGTGGCCGAATCAATCGGCTCCGGCCTCCTGCCCGCCAGAGTGGACGTAGTGACCGCGCTCCATGCCTGCGATACCGCCACCGATGACGCGATCCATTTTGCGCTGAAAAAACAGGCGCCTGCCATCGTGCTGGTACCGTGCTGCCAGGCAGAAGTGGCGGCAGTGCTGAGAAAGAACAAAGGCAGGGAACTGGGGAAAAGCGCCCTCACCGAAGTCTGGCGGCACCCCCTCCACACCCGCGAATTCGGCAGCCTTGCCACCAACGTGCTGCGCTGCCTGCAACTGGAAGCGCACGGCTACCAGGTTACCGTGACCGAGCTGGTGGGCTGGGAGCATTCCCTGAAAAACGAGCTCATCATCGCGCGCTACCAGGACCTGCCGCGCAAACGCCCTTCGGAACGCCTGCACGAAGTACTGCACGCGCTGGGGCTGGAGGAAATGAGCGGGCGGTTTTTTGCCGGGTGAAACGTGGAAAAATACGCGGCATGCGGCAATGCATCGCGCGCTCGCGCGCCGCCGGATTGACTGCACCGGCAAAAAAAATTACATTCGTTTACCAGACTGCTCGTCCAAGCTGATTTTCTAACGATACCGAGGAAGCCACATGTCTACCAGCATTGATTCCGTCTTGCACGAAACCCGCGTTTTCCAGCCCTCCGACGCCTTTGTGCGGCAGGCCAACATTTCCGGCATGCCCGGCTACAAGGCGCTCTGCGAGGAAGCGGAACGCGACCATGAAAGCTTCTGGGCCCGGCTGGCGCGCGAACACATCGTATGGCACAAGCCGTTCAACAAGGTATTGAATGACTCCAACGCACCTTTTTTCAAGTGGTTTGAGGATGGCGAACTGAATGTTTCCTGGAACTGCCTCGATAAGCATCTCGCTACCCAGCCGGATAAAACGGCGATCATCTTCGAATCGGACGACGGCAAGGTCAGCAGGACCAGCTACCGCGAATTGCATGGCCGGGTGTGCCAGTTTGCCAATGGCCTGAAATCACGCGGCATCAAAAAAGGCGACCGCGTAATCATCTACATGCCGATGAGCGTCGAGGTGGTAGTGGCAATGCAGGCCTGCGCGCGCATCGGCGCCATCCACTCGGTGGTGTTTGGCGGCTTTTCTTCCAGGAGCCTGAACGAGCGCATCGAGGATGCCAAGGCCTGCGCCGTCATCACTGCCGATGCGCAGATACGCGGCGGCAAGCTGATCCCCCTCAAATCCGCCGTGGACGAAGCGCTCGCCATGGGCCAGTGCGACTCTGTGCACAGCGTCATCGTGTACCGGCGCGCAGGCAGCGAGGTGCAATGGAACGGCAAACTGGACGTATGGTGGCACGACCTGTTCAATTCGCAGCCTACCTACTGCGAACCCGAATGGGTTAGCGCGGAACACCCTCTGTTCATCCTTTACACCTCCGGCTCCACCGGCAAACCCAAGGGGGTGCAGCACTCCAGCGGCGGCTACCTGCTCGGCGCCATCCTCACTATGCAATGGGTGTTCGACCACAAGTCCTCCGACATTTTCTGGTGTACCGCCGATGTCGGCTGGGTCACCGGGCACAGTTACGTAACTTACGGCCCGCTGGCTGTCGGCGGCACTGAGGTGATTTTTGAAGGCATCCCCACCCACCCTGATGCCGGGCGCTTCTGGAAAATGGTCCAGCAGCACAAGGTAACCACCTTCTACACCGCGCCCACCGCCATCCGCTCGCTGATCAAACTGGGCGGGGACTTGCCCAAACAATACGATCTTTCCAGCCTGCGCCTGCTCGGCACGGTCGGCGAACCGATCAATCCGGAAGCCTGGATGTGGTACTACACCATGGTCGGCCAGTCGCGCTGCCCCATCGTGGATACCTGGTGGCAAACCGAAACCGGCTGCCACATGATCGCCCCCTTGCCCGGCGCCATGCCGACCAAGCCCGGCTCCTGCACCCTCCCCCTGCCCGGCATTGCCGCCGCCATCGTTGACGAGGCAGGCCATGACGTTCACGGAAACCACGGCGGCTTCCTGGTCATCAAACGCCCCTTCCCCTCGCAGATCCGCACCATCTGGGGTGACCCGGAGCGCTTCAAGAACGGCTACTTCCCGAAAGAAATGGGGGGCGCGTATCTGGCAGGCGACTCCTCGCACCGCGACGAGGATGGTTACTTCTGGATCATGGGCCGCATTGACGACGTGCTGAAAGTATCCGGACACCGCCTCGGCACCATGGAAATCGAATCGGCACTGGTGTCCAACCCGCTGGTAGCAGAAGCCGCTGTGGTGGGCAGGCCGCACGAAATAAAAGGCGAAGCAATCGTCGCCTTCGTGGTGCTTAAGGGCGCACGCCCGCAGGAAGCCGCCGCAATCAAGAAGATTGTGGAAGACCTGCGCAACTGGGTGAGCAAGGAGCTTGGCCCGATCGCCAAACCGGACGATATCCGCTTTGGCGAC
>JACRAQ010000041.1 GCA_016213335.1 Nitrosomonadales bacterium
AATTGTGCCAGGCCGCCGACGTCATTGCCGAGCGGCTCAACCAGGCAAAGGGGGCATGGCCCATGGAATACGCCGCCGACAAGGCCGATATTTTTGTTACCTGCACCGGCAACTACCATGTCATCACCCACGACCACATGGCGAAGATGAAAGACCAGGCCATCGTGTGCAACATCGGCCACTTCGACAACGAGATTGATGTCGCCTCCATCGAGAAGTACAAATGGGAAGAAATCAAGCCGCAGGTGGATCATGTGATATTCCCGGACGGAAAGCGGATTATCCTGCTCGCCAAGGGCCGCCTGGTGAATCTGGGCTGCGGTACCGGCCACCCGAGCTACGTGATGTCCAGCTCCTTTGCCAACCAGACCATCGCGCAGATCGAGTTGTTCACCCAGACCGCCAAATACCCGGTAGGCGTTTACACGCTGCCCAAGCATCTGGACGAAAAAGTGGCGCGCCTGCAACTGAAAAAACTCAACGCGCAGCTCTCCGTGCTGACCGACCAGCAGGACGCCTACATCGGGGTGCCGAAGGAAGGGCCGTACAAGACGGAGCATTACCGCTACTAATCGTCACCCTGGCGGAAGCCGGTGTCCAGTTGATTCAATCACTGGGTTCCGGCTTCCGCCGGAATGACAGAACCAGAGGGCAACCAGCGATTCCATGATGCGGCTCATCCTGATCTGGGTACTGAATGCGCTGGCGCTGCTGACCGTCGCGAACTTCGTGCCCGGCATCCATCTGGACAGCTTCACCGACGCGATGATCGCCGCGTTCTTCCTCGGCCTGGTCAACACGCTGATCCGCCCGCTGCTGCTGTTGCTCACGCTGCCGGTCACGCTGCTCACGCTGGGGCTGTTCATCTTCGTCATCAACGGCCTGCTGTTCTGGTTCGTCGGGTCGGTGCTCAAGGGTTTCGTCGTGGATGGTTTTTGGCACGGCGTGCTTGGCGCGTTGCTCTATAGTATTTTTTCGTGGGGGCTGTCCGCAGCCGCCGCACAGATCATGAGGAAGCCATGAACAAGGCGCTTTTCAGTTTCGAATTCTTTCCGCCGCAAACTCCGGAGGGCACGGAAAAACTCACCGCCACGCGCAAGCGGCTGGCATTGCTCAAACCGGCATTCTTCTCCGTCACCTTCGGCGCGGGCGGCTCCACGCAGGACCGCACCTTCGACATCGTGCGGCAGATCCAGGACGACGGGCACAACGCCGCGCCGCACCTGTCGTGCGTCGGTTCCACGCGCGAGAGAATCCGCGCCATCCTGAATAATTACAAGGAAATGGGCATCAGCCGCATCGTCGCGCTCCGGGGTGATCTGCCTTCCGGCATGGCCAGCATCGGCGAGTTCCAGTACGCCAACGAACTGGTCTCGTTCATCCGCGCCGAAACGGGCGCGCATTTCCACATCGAGGTCGCCGCCTACCCGGAGTTCCACCCGCAGGCGAAATCGCCACGCGACGACATGCTCAACTTCAAGCGCAAGATGAATGCCGGTGCCGATTCCGCCATCACACAGTATTTCTACAACGCCGATGCCTATTTCCGTTTCGCCGAGGAAATACGCAAGCTCGGCATCACCGCGCCCATCGTCCCCGGCATCATGCCCATCCTGCGCTTCTCTCAGCTCGCACGCTTCTCGGATGCCTGCGGCGCGGAAATCCCGCGCTGGATGCGCAAGACGATGGAAGGTTTTGGCGACGACGTGGATTCGGTGCAGGCCTTCGGCCTCGATGTCGTCACACAACTGTGCGAAAAACTGCTTGCGGGTGGCGCGCCAGGCCTGCATTTCTACACGCTGAACCAGGCCGAGCCCTCGATAGAAATCTGGAAGCGGCTGGGGTTGCCACGATGACTGCCTTCCTCTCTCCGCAGCGAAAGAGGGGACACAAGATGAACCTGAAAATCTCAATTCAAGCCACAAAGGACACAGAGACCACCGGGAAATACCTGCTCGCGCTTTATTCTCTGTGTGCTCTGTGATCCTGTGGCCAGCAGTTTTCCCGGAATGCATCCTCCTGAACTCCTCCTCCCCGCTGCTTCCCTTGAGAAGATGCGCACCGCTTATGCCTATGGGGCAGATGCAGTGTACGCCGGCCAGCCGCGCTACTCGCTGCGCGTGCGCAACAACGAATTCGGGCTGGAGGAGTTACGCTCGGGCATCCGGGAAGCGCATGCGCTGGGCAAAAAATTCTACGTCGCCAGCAACCTGATGCCGCACAACGCCAAGGTGAAAACCTATATGGCGGACATGCAGCCGGTCATCGCCATGCAGCCGGATGCGCTCATCATGGCCGACCCCGGCCTGATCGCCATGGTGCGCGAGCGCTGGCCGGAGATGCCGATCCATCTTTCGGTGCAGGCCAACACCGTTAACTACGCGGCGGTAAAGTTCTGGCAATCGCTCGGCCTCACGCGCGTGATCCTGTCGCGCGAACTGTCGCTGGACGAAATCGAGGAAATCCGCCAGCAGTGCCCGGACATCGAGCTCGAAGTATTCGTCCACGGCGCGCTGTGTATCGCCTATTCGGGACGCTGCCTGCTGTCCGGCTACTTCAACCACCGCGATGCCAACCAGGGCACCTGCACCAACTCCTGCCGCTGGGATTACAAGGTGGAGAATGCGGAAGAAGATGGTGCCGGCAATATCCAGAAAATAGATTTCGATTTTGACAAGGCACTGAGCGAATCCGCGCTCTCTGACTGCGGCGCCCAGCCGCGCCATCCGCTGGCAGATCGCGTGTATCTCATCTCGCGCCAGGATCACCCGGACGAACTGATGCCGGTGCTGGAAGACGAACACGGCACCTACATCATGAACTCCCGGGATTTGCGTGCCGTGGAGCATGTCGAACGGCTGGTGAAAATCGGCATTGATTCGCTCAAGGTGGAAGGCCGCACCAAGTCCATTTACTATGTGGCACGCACTGCGCAGGTGTACCGGCAGGCGATCAATGATGCCGTGAAAGGCCGCCCTTTTGATCTGCAATTGCTCGGCGCACTAGATGCGCTGGCGAGCCGTGGCTATACCGACGGCTTCTACGAACGCCACCACACCCACGAACAACAGAACTACCTGCGCGGCCACTCCGAAAGTTTCCGCCAGCAATACGTCGGCGATATTGTGAGTTGTGCCAACGGAATCGCCGAAATTGACGTGAAGAACAGATTCCAGGTAGGGGACAAGCTCGAAATCATCCATCCATCAGGCAACCGCATCGTCGAACTGAGGGAGATGAAGAACCTTGAAGGCGAAGTGCTCAATGCTGCTCCCGGCAGCGGGCATCGTGTTCAGATACCGTTGCAGGGCGAACTGGCGAAGGGCATGGTGGCGAGGTTTATCTGACCATTTATAAGGAGTCAATATGGAATCTGCGCAAAACGTTGTTTTTGATAAATGCGTCTACACAATAGTTAGTTCAGATGTCATTAAAAATGCAGCCAATAACGACTCTGAAGGCCATTTCACTGAAGGCAAATCGTGGGTAAAAGCCCTCGAACTTTTCAAACAAACTGAATTAGAAGACAAACTATTCTTTCTACTTTTAGCTGATGCAGCTCATATTCGAGGAGTGGAATGGATTGCACAAGTCGTTGGAATTGAAATTTTGCCTGATGGAAGTACCAAAATTTCTTTCGCAGGCTTGCATCCTCTAGAAGAAATCAGGCCTCGTTCAGACCTTCAGTTATTGAGTACTGGGGAAGCCATGAGCAACTCATACATTCGCCCTTATGCACTCTGCCTTACTCCTGATTTCGTTTATGAAGACACCGTAAAAATCCTAGCTAATATAGATGATAGAGATTGGGTTGCCCTTTATAGAGATGCCTTACAAAAGATTGGCCCAGTAATATCAGACGGGCAAAGAAAAATGTTGCTTGGACACTATCTAGCACCTGACATGGCTCTCTCGGTAAAGCGATTAGCTGAGATTGCAGGTTATGACGGACAACGATCGGGCAGTCTGCATTATGGAAAACTGGCAAGAAAGCTATCCGAAGTAATGGGCATTGATCCACCCACGCAAGATTTGACCAGCATGATTGCAGAATGGCATGGGGATCAAAAAGATGAAAATGGGCACGGGCAATGGGTGCTATATGATGAAGTCGCTCAGGCACTCGAAGAACTTGGCTGGGTAACGAAGAAGGCTGTTAATGACGAAGCTGCCAACTCCAACCGTACAAAGCAATCGTTCTTATTGACATGGAAAGAAGGTAATCCACCCTACAAATTTGAGGATTTCCAAGAAATCGAGACTTGGAGGTTGCGTAGCCATAAACAAGCGAAGGTTGGTGACGAAGTTTATCTCTTAAAGCAAGGCAAAGAACCTCGTGGCATTTTTGGACGAGGCGTAATTATTAAGAGCCCCTATCAAACCGAAGATAAATGGGTTGTTGATGTAAAAATTGATGAGATAACTAACCCCAGCAAAAGTCTCTTCCTGACTTTAGAAAATCTTTGCCAAATGCATCCGCCGGAAGGTTTATGGTTTAGCCAATCAAGCGGAATAAAAATTCCAGATGATGTTGCTGAAGCTATGAGAAACAGCAAACAATGGAAAATAAACTCCATTACACCAGTTGCAGTTGAACCCCAAGATGCTCCTGAAACATCAGGCACACGGGAAGTAGAAATACGTATAGGCCAACAGCAGTTCCGCGAAAGCCTGTTGCAATACTGGAAAGGATGTTCCGTTACAGGCTGTTCATTTCAAGAAGTACTGATTGCCTCGCATATTGTTCCTTGGTCTGAAGCCTCTGATGCAGAGCGGCTTAATGTATCTAACGGACTGCTCCTAACACCCAATCTAGACAAGCTCTTCGATAATTACTTCATCAGCTTTAATTCCATCGGCGAGATATTGATTTCAAAAACAATTGGTAGTAAGGCAATGCATGATCTTGGCATCAATCCATCTATGAAGTTACGAAGAACCGATGAGAAACTTCTTTCGTATTTGCAAAAGCATGAAAGAGCATTTTTAGAGAAAGAACAAGCGAGATGATTGCATGAAAAAGACTGCCAAGCTTCTCTACGACAAGATTGAGGCTGTCGCCGAGAAGAACATTGCCAATCAATCTGCGATTGCAGGAGAAATACGTGAGCTTGTGGCCGAGGTAGATTGCGAATCCCTGCAAATTATTCTTGATGATGCCACAAAACGATTAAGTAGACCCGGATGGGGAAGTTATAAATCTGCTGTCGCTGGTATCCAATTCGCGCTTGAAGATGCGCTCAAAGAGCGCAATAAATAATCATGATCCTTTCCTCTCCCTCCCAATCCTCCCGCTCCTCCGCGCTGCACCCGCTGTTCCCGCGCGCGTTCGAATTTATCCGCAACACCGATCTGCTGGCGCTCGCGCCGGGGCGCTATCCCATCATTGGCGAGCAGTTGTTTGTCATCGTGGAGAATGTGCCAGGACGCTCTCGCGCCGAAGCGAAACTGGAGTGCCACCGCAAGTACATAGACATCCAGCTGGTGCTGGAAGGAACCGACGGGATGGGCTGGAAGCCGCTGACAGATTGCACGCAGCCGGTGAGCGATTACAGCGCGGAGAAGGACATCCGCTTTTTCCACGATGTGCCCGCTTCGTGGATCGCCGTGCCGCCGGGACATTTCTGTATCTTCTTCCCGGAGGATGCGCACGCGCCGCTGGTTGCGACCGGCAACATCCGCAAGGCGATCTTCAAGGTTGCGGCAATGTAATTGTTGCCGGGGAACAGCTTGCCAGCTTCTGATCACACTCGGGCTTCCTGGGTGGCACAAAAGTTATCTCGCCCTGCCACTCGACCCGCTTGCCCTTGATGCTGAATGCCAGGTAAAGCCGCGCTTTCTTGGTGCTGTCCCTGGGCGTCGGCGAGGCGCCGCGCCGCACTGCATCCAGCCACTTCTCGCCGATGAAATCGGCGCGGAACCTGGAATCCGGGGCGATGGGCGGAGAAGCCTGCTGCGCGGGGGGGTCGCGGGGAAGGTCGCTCATCTTCGGTATGTGCAATATCCTGACGGACTCTCCCTTGGTATCAACGTAAACGCTTTCATCCCACAACAGGCTGATCACGTTTGGCAGGGTGTTGCCCACCTCCAAGTGGTAAACCGCGCCGCCCTGGTAAGTGACCCATACAGAAACGCCGGGAATAGCCCTGGATGCGGTCACGAAGTGGTCAAATTTCTGCTCATCCTGATTCTGCCCGGACGCCAGTTCGCCTTTTATGTTTTGCAGCCTGGCGCAGCCAGCCAGCAGCGTGGCGGCAAGCAGGCCAATTACGAAGATAGACATCAATTTGCGCATGGTTCCTCCCCTTCAGCGCTGGCGCACGGCTTCAGCCGTACACCGCCAGAATAAGCGGGCAAACTCTGCCCGGCCTGCTACTCGTCGAACGCCACATCGCCCTCTTCCACTTTGTCGCCCAGCGCGAGATTTTTGAAATCGAACAGCCTGCCATCCAGCAGGTGCGAGGGTGCGACGCTCTGCATGGCGGTAAAAATCGTCTGCGAGCGGCCCGGATACTGCTTCTCCCATGCGGCGAGCATTTCCTTGATGTTCTTGCGCTGCATGTTTTCCTGCGAACCGCACAGGTTGCAGGGGATGATGGGAAATTCCATGCCGCGCGCGAAACGCGCGATGTCCTTCTCGGCGCAATAGGCCAGCGGCCGGATGACGATGTGGTCGCCCTTGTCAGTGACCAGCTTGGGCGGCATGGCCTTGAGCTTGCCGCCGAAGAACATATTCAGGAACAGCGTCTCGATCATGTCGTCGCGGTGGTGTCCAAGCGCGATCTTGTTTGCCCCCAGCTCGTTCGCCACGCGGTAGATGATGCCGCGCCGCAGGCGCGAGCACAGCGAGCAGGTAGTCTTGCCTTCGGGAATTTTTTCCTTGACGATGGAATAGGTGTCCTGCGCCTCGATGCGGTATTCCACGCCGATGGACTGGAAATACTCCGGCAGGACGTGCTCGGGAAAGCCCGGCTGGCGCTGGTCCAGGTTCATCGCGATGAGGCGGAAACCAATCGGCGCGCGCTTTTGCAGGGCGCGCAGGATTTCCAGCAGGGTGTAGGAATCCTTGCCGCCGGAGAGGCACACCATCACAGTGTCGCCCTCTTCGATCATGTTGAAATCGCCGATGGCCTTGCCGACCTGATGCTCCAGCCGTCCGCGCAGGCGGTTGAAGTTGGTGGAGCGCGATTCAAAATGCAAGGGTTGAATGATTTCGTTCATGGAAAAAAAGTAACTGAAAAGCGTTGCGAGCGCTGGCAGGACAAGGCGCAAAAGTGCGAGGAAGCGGAGCTTACATGATAGTAAATGAGCATTCTGAGCACTTGAGTAACACAGTCATGTCGAGCGCAGCAGCTTTTCAAATGTTGATACTGCGTCCACCATCCACCGAAATAACCTGCCCGGTGATGTACGGCGCCTCGCTCAGCAGAAACTGCACCGCTCTTGCGATGTCCTCCGGTTCACCCTCTCGTTTAAGCAATGTATGTGCCACGATCTTGCGGCGCTTCTCATCGTCGTTCCATTCCGCGCCTTCCGGCCAGATGATGACGCCGGGGGCGACGGCGTTGACGCGCACCTGCGGCGCCAGCTCCTGTGCCAGCCCTCTGGTCAGCGCCACCAGCCCGGCCTTCGCCACGCTGTACAGGAGATGGCCTTGCATCGGGCGTTCGGCATGGATGTCCGCGATGTTGACGATGGCGCCGTGGCGGCGGCGCAATTCCGCGCCCGCTGCCTGTGCCAGCAGCAAAGGGGCTTTCAGGTTGGTACCGATCAGGTCGTTCCAGTGCTGCTCGGTTATTTCCGCCAAGGGCATGGCGTAGAAGCTGGAGGCATTGTTAACCAGCGCATCCAGATGGCCGAAATGCCGCACGACCTTGTCTACCAGCACCGGCAGCGCGCGCAGCTCCAGCAGGTCGGCCTGCACGCACTGCGCCGAATCTGCGCGTTGCACGTTCAGCTCTTTCCGCAAGTCCTGCGCCTCATTTGCGGAAGAACGGTAATGTACGGCAATGCTGGCGCCCGCGGCATGCAGGCGTCGGCAGATCGCCGCGCCCACGCGCTTCGCCCCGCCCGTCACCAATACCACTTTGCCATGCATCCCCTGCTCCATTAGACTCGCACTCCACTACACTTCCAGCCTACGGATTATACCTGACCATGCCCGCCTCCCTGCCCCTGCCTTCCCCCCTGGCGCAAGCACACAGCGGCCAGCTGTGCAGCCTTATCCATAGCGACATTGCTGCTCATGGAGGCTGGGTTCCGTTTGCGCGCTTCATGGAGCTGGCGCTGTATGCGCCAGGGCTGGGCTATTACACGGCAGGCGCGCGCAAGTTCGGCGAGGCGGGCGATTTCGTCACCGCCCCGGAAATCTCGCCATTGTTCGGGCGCACCCTGGCCAGGCAGGCGGCGGAAATCATGGAGCACAGCGTGCCGCACATTCTTGAACTCGGCGCGGGCAGCGGCAAGCTGGCACTGGACATGCTCGGCGAACTGGAAAAGCGGGGTGCGTTGCCGGAAAGCTACGCCATTCTTGAAGTAAGCCCCGACCTGCGCGATCGCCAGCAGGCGCTGCTGCGGGAACGTTTGCCCCACTTGTCCAGCCGCTTGCATTGGCTGGATGCGCTGCCGGAAAAACTTTCCGGCACCGTCATCGCCAACGAGGTGCTGGATGCGCTGCCGGTGCATCTGGTGCATTGGCGAACACGCGAGGAAGAGGCATCCTTCAAGGAAAGCTCCCCCACCCTAACCCTCCCCCAGAGGGAGAGGGGACACGTTTTATTTGAACGCGGCGTGGCAATCAATGGAGAAGAATTTGCATGGCAGGAACGTCCACTCGAAAATCCGGAGCTGCTGCAAATCGCGCAGACTCTCAGTGTGCCGGACGGCTACCTGAGCGAAATCTCCCTCGCTGCGCGCGGGCTTACTGCCAGCCTGTGCGACCGCCTGCAACAAGGTGTGCTGCTGTTCGTGGATTACGGCTTTGGCGCAGGCGAGTACTACCACCCGCAGCGCAACCGGGGAACACTGATGTGCCACTACCGCCACCGCGCGCACGATGACCCTTTTTACCTGCCCGGCCTGCAGGACATCACCGCGCACGTGGATTTCACCGCCATCGCGGAAACAGCCATTGACGCCGGTGCGCACCTGCTCGGCTACACCTCGCAGGCATTCTTCCTGCTGAATTGCGGCATCACCGATCTTCTTGCGGAGGCCGACCCGGAAAACCTGCGCGGTTACCTGCCGCTCTCCTCCCAACTGCAAAAACTCACCAGCCCGGCGGAGATGGGCGAGCTGTTCAAGGTGATGGCATTGGGCAAGGGGGTGGAGTGGGAGTTGCGCGGTTTTGCGCGCGGCGACCTGTCGCGTCTGTTGTGATTGCATCCCCGGAATACATCCGGGTCAAACGTCCGCAGCATTGTTATTCCAATTCTAATTCATCAGTGATACGGTGTTGGCTTCCGCGCTCGCTCCTGATGGAACTACTAGCCATTCGACATAGGCGAGCAAACAACGCTCGCCAAGTCGCTGGTTATCGCTGTACTACTTTGTACTATCTTCGTCGCTGCGGAAGGGTCGCCGCGTAGCGGCGGGGCACCCACCGGCGTACTCCTTGCGGGCGCTCGCTTGTCGCCGCCTTGTCTCACTTTCGAATTAAAATGGAACTACCCTCCAGTCTGAGCGGCCCGCTTCCCGAAAAGCGGTCGAGATAAAGGTAGATCACCGGCGTGCTGAAAAGCGTGATCACCTGCGAGAACAGCAAGCCGCCGGCCACAGCCAGGCCCAGCGGCTGGCGCAGCTCGGCGCACGCGCCGAGACCTATGGCGATGGGCAATGCGCCCATCAGCGCCGCCGAGGTGGTCATCATGATCGGGCGGAAGCGCAGCAGGCAGGCGGTGCGGATCGCCTCGCGCGGCGCCATGCCGTCATTGCGCTGCGCAGCCAGCGC
>JACRAQ010000042.1 GCA_016213335.1 Nitrosomonadales bacterium
AGGATCGGCGAAACCATCTACGACGGCGCAGTGGGCAGCGCAGGCTTCCTGTGCGAATCGTTCGACTATCTGCGCGCCAAGCCGCACCTCACCACGCGCGACCTCAAGATTTTGCAGGAATCCACCTTCTACGGCATCGAAGCGCCGTACATCGCCCACGCCAACACCCTGGCGCTCACCCTCGCCGTCGTGCAGGACAAAGACCGCTTCGTTATCGTCCTCGCCAACCCGCGCTTCGGCGGCAAGGAACGCAAGGAAGTGCAGCAGAACTTCCCGATCAAGACCGGCGAGACCGCCTTCCTGTTTTTACAGCACTTCATCAAGCTTTTGAAGGCGGGCGGGCGCGGCGCGGTGGTCATCAAGAACACCTTCATGATCAACACCGACAACGCCTCGGTGAGCCTGCGCAAATACCTGCTGGAAAGTTGCAACCTGCACACCGTACTGGATTGCCCCGGCGGCACCTTCCAGGGCGCGGGCGTCAAAACCGTGGTGCTGTTTTTCGAGAAGGGCGCACCGACGCGCAAGGTCTGGTACTACCAGCTCGATCCCGGCCGCAGCCTGGGCAAGACCAACCCGCTCAACGATGCCGACCTCGCCGAATTTATTGTGTTGCAAAAAACCTTCGCCGATTCGCCCAGGAGCTGGAGCGTGGATGCGGCGAGCATTGATCCGGCGACATTCGATCTATCGGTGAAGAACCCGAATGGCGGCGAAGCCGTGGTGCATCGCAGCCCGCAGGACATCATGGACGAGATTGCCGCGCTGGATGTGGAGAGCGCGGAAGTGCTGTGGAAGATCAGGGCGTTGCTATGAGAACAACGCAAATCTCCTCGCTCGTCATTCCCGCGAATGCGGGAATCCAGTGGGTTTACATAAAAGGCATTTTCTTTTTTCTGGATTCCTGCATTCGCGGGAATGACGTATTACCATGAAGCAACCTGCCGTCTACATCCTCGCCAGTCAACGTAACGGCACGTTGTATATCGGCGCAACCTCCGATTTGATTCAGCGAATCTGGCAGCACAAGGAAGGGTTGGCGGAGGGTTTCACCAAGACATACGGCGTGAAAATGCTGGTGTGGTATGAACAGCATGAAACGATGGAAAGCGCCATCCACAAGGAAAGAGCCATGAAAAAATGGCTGCGTGAATGGAAACTGAAAACCATCGAACAAACCAACCCAGACTGGCACGACCTTTGGCCAGAAATAACGGGAGAAAAACCCCAAGCCGTCGTTCCCGCCCCCGACAACACCATTCGGGGGATGGCTGCGGGAACCCAGCCATCCCCCGCCATTCCCGTTTCTTCCGCCATTCCCGCGCAGGCGGGAATCCAGCAAGACAAACAGGTGGGAGCCCAGCCTACCTCCGTCGTTCCCGCACAGGCGGGAACCCAGCAAAATATAAATACCTTTGATTCATCAAATCCACTGGATTCCCGCATTCGCGGGAATGACGGTGCGCTGAAAGACGCGCGATGAAGGCGAGATGGCAGACCAAAACACTCGGTGAAGTTTTGCAAAAAACCGAGACGACCAATCCACTGCAATTTCCTGAAGCTGAGTTCGAATACATCGACGTATCGAGCGTATCCAACTCGATTTTTCAAATTGAGGAAACTCAAACGCTAAAGGGAAAAGACGCGCCAAGTCGTGCGCGGCGGCTTGTGAAAACCAACGATGTGATATTCGCCACGATTCGTCCTACGCTGCGCCGTATTGCTGTTGTTCCTGAACATTTGGACAAACAAGTTTGCAGCACAGGTTATTTTGTTCTTCGTCCGAAGGCGGAAATCGACCATCGCTTCTTGTTTTACTGGCTGTTCACGGAAGACTTCATGGGGCAGATGGAGTTACTACAAAAAGGTGCGAGTTATCCGGCTGTGACTGATGCAGAAGTGCGAGCGCAGATGATTCCGTTTCCCCCGCTCCCCGAACAGCAGCGCATCGTCGGCATCCTCGACGAAGCGTTTGACGGCATCGCCACCGCCAAAGCCAACGCCGAACAGAACCTGCAAAACGCCCGCGCCCTGTTCGAAAGCCACCTGCAATCCGTCTTTACCCAGCGCGGCGAGGGGTGGGCGGAAAAGCGGATCGAGGAAGTCGGGACAACTCAGACAGGTTCAACACCGAAAACATCGGACAAGAAAAATTACGGCGACTTCATTCCGTTCATAAAACCAGCAGACTTTAATACTAATGGCTCGTTGAACTATGAGAATGATGGGCTGAGTGAGCAGGGTTTCGCGCAGGCTCGCAAAGTTGCGGAGGGTTCTGTGCTAATGGTTTGCATTGGCGCGACGATAGGCAAGTGCGGCTGGTGCGACCGTGACATAACCACGAATCAGCAAACTAATGCTCTGACTCTAACCGAGGGCGCATCGTATAAGTTTATTTACTACCAAATGCTGACTGAGGATTTCCAGCGGCGCGTAATTCATGGCTCAGGGCAAGCTACGTTGCCAATTATCAACAAGTCAAAGTGGAGTGCTCTTACGGTTTGGCTACCACCAACTTTGGATGAACAAGAACAGATTGTCGCCAAACTCGACGCCCTCCGCGAAGAAACCCAACGCCTCGAATCCCTCTACCGATGCAAGCTCGCCGCCTTGGCTGAACTGAAGAAGTCGCTGCTGCATCAGGCGTTCACAGGGCAATTGACAAAGGACAATTGATAATGGACAACGCTCCCCATGCGCGCCATCATTGCCAGCTATCAATTGTCCATTCTCCATTGTTGAAGGAGTTTCCATGAACGCCCAGCGCATCGCCAACAAGCATCACGCCACTTTTGAAGGTGTACGCCATACCGATGAGAATGGCCACGAGTATTGGCTGGGCAGGGAACTTGCCCCCATGCTGGATTATCAGGACTGGCGCAACTTCATGCAGGTGGTCGAAAAGGCGCGGCAAGCTTGCCAGCAGTCCGGCCATGCCGTAGAGGACCATTTCGGTGACGTCACCAAAATGGTCGGTATCGGTTCCGGCGCCAAGCGCGAAATCTCCGATGTGCGCCTGTCGCGCTATGCCTGCTACCTGATCGTGCAGAACGGCGATCCTTCCAAGCCGGTAATCGCCAATGGGCAAACCTACTTCGCGATGCAGACGCGGCGGCAGGAGTTGAACGACGACGAGAAATTCGCGCGTCTGTCGGAAGACGAAAAACGTCTGGCGATTCGCAACGAACTGGCCGAGCACAATAAACAACTCGCCGCCGCTGCCAAGGATGCCGGAGTGGATACGCCGCTCGACTATGCGATCTTTCAGGATCACGGTTACAAGGGTTTGTACGGCGACATGGGGGCGAATGACATTCATGCGCGCAAGGGGCTGAAAAAGAGCCAGAAGATTCTCGACCACATGGGCAGCACCGAGCTGGCGGCCAATCTGTTCCGCGCCACGCAGGCGGAAGAGAAGCTGAAGCGGGACAATATCAGCGGCAAGCAGCGCGCCAATCAGGCGCATTTCGAGGTAGGACAAAAAGTGCGCCAGACCATCAAGGAACTGGGCGGCACCATGCCGGAGAATTTGCCTGTGCCCGAGCAAAGCGTGAAGAAAATCGAAAGCGCGAAGAAAAAGCTGGATAAGAAAAGTCGTTAATTGACAATTGAAAATGGATAACTGACAGCGATGAAGCCGAATGCGATAGAGGACAAGTCGTTTGCTTTTGCGGTGCGGATTGTGAATCTCTACAAGTACTTGTGTAGCGAGAAGAAAGAATATGTTCTCTCCAAGCAGCTATTGCGCTCAGGTACGGCTATTGGCGCATTGGTCAGGGAAGCGGAGCAGGCTGAGAGCAAGCCTGATTTCATCCACAAAATGGCGATTGCTTTGAAGGAAGCCAATGAAACGGAGTATTGGGTGCTTTTGCTCGCTGAAACCGACTATCTGAATACACAAGAATCGGAATCCATCATCAATGACAATAAAGAACTCCTGAAATTGTTAACCAGCATTATCAATTCCACTAAACGAGGAATGAACGCATGACCGTTGTCCGTTATCAACTGTCAGTTGTTCATTGAGAAACGTGAACGAAGCCGAAACCCGTGCCGAACACATAGACCCCGCGCTGAGAGCCGCAGGCTGGGGCGTGGTGGAGGGCAGCCGCGTGATGCGCGAATACCGCATCACCGAGGGGCGCTTGCAGGGCGCGGGGCAGCGCAGCAAGCCGGAGATTGCCGACTACGTGCTGGTGTATCGCAACCACAAGCTGGCGGTGGTGGAAGCGAAGCGCCGTGACCTGCCCTACACCGAAGGCTTGGCGCAGGCCAAACAGTACGCAGGCAAGATCGGCTCGCGCTTCACTTACACCACTAACGGGCTGCGCATCTATGGTGTGGATATGCAGAGCGGGGAGGAGGGCGATGTTGACACCTATCCATCGCCCGAAGAATTGTGGAATCGCACCTTCGCCGTGGCGAACGATTGGCGCGAGCGTTTTGCCGCCGTGTCGTTCGAGGACAAGGGCGGCATGTGGGGTTCGCGCTACTATCAGGACAGCGCGATCATCGCTGTGCTGGAGGCGATTGCCGATAACAGGCAGCGCATTCTGCTGACGCTGGCGACGGGAACGGGCAAGACCTTCATCGCGTTCCAGTTGGCGTGGAAGCTGTTTCATGCGCGCTGGAACCTCAAGCGCGATGGTGCGCGCAGGCCGCGCATTTTGTTCCTCGCCGACCGCAACATCCTCGCGGATCAGGCGTACAACTCGTTTTCCGCTTTTTCTGAAGATGCGCTGGTGCGCATTGCGCCGGAAGACATTCGCAAGAAAGGGCGCGTGCCGAAGAACGGCAGCGTGTTCTTTACGATCTTCCAGACTTTTATGTCGGGGCCGGATTCGCCGCTCCCGCGAAAGCGGGAGCCAAGTGATGTTGAACAACTGGATTCCCGCAGCCTGCCCTCGAACGGTGTTATCGGGGGCGGGAATGACGACAGGGTTCCGTACTTCGGAGAGTACCCGCCCGACTTCTTCGATTTCATCATCATCGACGAGTGTCATCGCGGCGGGGCGAATGACGAAAGCACCTGGCGCAGCATTCTCGAGTACTTCGCGCCTGCGGTGCAGCTCGGACTGACGGCCACGCCCAAGGTGGCGGATAACGTGAATACCTACGATTACTTCGGCGAGCCGGTGTATGTGTATTCGCTGAGGGAAGGTATCAACGACGGCTTCCTCACGCCGTTCCGTGTAAAGCAGTACGCCACTACGCTTGATGAATATATCTACACTTCGGATGACAAACTGGTCGAGGGCGAGATCGAGGCAGGCAAGACTTTCACCGAGGGCGACTTCAACCGCACCATCGAAATCGTCGAGCGCGAGAAATATCGCGTGAAGGTGTTCATGGAAGCGATCAACCAGCGGGAAAAGACCTTGGTTTTTTGCGCCAATCAAGCCCATGCGGCTTTGGTGCGCGACCTCATCAATCAGGTGAAAACGGCCAGCACTGATCCGCTGTATTGCGTACGGGTGACGGCGAACGACGGCGAGCTGGGCGAACAGTACCTGCGCGACTTCCAGGATAACGAGAAGAGTATCCCGACCATCCTTACCACGTCGCAGAAACTTTCCACCGGGGTGGATGCGCGCAACGTGCGCAACATTGTGCTAATGCGCCCGGTGAATTCGATGATCGAGTTCAAGCAGATCATCGGGCGAGGCACGCGGCTGTATGACGGCAAGGATTACTTCACGATCTACGATTTCGTGAAGGCGCATGAACGGTTTAATGATGACGATTGGGATGGCCCGCCGGAACAGCCGGAGCCTTGTAATAAATGCGGGCGCTATCCCTGCATCTGTGCAAAAGAACCACCACCGCCTTGCTACAAGTGTGGCCAGACGCCATGTGAGTGCGAAAAACCGCCTTGCCCGAAATGCGGACAACGGCCGTGCGTGTGCAAGAAGGTGCGGGTGAAATTGGCGGACGGCAAGGAACGCACCATCCGGCACATTTCGGTGACGACCTTCTGGGGGGCGGATGGTAAGCCCCTTTCTGCCGCAGAATTCCTGACGCTGCTGTTCGGCCAGTTGCCGGAATTCTTCAGGGACGAGGATGAGTTGCGCGCGCTGTGGAGCCTGCCGGGCACGCGCAAGAAATTGCTCGAAGGCCTGGCCGAAAAAGGCTTCGGCAAGGATCAGCTTGCCGAGATACAGAAGATCATCGATGCGGAGAACAGCGATCTGTTCGACGTACTGGCGCACGTGGCATTTTCCTTGCAGCCGATCAGCCGCGAACAGCGGGCGGTTGCAGCACGCGGACAGATACACGGCCACTTTGGCGACAGACAGCAGGCCTTCCTCGACTTTGTGCTGGCGCATTACGTGCAGGAGGGCGTGGAAGAGCTGGAACAGGAGAAGCTGACCAGGCTGCTACGCCTGAAATACCACGACTCGATCCCCGATGCAGTCGCCGATCTGGGTGGCGACATCGCGGAAATCCGCAACCTGTTTACCGGCTTCCAGCGCTATTTGTATCAGGGCATAGCGGCCTAGAAAGAACCGGCATCCATGACCGTCTGGCAGCAACTCTTCACCCGCCGCATGCTGATCTGCGTGTTCACCGGCTTCGCTTCCGGCTTGCCGCTGTACCTGCTGTTCAACCTGGTGCCCGCGTGGCTGCGCAGTGAAAACGTTGACCTCAAGACCATCGGCCTGTTCGCGCTGATCCAGTTTCCCTACACCTGGAAATTCCTGTGGTCGCCGCTGCTGGACCGCTACGTCGTGCCGGTGCTCGGGCGGCGGCGCGGCGGGATGCTGCTGACCCAGCTCGGGCTGCTGGCGGTTATTGCCGCGCTGGGCGCGTTTTCGCCGCAGAGCGACTTGCGCACCATCGCTTACATTGCCACGGCCCTCGCCTTCCTCAGCGCCACGCAGGACATCGTGCTGGACGCCTACCGGCGCGAATTGTTGAGCGACACCGAACTGGGGCTGGGCAACGCGGTGCACGTCAACGCCTACCGCATCGCCGGGCTGGTTCCCGGCTCGCTGTCGCTGATCCTCGCCGACTTCCTGCCGTGGAG
The DNA here is from genome assembly GCA_016213335.1 of Nitrosomonadales bacterium. Lineage (GTDB taxonomy): Bacteria > Pseudomonadota > Gammaproteobacteria > Burkholderiales > Gallionellaceae > VIKH01. The sequence continues at coordinate 7,028 of JACRAQ010000042.1, forward strand.
CACGGTGTTCATCGCAACAGCCCTGTTCATGCTTCCCGGCGTTGCAATGACGCTGCTGGTGCAGGAGCCGCATCGCGCCAACCCGCCCAAGACGCTGCGTGAAGCAATAGTCGAACCGTTCCACGAATTCATCACCCGCAAGGGGTGGAGCAGCGCACTGCTGATTCTCGCGTTCCTGTTTTTTTACAAGCTCGGCGACAGCATGTGCACCGCGCTGGCCACGCCGTTCTATCTGGATATGGGTTTTTCCAAGACCCAGATCGGGCTGGTCGCCAAGAATGCCGGGCTGTGGCCCGCCGTAATCGGCGGGTTATTGGGCGGCCTG
>JACRAQ010000043.1 GCA_016213335.1 Nitrosomonadales bacterium
AATCGAATGCGTCTCGATGATCTGCCCGTTCCCGTCCTGCATCAAATAGGTTTTATTGCCATGCAGCACGCCGACCTTCGCGTTCGCGGTCAGCGGCGCGGCGTGCGATCCGCTGGCGATGCCGTGGCCGCCGGCCTCCACGCCGATCAGGCGCACACCGGGCATGTCGAGGTAATGGAAGAACACACCCATCGCGTTGGAGCCACCGCCCACGCAGGCGATTACCGCGTCCGGCTGGCGCCCGGCGATTTCCGGCATCTGCGCTATCGCTTCCTTGCTCACGATGGAATTGAAATCGCGCACCATCACGGGGTAGGGGTGCGGGCCTGCGACGGTGCCGATGATGTAAAAGGTGTTTTCGATATTGGTCACCCAGTCGCGCATCGCCTCGTTGAGCGCATCCTTGAGTGTTCTGGAGCCGCTCTCCACCGGCACCACGGTCGCGCCCAGCAGCTTCATGCGGAACACGTTGGGCGACTGACGCTGCACGTCTTCCGCGCCCATATATACCACGCACTCCATGCCGTAGCGCGCGGCGACGGTGGCAGTGGCTACCCCGTGCTGCCCTGCGCCGGTTTCGGCGATCACGCGCGGCTTGCCCATGCGCCTGGCCAGCAATGCCTGCCCTACGGTGTTGTTGACCTTGTGCGCGCCGGTGTGGTTGAGGTCTTCGCGCTTGAGGAATATCTGCGCGCCGCCGAGATGATCCGACCAGCGTCTGGCGTGGTAAACCGGGCTGGGGCGGCCGACGAAATGCTTCAGTTCGTAAGCGAATTCCGCGATGAATTCCGGGTCGTTGCGGTAGTGTTCGTAGGCCGCGCGCAATTCTTCCAGCGCCCCCACCAGGGTTTCGGCGACGTAGATGCCGCCGTAGGGGCCGAAGTGGCCGGAGTTATCGGGATAGTTGTACATCGGTTCGCTTGACCTCGTTGATGAACGCAGCAACTTTCGCTGCATCTTTAATCCCTTTTGCCGCTTCCACGCCGCTGGAAACATCCACCGCGTAAGGCCGCACACGCCGGATCGCTTCCGCCACGTTGCCGGCATGCAAGCCGCCGGACAGTATCACCGGCAGGGGCAGGCCGTGCGGGATCAGCGCCCAATCGAAGGAAGTTCCCGTTCCACCGTGGGCTCCTTCGACGAAGGCGTCCAGCAACAAGCCCTGCGCGCTCCTGTAACGCGCCGCGCATTGTAGCAAATCCGTGCCGGCCTTGACCCGCACCGCCTTCAAATAAGGGCGGCCGAACTGCGCGCAGAATTCAGGCGCTTCCTCGCCATGGAACTGCAGCACATCCAGCGGCACCTGGCGCAACACCTCGCGCGCTTCGTCAGTGGAAGGATTCACGAACAGCCCCACCAGTGTCACGAACGGCGGAATTGCCATTGCCAGCTGCTCCGCCTGCTGGGCGCTGATGTGGCGCGGGCTCTTGTCGTAAAACACCAGTCCGAGCGCATCCGCACCGCTGGCTGCGGCGGCCAGCGCATCTTGCACGCGCGTGATGCCGCAAATCTTGGTCCGGGTCATGGTATCGGTCGAAATTTGAGGCAGCATTGTAAAGCATTCGGGAGGCTGACCATACGCGACCGCGATACGGGCATGCTGTTTCTGGCGGCAAAGCGAACGGGGCGAAGTGCGCGCCTGGGCACTGCGCTGTAGAACTGAAAAAACAAGGGGCGGCAAACGGATTGCCGCCCCCGTGATCTCCGCAGGTTACTTCCGGCCTTTGGGCCGATCCATTTTCTCCTTGCACGCCGGGGACAACTCGCCCTCGTGCTGCTTGAGGCACTGCATGATCCTGCCGCCACCGGGCCTGGTGTCCTTGCAGAGTTTCCTGGCATCCTCTTCGCACGCCTCTTTCATGTCCTTGGCCTGTTCTTTCATTTTTGCGATGTTTGCCTTGCAGGCAGGCGACAGCTCATCCTTATGCTCCTTGAGGCATTTCGCCATACGTCCTTGCCCCGGCTGCACATCTTTGCACAGCCGGGCCGCATCATCGGCGCAGGGTTTTCCGCCTTCACCTGCCGATGCAACTGCCGCCAGCGACAAACAGAACAACCCTGCGAGCACGGCAGGCCATTTCGATTGAACGCGGGAGAATGCAGACTTGTTTCTCATACGCCTTACTCCTTCTCGGTGGTTAAACAAGCGGGATGTTTCAACTGGCACAGAGGGAATTCCCGGAATTCTGCGCCGGTCTGCCATCAACGTAGCAAGCGGGTGATTGGATGACAAGCGTGCCTCCGCTTATGCGGGGGTCGCTCATTATCAATGATCCTGGCAGGGCTGGGCATTTGCATGGGGCAGGCCAGTTACGCTATGAAATCTGTTAGGATTTGCCGCTGACAGGCGCCTTGAATGGCCCTCAAGAGATATTCTCGAATACATCACACAGAGCAGTATTGCCTCGCTTCCATGACATCGCATTTGGTCGTAACCCTGAGCATATACGCCGCAATCTGGCTGCTGGGCGTCAGCATCGTCGCATCTGTTGCCGCTTATTTCCGGATGGCAAGAGCCGCCTTGTTTCTGTACTTGCTTTCATGCCTGGTGTTTTATGGAACCCGGGCATACCTGAAGGAATTCTTTCCCTTTACCGACAAGATCGAGTCGTTCGTCGTGCTGTCTGTGCTGCTGGTGGTGTGCGCACTGATCTACCGCAACAGAATTTCCAACAGGGAGTTCGTTGCACTGCAGCTGCTGGCGCTGGCGGCGGCATCCGTCATTTTCATTTTTGTGGATGTCATCCGCTACCCACCGATGTTCTTGCACACGATCTGGTATCCCCTGCACATACCGGTATCGTTCGCGGCTTATGCCTTCTGGCTGGTGGCGGGGGTCAGCGCCCTCCATGCCATCCCGGCATGGCGCCGGGATGACCCGGCCTTGCTGGAGCGCTCGGTGTTCATGACGGACCTCAACCGCATCGGTTTTATCTTTTTTACCCTGGCCATGCTGTTCGGCGGAATCTGGGGCTACTTTGCATGGGGCGCCTATTTCATGTGGGATCCGAAATTGCACTGGTCAGTAATCCTGTGGCTGTTTTACGGCAATTTGCTGCACATTGACAGATTGCCGAAGCTGCGCGGCTGGAAAGTGCCTTTGTATGCTGCCGGCATCGTCCTGATCCTGGTTGCATTTATCGGCACCAGTTTCTTTTCCCAATCCATTCACCGGTTTTGATGATGTACAACCTGATCAGAATCCTGGGAGATCGGCATGCGGGGTTTATCCTGTGCCTGATCGTGGTGCTCAACCTGATCGCGGGCAGCCTGGTGATGAACAGCCACCCGGAACTGTACCCGAGCTTTTTCCATCTTGACCTGAATTATTTTTTTCATCCGGTCAGGGGCGAGCATGCTTGGCTCTACGCGCTGCTGCTGACTTTCGCGCTGTTCGGCATCAATCTGCTGGCTTGCATTATTGATTCGGTTATCCGCTTGCTGAATAACAGGGCGGGCAGGCTCAAGGCAAGCGCCGCGCTGCTGTTCCATGTCGCGCTGGTAACGACGATGGCCGCGCACCTGTACGAGGGGTTTTTTGCCAGCACGCAACGGATCCCGATTACGGCGCAAGGCGTGGAGTTGCCCGTACTGGGCAGGGTACAGGTCGAGTCATTGAAAAATATCTACTACCCGGACAACTCCCTCAAGGATACCGAAGTGGCGCTGATGTTCAGCAAGCCTGACGGGCAGCGGCTCGGCAAGGATATCGCTTTCAACCAGCCGGCGATCTTTGACGGAGGGCGCCGCCAGGTGGTCATGCTGAGCGGTCAGGTGATACCGTCCGGGGTGGATATCACGCGGAGCGCGGACAACCGCGAATTTCGCCTGGAGCCAAACCGGGCGTTGCCTTTGGGGAATGGCTACCTGCTCTTGCAGGGGTTGTTTGAAACCGGAACGGGGCTGCCCTATGCGCAGTTCTTGTGGCAACCCGAGGGCGGCAGTCAGCAGCAGCATATTATGGCACTGAATGCCGGTATGCCCCATTCGCAAATCAGGATTGATGGCGCGCTGTATCAGTTCAAACGTGTTGCTGAAACGCCATTTATTGTCGCCATCGTCCGCTACAACCCGGCAGTTCCGCTTATGCTGGTCAGCCTGATATTGGCTTCAGCCGCAACTTTTCTGCTGGTGAGATGGCTCAGTGCCAGGAGCAAGGATCAGGGGCGTCCCCTGGGTAACTGAAAGGGGGCGAAGCACATGGCTCGGCCAGGGTGCGGCAGGCTGGCAAAATTTCCCGCGCATTCGCAAGCCTGCGGGTATTTGCCCGCATGGCGAGAATAAAAGCCATTTGCAGCTTCTGATTGCATAAATGCAATCATCCGCAATTGCCCAGAATATATTGGGGGAGCGCCATCTGTTTCGCTCTGGGGCTAATTAGGGGAGGCGGCTTGGAAAGGCTGATTTGCGTCATAGGCAACAAGGGCGGAACCGGCAAGACCAGCATCACGCACATGCTGTGCCACGGGTTCGCGCTGCTCGGCAGGCGTTCGATCGCAATCCTTACCGACATGTCGCGGGAACCGCTGTCACGCGGCGGGCGCAGCCATACACCGCTCGACGGGCGCTCGCCGGAGCAACTGGAAAAAATTGTGGCCAAGCTGGAATCCATGCCGCACTGGCTCGGGGTGGTGGATGGCGGCGGCAACCGCCCGGAGATGGACCGGCAGCTCTACGAGATGTCCGGCCTTGCGCTGCTGCCGTTCCGCGATTCGCACGAAGACATCCGCACGGTGCGCAATGATCTGGACGATCTGCCGGAGGCTTTGGGCATTCCGTCGCAATGGCCCACCAATCCCTGGCAGCAGATGGCGGCGGAGCGCACGCTGGACGAGCTGATGCAGGATTATCGTCCGCGCCTGCTTGATCCGGTATATGCGGTAAGCGCCAGCAAGCTGCTGCTGGAATTGCAGGTGCCGGCGAGTCTGCCAACTGCCCTCAACAACGTGTGCCGCAGTCTGGCCCGCCAGGTGCTGGAACGCATGGCCCTGCAAGCACCGGGAGACTGAGCCTCAGTGCTCCGCACCGCACACTGGTTGGCCTGCTTGCTTCAAACCCCATTTCGCATCGTAGGTGATGTGCCGCAAATACAGGCCATCCGGCGCAAAGGTCGGCGCAGCCAAGCCGCGCTTGCGGCTTTCGAGAATTTCCTTCATCCATTCTGGAGGGTGTTTTCCCTTGCCGACATACACCAGGCAACCGACGATGTTGCGCACCATGTGGTGCAGAAAGGCATTGGCGGTCAGGTCGAAAACGATCACGTCGCCGTCCTTGTGAATATCGAGTTGCGCCAGGCTTTTCACCGGCGTCCTGGCCTGGCATTCTGACGAGCGGAAGGCGCTGAAGTCGTGTTCGCCGAGCAGGTGTTGCGCGGCTTCGCGCATCTGTCCCGCATCCAGCGGCGCGTGGAACCATCCTGCCTTGCCGTGCTGCAAGGCATTGCGCACCGGGCGGTTGATGAGCAAATAGCGGTAGCTGCGCGCCTGCGCGGAAAAGCGCGCATGGAATTCATCGGGCACGGGCTGCGCCCACAGCACGGCGATGCTTGCTGGAAGCAGCGCATTGGTGCCGCGTACCCATGCGGAAAGCGGGCGCTCGGTGCCGGTATCGAAATGCACCACTTGCTCCAGCGCATGTACGCCCGAGTCAGTGCGGCCTGCTGCGACTACAGAGATGGGCTCTCCCGCGATCGAACCCAGGGCGGTTTGCAGCGCGTCCTGAATGCTGGGGGCATCGGGCTGGCTTTGCCAGCCCGAGAACGGGCTGCCGTCATACTCCACGCCCAGGGCGATCCTCATAGCAGCGCCAGCGCGAGCGCCACGCAGCCTGCGGCCAGCAGCAGGCTGTCGCGCCGGGTAAAGGGGGGGGCGTGCAGTTCGATGTTGTCCTGGCCCGATGTTGCCGGGGAAAGCATTTGTTCGATGCTGCCGCGCCAATTGGCGGACGTGTCCCGCACGGCGGATTCGGCATAGTGCAGCGTCAGTGCCAGGCGCACGGCCAACCGTTCGCGCGACAGGCCGGCATAGCGCAACGGGTAGCTCAGGGTATAAAGACCGCTGACGAGTTGCTGTTGCGTCAGCAGGCCCAGCAGAACCGACAGGCCGGCCAGCGCAAAAAGCAGGCGGCACAATTGCAGCAAGCCATCACCCATCCCCTCGAGTGTCGGGCTGAATTGGGCGAGCGTTGGCCATACCGCCTCGCCCGGCGTGGCATAAGCGTAGACGAGCAGCAGCGACAGCATGATCCAGCGCGTGCGGCGCAACAGTGTGAGCAGGCGGCGGCCAGCCAGCAGGCCGGCGGCCAGCAGCAGCGGCAAACCGGCGAGCAGCAATGCTGCCGCCTGCAGCGATTGCAGGGCGAGGGTGAGGCAGATCCAGAGGAATATCAGTGCGGCAGGGTGCGGCATAATGGCATGGGCTAAACAGGAACGGCAGCCTTTAACTACAAGCTGCCGCCGGGTTGACAGCCGGACAAACTCAGGCGAGCAACTGCTGCTTGATCGCCTCGGCGGTAGCGCGTTGCTGTTCGTCGCCTTCGGCCATCACTTCATCCAGGATTTCGCGGGCGCCGGCGTTGTCCCCCATTTCCTGGTAGGCCTTGGCGAGATCGAGCTTGGTGGCGATATCGTGCCAGTGCGCATCCCGTACCTGGGTAGCCGGAGCCTGCGCCTGCCCGGCAGGCGCAGTTGCAGGGGCTTCCAGTTCCAGGCTGATGCTGCCCAAGTCAAAGTCCACTTCTTCCTTGGCAGCCGGCTGCGCGGGTGCGGCCTCGGTGGGGAAGTCCAGCGTGAACGCGATGGTTTTGTCGTCGCTGCTGCCTGAATCAGTTGCAGCCGATTTGTCTTCCGGCATCGCGGCCAGGGATGGCTGGCTGGCAGTAATGTCGAATACCAGATCATCCAGATTCGATTTTTCCGGTTCGGCTACGGGCGTGCTGATGCCAGATATGTCGAAATCCACCTCTTCCTGCGCGGCACGCGCATCTTCAGGCAGGTTGCTCGCGGCAATCCCGGAGGCGGCCTGCTTGTCCGCTGATTGGTTGAGCACCAGGGTGCTGGTGTAGTCCGAAGCTTCCGCCGTGCCGGTTTCGCCCGCTCCCAGATCAAAATCCAGGCCGGTGGAGGGGGGGGCGGACGGTTGCTCGCCGGCTGCATAGCTTTCGCTGGCGGTGGCGGCCGCAGTTTCGGCCGCGCCGAAACCCAGGTCGAAATCGAGGCCGGCGGCCGGTTGCTGCTCGGTCTTGGCCTGATTCGCCGGCACAACAGCAGGTTCGCCGCCGGTGCCGCCATACATCGGGTTGCCGGGCTCCAGGCTGCGCCCCATTTCGGCAGCTTGCGCCCACGCCGCTGCATCGCCGGAAGCCTCGATTTGGCGTGCGATGACAGAGAAGGAATTGGTATCCTTGCGGTTCGCGTAGATGGGCAGCAACTTGAGGCGAATCGGGTTGCTGGCGGGATTTTTCGCCAGCGCGTCTTTCAGGATTTCTTCGGCTTGCGCGTCCCGTCCAAAGTTCAGGAACAGCTCGGCTTCGCTGATCGGATCCACTTCATCCGCCAGTGCGGTACCCGCCAGAGTGGCGCTTGCCGCTTGGGTAAAGTCGCCGGTTTCCGGGGAAGAGGCAGGCGGCGCGATAATGCGGCCGGTCGTGCTGCCCACATCCACCGGCGTTTTGCCGCTGTCTTCGGGCGCTTTTTTCTTCCCGGCCTTGCCGCCTTTGCCGCGCCGGGCCAGCACGAGGCCAAGGCCACCCAATGCCAGCAGGGCAGCCGCACCCGCTGCCAGATAGAGCGGGTTATCCAGCAGGGAAGGCGGGGGAGGCGCCACTTTGGGCGCTGCCGGTTTTGCCGGTTTTGCCGCACTGGCTGGCGCGGCGGCGCTGGCCGCTGCAGCAACTGCGGGGGCAGCAGGCGGCTGGGAAGCGGCAACGGGTGCAGGCGCGGCGGGTTTGGCGTCAGCCTTGGGCGGCTCCGGCCTGGTTTCTGGAGGCGCCGCCTTGACCTGGGCCGGTTTCGCCGGAGCGGCGGCAGGCTGGCTCTTCAGTTCGATCAGGCGCTGCATTTCCTTGATGTTCTTTTCCAGCATCGCGACGCGTTCGTTGCTTTCCTTGAGGGTTTTGCTGCGTGCGATCGCTTCTTCTTCCAGCGTGTGGATTTTCTCCTGCATGGCTTTGGCGTTTCCGCTCACCACTGCCTTGTCGCCGGGCGCTTCGCCCTTCGACAGCCTGACCACTTCCTTGGCGGGTTCTTGCGCGGCAGACGACTTGTCGGCGATCGCGGTGCCGATCTTGCCGGAGGCCTCCTGCTTGGAAGGCTGCTCTGCGGCGGCACCGCTGGCAGCGGCGAGTTTCTGGCGATAAGCATTCCAGTCGGCGACTTGCGCGCGGAATTCCTTTACCGCCTCCGCTTGCGTCAGCTGGTTCAGGTTGCCTTGCTCCGGCATGCGCAGGATTTTTCCCGCCTTCAGGCGGTTCATGTTATTGCCATCGAAGGCATCGCTGTTGGCGCGATACAATGCCAGCAGCATGCGTTCCAGGCTGACGCCAGCCGGTTTGGTTTCGACTGCGATCTGGCTCAAGGTGTCGCCGCGCTTCACTGTGATGGCTCCCGTAGCCACGTTGCCGCTTTCGGCGGCTTTTGCGGCAGGAGTGCTTTCGGCGGCTTTTCTGGCAGGGGCGGGAGCTACGGCAACATCTTTTTCGTCTGGCGGCACGACTGCGCGCGTGGGCGCGGGAGGCGCAGCCGTTTCGACCGGCTCTGCGGTTTTGCTCAAGACTGGCTTGACTTCTGCGGCCTCGGGTTGTCTGGCCCTGAATTCCGGCGGGTCAAGCAGGAAGGTGTATTCGCGCAGCAGCTTGCCGGAAGACCAGACCAGCTCGATCAGTATGCTGACAAAGGGTTCGTTCACCGGTTGCGCGGAAGTCAGGCTGAGATAAGACTCGCCATTGGCGCGCGTTTCAATCTGGAATTTCAGCTTGGGCAAGCCGGAAGGATAGTCCATGCCCGCGCCCTTGAACGCTTCGGGCGAGGCCAGGCGCGCAACCAGACGGCCCTTCTCGGCTTTGCCTGCCGCCACCAGCTCGATTTCCGCCTTCAGGGGCTCCCCCAGGGACGACGCCACATTAATGCCGCCCATGCCCACGGCAGAAGCCGCGCCAGATAAGGCTAAACCGGCAATTAGCCAGAACGCTTTGACGAGTGATTTCAGCACACGGTCCCCTTTGATTTTCCGAGTTGCAAGCAGGTTAACATCATGAAGTTACTGATGCAAGCTCATTCCCAGCCTAATATTGTTTGCTAAACAGCATAATTCCAAAGGAATTATCCGTTAATCAAAATGCGCAACATGCGGCGCAACGGCTCAGCGGCGCCCCATAATAACTGGTCACCCACGGTGAACGCGGACAAGTATTCGCCGCCCATGTCCATCTTGCGCAGGCGTCCTACCGGCACGTCCAGCTTTCCGGTTGCGGCGGCGGGCGTCAGTTCGCGCAGGGTCTCATCGCGCCGGTTGGGCACCACCTTCACCCAATCGTTTGCGCTGGCCAGCATCGCTTCGATTTCGTCTATCGGCACATCTTTCCTGAGCTTGATGGTCAGCGCCTGGCTGTGGCAGCGCATTGCGCCGATGCGCACGCACAGGCCATCTACCGGAATGGGGCTGGCCTCGCGCCCGAGTATCTTGTTGGCTTCCGCTTTGCCTTTCCATTCTTCGCGACTCTGGCCGTTGCCGAGATCCTTGTCTATCCACGGGATCAGGCTGCCCGCCAGCGGCACGCCAAAGTTGGCGGCGGGAAATTTCTCGTCGCGCAGGATGCCTGCCACTTCGCGGTCTATGTCGAGGATGGCCGATGCGGGGTCGTCCAGCAGGCTCTTGGCCACACGATGCACCTCCCCCATCTGGCTCAGCAACTCGCGCATGTTCTGTGCGCCCGCGCCGGAAGCGGCCTGGTAAGTCATCGAGGTGATCCACTCGACCAGGTTGGCCTGGAACAGGCCACCCAGCGCCATCAGCATCAGGCTCACGGTGCAGTTGCCGCCGATGAAATCCTTCCTGCCCTGCGCCAGCGCACTCTCGATCACACCCAGGTTGACCGGGTCGAGAATGATCACCGCATTCCTGTCCATGCGCAGGGTGGAAGCCGCATCTATCCAGTAGCCTTGCCAGCCGGCCGCGCGCAGCCTGGGGAACACCTCCGTGGTGTAATCGCCGCCCTGGCAGGAAATGATGGCATCCATCGCCGCGAGTGCGGAGATATCCTTTGCGTCCTTGAGCGGCGTACCACGGCTTTCTGGCGGAGCCTCTCCGCCAACATTGGAGGTGGTGAAAAATACCGGCTCGATCAAATCGAAATCGCGCTCCGCGCGCATGCGCTGCATGAGCACCGAACCCACCATCCCGCGCCAGCCGACTAGACCTCCTTTCATTTTCGTTCTCTAATTTGATGAGGGAAGGGAACGCACCTGCGGTGCTCAAGGGAGAAGGGATAAGAGTATGAACCTGCACGCTGCTTTTACCCTTCCCCCTTCTCTCTTCTCTCCTTCCCAGGTTTTTTACAGTGCCGCAACCACCGCATCGCCCATCGCGGCGCAGCCCACTTTCTTCATTCCGTCTTCATGGATATCGGCGGTGCGCAAGCCCTGCTGCAACACGCGCCGCACGGCGCCTTCGATGCGCTGTGCGATGTCCTCGCGCGCAAAAGTGTAGCGGAGCATCATGGCTACCGAGAGGATGGTCGCCAGCGGGTTGGCGATATCCTTGCCTGCAATGTCCGGCGCCGAGCCGTGGCAGGGTTCGTACAAGCCCTTGTTGCTGGCGTCCAGCGAGGCGGAGGGCAGCATGCCGATGGAGCCGGTGAGCATGGATGCCTCATCGGACAGGATGTCGCCGAAGATGTTGCCCGTCAGGATCACGTCGAACTGCTTGGGCGCGCGCACCAGTTGCATGGCGGCGTTGTCCACGTACATGTGCGACAGTTCCACGCCCGGATATTCCTTTCCGACCTCGGTGACGATTTCGCGCCAGAACATGCTGGTGTCGAGCACGTTGGCCTTGTCCACCGAACACACTTTCTTGCTGCGCTTCAGCGCGATCTTGAAGCCGACATGCGCCACGCGGCGAATTTCGGATTCGGTGTAGCGCATGGTGTCGAAGCCTTCGCGCTCGCCGTTGTCGAGCGTGCGGATGCCGCGCGGCTGGCCGAAATATATATCGCCGGTCAGCTCGCGCAGGATCAGGATATCCAGCCCCGACACCAGTTCCGGCTTCAGCGTGGAGGCGTTGACCAGTTCGGGATACACGGTGGCCGGTCGCAGGTTGGCAAATGCGTTGAGTGTCTTGCGGATGCGCAGCAAGCCTCTTTCCGGCCGCAGTTCGCGCGGCAGCGTGTCGTACTGGTAGCCGCCTACCGCCCCCATCAGTGCGGCATCGGCCGCGAGCACCAGTTTTTCGGTCGCGGGCGGAAATGGATCGCCCGCTGCATCGTAGCCCGCGCCGCCGATGTGCGCGTATTCCATCTCGATTTTCAGGCCGTCGCTGCGCAAGGCTTCCAGCACCCTTGCCGCCTGCGCTACGATTTCCCGCCCGATGCCGTCGCCGGGCAATACCGCGATTTTCATTTCTGCTTTCCCTCTTCAGAGTATGTGTGGCCGGGTGAGCTCCGGGCTGACCCGGCCTGCATGTTTTTCACGCGAACAGCCACGGCTGCGCCGCTCGGTGCTTTTGCTCGAATGCCTTGATCTCATCCACATGCTGCAGGGTTAGGCCGATATCGTCCAGCCCGTTCAGCAGGCAATGCTTGCGGAAGGCGTCCACTTCAAACCGGTACGCCGTGCCGTCCGGCACAGTGATGGTTTGCTGTTCCAGGTCAATCTTCAGCCGGTAGCCGGTATTGGCTTCCACCGTCTTGAACAGGGCATCCACTTTTCCCGCATCCAGCTTGATCGGCAACAGGCCGTTCTTGAAGCAGTTGTTGAAAAAAATGTCGGCAAAACCCGGCGCGATGATGGCGCGGAAACCGTAGTCTTCCAGCGCCCAGGGCGCATGTTCGCGCGAGCTGCCGCAGCCGAAATTTTCCCGCGCCAGCAGAACCTGCACGCCCCGGTAGCGCGGCTGGTTCAGCACGAAATCCGGGTTTACCGGACGCGCGGAATTATCCATCCCCGGCTCGCCGTGATCGAGATAGCGCCACTCGTCGAACAGGTTGGGGCCGAAGCCGGAGCGCTTGATGGATTTCAGGAACTGTTTCGGGATGATTGCGTCGGTATCCACATTGGCGCGATCCAGCGGCGCAACCAGCCCGTCCAGCAAGGTGAATTTTCGCATTACTTGGTTGCGGCCTTTTCCAGTTTCTGTCCGCCAGTTTTGATGTCCTTGCCCAGGCCTTCCATGGTGTTGCATCCGGCCAGCACGCCCAGCACCATCAACAACGCTACGATCTTTTTCATATTCGCTCCTCGCATCACAGTTTACTTACGTCAACAAAATG
>JACRAQ010000044.1 GCA_016213335.1 Nitrosomonadales bacterium
CTGGTGAGCGTGATCGATATGACCAACTGGAATACGATCAAACAGATCAAGACGCAAGGCGCCGGCTTCTTCATGCGCAGCCACGAGAATTCGCCCTATGCCTGGACCGACGGCTTCAACAGTGCGGACAGCCGCGACGTGATGCACATCATCGACAAGCGCACGCTGGAGATAAAGGAAATTCTGCGCCCGATGCCGGGCAAGACGGCGGCGCACGTCGAATTCACCCGCGACGGGAAGTACGTGCTGGTCAGCATCTGGGAGGACGACGGCTGGCTGCTGATCTACGATGCGGCGACGCTGCATGAGGTCAAGCGCTTGCCGATGAAAAAACCCTCCGGCAAGTACAACGTCTATAACAAGATTACGCGCTCTGCCGGCACCAGCCACTGAGAACTCGTGAAAAATTCTATTGCGCTGGACATATTGGGTGCGGGTGGTACGGCCATGACACGGCGTTGCGTAGCATCCGGGGCGGGAATGGCCGTATCGCGCCTCCTCCCGCAATCGGCTGGCTACGCCATAACCAGCGACTTGGCGAGCGTAGTTGGCTCGCCTAGTCGAATGGCTAGTAGTTCTACCAGTAACGTGTCGGAGGCGCGCCACCCTCATGTATTTCCCATATACACTCCGGCGGCTGTGCTCCAGCCGCACCCGATCTGCCATCGCTCGTGACGAATTTTTTCACAAATTCCAAGGTGGCACTAATTCAAGTTATTACAAATTGATTGAAGATAGAGATGGACTATTTACCGATTTTTATGAATGTGAAAGGCCGCCCGTGCCTCGTTGTCGGCGGCGGTGATGTCGCCTTCCGCAAGGCGTCGGTGCTGGTAGATGCGGGCGCGACGGTCAAAGCTGTCGCCCCGGAATTTTCCACAGCATTTACCGGCCAGCAAAGTATCGAACGCATCGTGGAGCGGTTTCGGCCCGGTCATCTGGAGGGGGCAATACTGGTCATTGCCGCAACCGATGACGGAGCGGTCAACCGGGAAGTTTCGCGGCTGGCACGCGAGAACAACATTCCGGTGAACGTGGTGGACAACCCCGATCTATGCACCTTCATCATGCCGTCCATCCTGGATCGTTCGCCGCTCATGGTTGCGTTCTCCAGCGGCGGCGCATCGCCGGTGCTCGCCAGGATGCTGCGCGGCAAGCTGGAAACGATGATCCCGCAGGGCTACAGCCGCCTGACCGCGTTCTGCGCAAGACTGCGCGAACCCTCCAAGGCGCACATAGCTGATCCGGCCAGGCGGCGCATATTCTGGGAAAATGTGCTGGAAGGACCCATTGCCGAAAAAGTGCTGGCTGGCGACGAGGCCGGGGCAGAAGCCATGCTGCTCGACCGGCTGGGAAGCGGGAAACCGGAACAAACAGGCGAGGTGTATCTGGTCGGCGCCGGCCCCGGCGACCCGGATTTGCTGACTTTCCGCGCCTTGCGCCTGATGCAGAAAGCCGATGTCGTGCTGTATGACAACCTGGTTTCCAAACCCATCGTAGACATGGCGCGGCGCGATGCGGCACGAATTTTTGTCGGCAAGCAACGTGATAACCATACCCTGCCTCAGGAAGAAATCAACGCGCTGCTGGTGAGCCTGGCAAAGCAAGGCAAGCGCGTGCTGCGGCTCAAGGGCGGTGATCCGTTCATATTCGGTCGGGGCGGCGAAGAAATCGAAACCCTTGCCGCTCAAGGTATTCCGTTCCAGGTTGTGCCCGGCATCACGGCGGCATCCGGCGTCGCCTCCTATGCGGGCATTCCGTTGACGCACCGCGATTACGCGCAGGCCTGCGTGTTCGTGACCGGCCACCTGAAGGATGGGAGCATGAATCTGGATTGGGGTGCGCTGGCCCGGCCAAGGCAGACCATCGTGTTCTACATGGGGCTGCACGGCCTTGAAACGCTCTGCGCGAAATTAATTGAGCACGGCCTGCCGGGCAGCACACCGGCCGCGATTGTGCAACAAGGCACCACGCAGAGCCAGCGCGTCATCAAAGGCTCGCTGGCGACGCTTCCCGGCATCGCGAAAATTGAGAAACCGCAAGCGCCAACCCTGATTATTGTGGGGGGGGTAGTCTCGCTCAGTGAAAAGCTGGCCTGGTTTCATCCAAATAAATCAGCGGAGATGGCAAGTTGAAGGTGTGTCGAGCTGTGAACGGGATGCAACAAGCTTACTATGTGATATAAATCCTCTCCTCAGCAGCCGGAGGGGTTTTTCAGTAACAATAATTTATTGCCATGAACAAATTCACTGTATCAAGTGCGGTACTGGTTGTGCTGCTTGAGATTTTCGGCAACACCGCATGCGCGGCAGATGCGGGCACGATGGACGAGGTTGTGGTGACTGCGACCAGAACCAGCGCCACGCTCTCCGACACGCCTGCGGCGGTGACTGTCGTCAACGCCAAAGATATCGAAGAGAAAAATGTATCGCGCCTCGGTGACGTGCTGGATCAGGTACCCGGCCTCTATTTGCGCGGCGGCGCGCTCGGCCAGTCGCAGGGTACGATAGGTACGAGCGGCATGTCGTTGCGCGGAATTGACCAAACCAAGACGCTCATCCTGCTCGACGGGCAACCTATCCAGGATGCAAGCTCCGGAAAAGTGAACTGGCGCATCCCGTTTGTCGAAGACATCGCCCGCGTCGAGGTCGTGCCCGGCTCGTTTTCCTCGCTGTACGGCAGCAACGCCATCGGCGGTGTGGTCAATATCATCACCAAACAGCCGGACAAACGGGAATTCACCGCCAAGGTGAAAAAAGGCTGGGGTGATGCCAGCGGCGAGGATGCCAGCATATACTTCCGCGACAAGATGGAGAACGGGTTGGGGTTTTCCGGTGGGCTCGGCATCCAGAACCGCGACAGCTATGTGAACGATTTTGTCGTTGTCTCGACACCTTGCACACTGTCAGTACCACCATGCGGAGCAGGCACGGCGGTTACAGGGGTGCAGCCAACAACCACCAGAGAAGGCGCACTGGCATATCTTGTGGGAGACATGGGAACCACGCCATGGAATTCCACCCATGCGACCGCCAAATTCTTTTTCGATCTGAATGCGCGCGACAAAATTTACGCTGGAGTCAACCACCAGGAAACCGACCAGAAATATACCCAGTTCAATACGTATGTCAGAAATGCGGGTAGCGCGCCCGTTTCGAGCGGGACAATACGCATTAACGCAGTAGATTACAGCCTTAACTTCAACGCATTTTCTTCTCAGCCATTGCATGAGGCAACGACCCGATATTTTGCCGGTTATGACGGTACGGTTGGCAATAATTTTTTGCTGAAAGCGGACATCGCAAAAATCGAGCGCAAGTACAGTTATACAGCGTCAAGTACGACCAATAATTGGAATGGCGGCGCTGGTACTCTCACGGATGCGCCAAACGATGGTCTCGACGGCTCGGTGCAGCTGACCTTTCCGGTAGGCGCCCGCCATGTCATGGTAACCGGTTTGGCGCTGCACAAAGATTCAGTGAACCAGAAAATTTATACGCTTTCCAACTGGCGCAACCCAGACTCCAAAACTGCTGTGAATAGCAGTTATAACGGTTATTCGACTACCGCTTCTGTTTTTGCGCAGGACGAGTTCAGCGCAACAGATGCGCTCAAGATTTATCTGGGTGGACGGTGGGACGACTGGAAAACCAGAGGTGACTACATTGCGACGCCGCCTTATCCGGAGCGCAGCGTTTCTGCTTTCAGCCCCAAGGCTTCCGCAGTGTACCAACTGAAAGAATCGGTAATTTTGCGCGCCTCTTTCGGGAGATCGTTCCGCGCACCAACCAATCAGGATCTTTACTTGACGACAGTTAGCAGGAGAGAAGGGACAACGGAGAGCAATCCTAATCTTCACCCCGAGCGCGGAACCACGTGGGAGGTGGGCGGAGAATTCCGGGTTACAGATAATACCAAGGCTACGGTCGCCTGCTATGACACGCAATTAAGCGACCTGATTTATCTAGACCAGATTCCAAATACGACCATTTCGCGGCGTATCAATGCCGGAAAAGCACAGATTCAAGGGGTCGAATTGAGCGCCACGACAAGGCTGACCAACTGGCTGGAGTTGGATGCCAATTATGCCCACATCAATTCCAGGATGCTTGAAAACGCCACCGATCCCCTGAGCGTCGGCAAGCGGCTGACCGATGCGCCCAGGAATATCGCCGGTCTCGGGCTGACCATGCAGCAGGGCGCATGGTCGGGTTCGCTGAATGCGCATTACGCCAGCCATGTTTTCTGGACCGCGAAAAATGATGATGTGGTGGAAGGCGTGCCGCGCAGCTATGACGCGGTGACCACGGTAAATGCCAAGATAGGCTACACTTTCTCCAAGGGCATCAAGGGGCATGTCGCAGTCAATAATTTGCTGGACGAGAGAAGCTACAGCTATTTTCTGAACCCGAAGCGCAACCTGGTGGCGGGGCTGGACTTTACGCTTTAACCTTGCCCCGATAATGTACGGAGCGGTGCAATTACTGGGCGCTCCGATTTATTATCGTTTGTTCTCGGGCTTCGGGTGGTGGCTCAAGGGGAGTTCCTGTCATGGTAAAACCACCCGAACCGATCAAGCTAGCGCGCAAAGCGCCAGTCAAGGCCGCTTCCGGCAGTTCGCCCAAAGCCGGCCCGAAGCGTGCGGCCAAGGCGGGCATTGCAGATCAAAAGCAGCTTCAGCAAAACCTGCTCACGCTGTATACGGCAATCGAGCAAAGCCCCATTTCGGTAGTCATCGCCGATGCGGACGCCAATATCCAGTATGTCAACCCGCACTTTACAGAAGTCACCGGTTACACCGCTGCCGAAGCCATAGGGCAGAATCCGCGCATTCTCCAGTCGGGGCAGACGCCGGGAGAAACCTATGCGGATTTGTGGAGCACGCTTGGCAAGGGCCATGTCTGGCACGGCGAATTCATCAACAAGCGCAGGAACGGGGAGCTGTATTGGGAAGAGGCGCACATCGCGCCGATAAAAGATGCGGCTGGCCGCGTCAGCCAATATGTCTGCATGAAGCTGGACATTACCCGGCGCAAGCAGATGGAGGCCGAACTGCTCGAAAAACACAACCTGCTGACCACCGTCATCAACACTTCCACCGATTTCATTTTTGTCAAAGACAAGAGCCTGCGCACTGTCCTGTGCAACGAAACATTTGCGCAGGCATTGGGGAAGCACCCGGAGGAGCTGTACGGCAAAACCGATATCGAGAACGGCTGGCCCGCAGAACTTGTAAAAGGAGATCCTGGAAAGGGGATCAGGGGCTACGAGCAGGATGACCTGGCCGCGCTGGGCGGGAAGACGATCCATAACGATTATGACCCGGCAACCGTCCACGGTGAGTTGCGCGTTTTTGACACAGTCAAGCTTCCGGTTATTGGCGCGAACGGCGGCATCGCCGGCTTGCTGGGTATCAGCCGCGACATTACCGATCGCCGCGCGGAGGAGCAGCATACCCGGAATTTGCTGCTCCAGACCCGCGCGCTAACCCGCCGCATGTTCGATATCCAGGAAGAAGAGCGCCGCAAGATTTCCCGCGAACTGCATGACGAACTGGGGCAATGGCTCACCGCCATCCAGGCGGAATCCCAGGCGATTGAATACCTGGCCGGCAAGAAGGCCCCGGAGATACTGAGCGGCGTCCGCTCCGTCAAGCAGTGCGCGGAATCCATGCACGAGGTCATCCACCGCATCGTGCATAATCTGCGCCCTACCTTGCTGGATACGCTTGGGCTGGCGGACAGCCTGCGTGAACTGGAAAGGCAATGGTGTCAGCCGAGGCTGGGTATTTCCTGCGAATTTTTGCTGGAGGGCGATCTGGTCAATTTGAGCGACGAGCTGAAAATTACCCTGTTCCGCGTGGTGCAGGAGGCGCTCAACAATATTGCCAGCTATGCCCAGGCCGACCATGTTTCGGTGCATCTGCGGCGGGTGCCGGACGAGGCCGCAGGCGCCGATGTCATCCTGCTGTCCATCGAGGATGACGGCGTCGGGTTTGATCCCGGGAAAAAGATTGGCGGGACAGGCTTGCTGGGCATGCGCGAGCGGGTGGTTGCGGCGGGAGGGGAATTTGATTTGTGCAGCGCACCGGGGCAGGGCGTGCGCATCAACATCAGGCTGCCGCTCAAGCTGACTTGGGAGGAAGATTATGAGCGGTGGTAAGGCATGACGGCGGGTTGCAAGCCGATCAGGGTAATGCTGGTAGACGACCATCCGGTGGTGTGCGATGGCTACCGGCGCCTGCTGGAAACCGAGCCCGATATCAGGGTGGTGGCGGAAGCCGGGAACGGTGAAACCGGCTTTTCCCAATACAAGAAGCATGCGCCTGATGTGGTGGTGCTCGACCTCAGTATGCCCGGCATCGGCGGTCTGGAGACCATACGCCGCATCAAGGCGCATGACCCGCGTGCGCATATTCTGGTATTCAGCATGCATAACAGCGAAACCATGGTCAGCCACGCGCTGCAGGCGGGCGCCACCGGCTACCTGACCAAACAGAGCGGCATGGGGCAAATGATACAGGCGGTGCGTCAGGTGGCGCGGGGAGAGCGGTTTATAGACGCCGAATATACCGGTGGCGCAGCAAGCCGGAGCGTGCCCGCCACCCCAGAAAATCCGTTACAGGCGCTTACCTCGCGCGAATTCCAGTTGTTCAAACTGATGGCGGAAGGGTATTCCATATCCGAAATTGCCGCGACGCTTTGCATCAGCCCGAAAACCGTCGGCGTCCACCACACCAACATCATGAAAAAACTGGGGCTGCAAAACGCATCGCAGATCGTCCGCCTGGCGATACGCTGCAACGTGATCGAGCCTTGATCGAGCCGGAACCGGATCAGCAACGCATCCGGTAAGCCGCCCTCATACCCGCACGGGTTCGAAGCTCGCGTCCAGATTCAAGTCGTCGCAGTAATCGAAGAAATCGCCGCGCAGGGTGGGAATGTGGATGTTGGCGTGGATGCCCACGGTCATGACGACGGAAAACATCGGCGTGCCGGTGTGCGGCGCCGGGTAGGTGTTGGTCTGGAGTTCTTCGATATTGATGCCGTTCTTCGAGAAAAAGGCGGAAAGGTTATGCACGATGCCGGGGTGATCCATGGCCACCACTTCCACGCGATAGGGAATGGCTGGCTGTGTGCGCTCCCGTTTCTGGGTGCGGTGGTGGAGGATGGTCAGGCCCAGCTGCTCGCCCAGGGGATCCAGTTGCCCTTCCAGCTTGGAAAGCGAATTCCACGGCCCGGAAACCAGCATGATCAGGGCGAACTGCCCGCCCAGCACGGCCATCCGGCTTTCTTCGATGTTGCATCCGCTGCCGGTGATCTTGCTTGACAGGCGGTCAACAAGGCCGACCTTGTCTTCCCCCGATGCAGTGATGACAAGATAGTTATTTTGCGTATCTGAGGTCATGATGCGTTGAACTGTTAAAGTTGAATCAGGATAAGCGGTTTTTTGCTTATTGTAATGGGTCTGCGCGAAGTTGGGGGGTGTTTGCAGACTTCGCATTTGATGCGAGCCATGCTCTCGGGTATAATTTGCCTTCAAGCAAAGCGGGATGAACGGATTGTTCGTCCCGCTTCTTTATATCATCTGCTTGAACCTTGAGGAATATCCCGTGCTGCAAACGAATCCTGCCATCCTAGTACTTGCCGATGGGACGTTGTTTCGCGGCATTTCAATTGGTGCTGACGGCACGAGTTCAGGCGAGGTGGTGTTCAACACCTCGATGACCGGTTACCAGGAAATCCTTACCGACCCTTCCTATTGCAAGCAGATCGTTACGCTGACTTACCCGCACATCGGCAACGTGGGAACGAACCCGGAAGATGTGGAGTCGCGCCAGGTATTTGCCAGTGGCCTGATCATCCGGGATTTGTCCCTGTCGGTCAGCAACTTCCGCAGCACGCAATCCCTTCCTGAGTATCTCAGGGCCAATAACGTGGTGGCGATTGCGGGAATAGATACCCGCAAGCTGACACGCATTCTGCGCGAGAAGGGCGCGCAGAACGGCTGCATTGCCAGCGGCACTGATGAAATGGCAGCGCTGGCGGCGGCGCGCAGCTTTCCCGGCCTGGCTGGAATGGATCTGGCACAGGTGGTTAGCTGCAAGGGCCGGTATGAATGGACGCAACGCACATGGGCTTTGGGTCCCGGCCATCGCGCCAACATGCGCGCAAGGTTCAACGTGGTGGCTTACGATTTTGGGGTGAAGCACAACATACTGCGCATGCTGGCCGAGCGCGGCTGCAAGATTACGGTCATTCCCGCCAGGACTCCTGCAGAAGATGTGCTGGCACTGAAGCCGGATGGTGTATTCCTGTCCAACGGCCCCGGCGACCCGGAGCCATGCGATTACGCGATCACTGCCACGCGAAAATTCATTGCTGCCGGCGTGCCGCTGTTCGGCATTTGCCTGGGTCATCAGATCATGGGACTGGCCGTGGGCGCGAAGACGGTAAAGATGAAATTCGGCCACCGCGGCGCCAACCATCCGGTGCAGGATACATCGAGCAAGCGCGTGATGATTACCAGCCAGAACCACGGTTTTGCGGTGGACGCAGCGACGCTGCCCGCCAATGCGCGGATCACGCATGTCTCGCTATTCGACGGCACGCTGCAAGGTTTCGAACTGACCGACAAACCCGCGTTCTGTTTCCAAGGGCACCCGGAGGCCAGTCCCGGGCCGCATGATGCGGCTTATTTATTCGATAAATTTGTTGAAATGATGAAACGCAGCTAGTAGCCAGTAGCTTGTAGCGGGTAGCCAACCCCGATTTGCTACAAGCTACCGGCTACGAGCTACCAGCCACATATGCCAAAACGTACCGACATCAAGAGCATCCTCATCATCGGCGCCGGCCCCATCATCATCGGGCAGGCGTGCGAGTTCGACTATTCCGGCGCGCAGGCCTGCAAGGCGCTGAAGGAAGAGGGCTATCGCGTCATCCTGGTGAATTCCAACCCGGCCACCATCATGACCGACCCGAACATGTCGGATGCGACTTATATCGAACCGATCACCTGGCGCATTCTCGAAAAGATCATCGCCAGGGAAAAACCGGATGCGATCCTGCCGACCATGGGCGGCCAGACCGCGCTGAATTGCGCACTGGACCTGGCCAGGCACGGCGTGCTGGAAAAGCATGGCGTGGAAATGATAGGCGCATCGCGCGAAGCCATAGACAAGGCGGAAGACCGCGAGAAATTCAAACACGCGATGACCAAG
>JACRAQ010000045.1 GCA_016213335.1 Nitrosomonadales bacterium
ATGGTCGCCACCGGTCCTTTACCCTTATCCAACCTTGCTTCGATCACGATACCCTTGGCGGGAGTTTCTTTCGGCGCCTTCAGCTCCAGCACTTCGGCCTGCAACAGCACACCCTCCAGCAGCGCGTCTATGCCCTGCCCGCTCTTGGCCGATACCTCGATGAACATGGTGTCGCCACCCCAATCTTCCGGCACCACGCCTTCCGCAACCAGCTCCTGCCGGACGCGCTCGGCATTGGCTTCCGGTTTGTCAATCTTGGTGACCGCCACCACGATGGGCACTTTCGCCGCCTTGGCGTGGTGGATTGCCTCGCGCGTTTGCGGCATCACGCCGTCATCGGCAGCCACCACCAGAATCACGATGTCCGTCACCCTGGCGCCGCGCGCGCGCATCGCGGTAAACGCTTCATGGCCGGGCGTATCGAGGAAAGTGATCATGCCGCGCGGGGTATCCACGTGGTATGCGCCGATATGCTGCGTGATACCACCCGCCTCGCCGCTGGCCACCCGGGTGCGGCGGATATAATCCAGCAAAGAGGTTTTGCCGTGATCCACGTGACCCATCACGGTGACTACCGGGGCTCGTGGTTCGAGCGGTGCGTTCTTGTGTGCATCCTCTTCTACGAGATACGCGCTCGGATCGTCCACCTTGGCCGGTTTGGCGATATGCCCCATTTCTTCCACCACGATCATCGCCGTTTCCTGATCCAGCATCTGGTTGATGGTCACCATGGTGCCCAGGTTCATCAGCGACTTGATGATTTCGATGGCCTTGACCGACATTTTCTGCGCCAGTTCGGAAACGCTGATCGTCTCCGGCACCATCACCTCGCGCACCACCGGCTCGGTGGGCAACGAGAAAGCGTGCTGGGTGGTTTCTTCCTGCTTGGCGTGCTTCTCGTGGTGGCGCGGGCCGCGCGCGTGGCCCACGGTCCATCCGGCCGTCCGGACGTCAGTGCGGGTCGGCATGCGCTTTTTGTGGCCCGCCTCGTTCCAGGGGCTGCTCTTGTCGGGTGCTGCTTTCGCGCCTTTCTTGGCAGCCGGCCGCACTTTGTCGCCCGGCTTGGGCGTCGGCTTGTGCAACGTGCCTTCGGCGAGATCGGTTGCGGCTGCCGGAGCTGCCGCAACCGCCGATTCGGCAGGCAGCGCCTCCGCCTTGGCTTGTGCGGCGGGCTGCCCCGCCTGCTCGGCTGGCTCGGCGGCCGGTGCCGCCTTGCGCTTGCTGCGCGCTTTCTTGGCCTCGACTTCAGCGGCCTGGCGCGTGGACAGTTCCGCCTGGATGCGCGCTTCTTCGGCGCGCTGGGCAAGCTCCTGCTCATCCAGTATCTTGGTGGCGGTTTTTTTCGCCGGCGCTTTTTCTGTTTTCACCTCCGGTTCGGCGGCAGCAACCGGGGCCTCCGCCTGCGCCGCAACAGCCGGTGCAATCACACGCTTCTTGCGCACTTCCACCTGGATAGTGCGCGCCCTGCCGGCGCTATCCGCTTTTTTGATTTCGGTAGTTTCGCGGCGGGTCAGGGTGATCTTGCTTTTCGCCTTGCCGGTACCATGGGCGCTGCGCAGGTGCTCCAGCAGTCTGGCCTTGTCCTGCTCCGACACGAGGTCCGTCTCCTGCTGTTTGGCCACACCAGCCGCTTGCAATTGTTCGAGCAACAGCCCGGCCGGCAAACCGAGTTCGCCAGCAAACTGCGCCACATTCATTTTCGCCATCACTACCCCTTAACCGCAGAATCCCATGTGCAGGTGCGGCCAATCGCGCCCCTGCCAACTTTGCCTCATTAACCGGCGGCTCAGGCAAACCATGGGGCGCGCGCCGCCATAATCAGCTGGTTGGCGCGCTCGCCGTCCATGCCGGTCAGCCCGATCAGCTCGTCCGCATCCAGGTCGGCAAGCTGGTCCTGCGTGCAAACCCCCTTGCCCGCCAAGGTGCGTGCGGTGCCCTCATCCATGCCTTCAAGCCTGAGCAAATCTTCGATGCCATGCTCAACCTCCTCTTCGTTCGCGATCGCGGCAGTCAGCAGCGCATTGCGCGCGCGGCTGCGCAGCTCGTTCACCGTCGCCTCGTCGAACAACTCGATTTCCAGCATTTCTTCCAGCGGCACGTAGGCCACCTCTTCCAGTGTGGCAAACCCTTCCTGCACCAGGATGTCCGCCACCTCTTCGTCCACATCCAGCTTGGAAATGAACAGGTCCCGCACCTTGGAGAACTCCTGCTCGTTCTTCTGGCTGGACTCCTCCACCGTCATGATGTTGATCTCCCATCCGGTCAGCTCGCTGGCCAGGCGCACGTTCTGTCCGTTGCGCCCGATGGCTTGCGCGAGGTTCTCTTCCTCGACCACCACGTCCATGCTGTGCTTTTCCTCGTCCACCACGATGCTGGTTACGTCGGCTGGCGCCAGCGCGTTGATGACGGAGGTGGCCGGATCCTCCGACCACAGGATGATGTCTATCCGCTCACCCGCCAGTTCGTTGGTGACTGCCTGCACGCGCGAACCGCGCATGCCGACGCAGGTGCCGATCGGATCGGTGCGCGCGTCGTGCGAACGCACGGCGATCTTGGCGCGGGCGCCGGGATCGCGTGCCGCACTGACGATTTCGAGCAGCCCCTCTTCGATTTCCGGCACCTCCAGCTCGAACAGTTTGACCAGGAATTCCGGCGTAATGCGCGACAGGATGATTTGCGGCCCGCGCAGGGAACGGTCCACACGCAGCAAATGCGCGCGCACGCGGTCGCCGACGCGCATGTTTTCCTTGGGAATCATCTGGTCGCGCGGCAGCAGCGCCTCGATCTTGCCGAACTCGATGATGGCATTGCCGCGCTCGATGCGCTTCACCGTGCCGGACACCAGATGCTCCTTGCGCTCCATGAAGTCATTCAGGATCTGCTCGCGCTCGGCATCGCGGATTTTCTGGAAAATCACCTGCTTGGCGGCCTGGGCGCCGATGCGCCCGAAATCTATGGACTCCAGCGGTTCCTGGACAAACTCTCCCAGCTGGATTTCCGGGTTGCGCTTTTGCGCCTCGCCCAGCTTGATATGCAGCTCCGGCGTTTCAAAAGTTTCATCGTCCATCACCTCCCAGCAGCGGAACGACTCATACTCGCCCGTGTCGCGGTCTATGCTCACACGCACGTCGGCCTCTTCGGCAAAACGCTTCTTGGTGGCCGACGCCAATGCGGACTCCAGCGCGCCGAACACGATTTCCTTGTCCACGTTCTTTTCACGCGCCAAGGCATCCACCAGCAACAAAACTTCACGGTTCATCACGATCTCCAACATCTCCATCCAGGCAAACCGCCAGCAGTTCGCCGCGTCAAAACACCGGCGCCAGACGCGCCTTGTCCAAATTGGATAGCTCGATCAGCACCTGATCGCCATCCACCTCCAGGCACAATACCCCATCTCGAACTTCCCCCAGAATCCCGGTAAAGTTTTTGCGCCCCGCCAGCGGCATGCGCAACTTGAGATGCGCCTTCTCACCGCGGAAGCGAACGAAGTCCGCCTCCTTCTTGAGCGGCCTGTCCAGCCCGGGGGACGAAACCTCGAGGCGGTCATAACTCACTTCTTCCACCGCAAACAACCGCGTTATCTGGTTGCTGGCCCGCTCGCAATCATCCAGCGTGATCCCGCCCGGCTTATCCATGAGGACGCGCATCAAGCCCCTGCCGGACATTTCCAAGTCAACCAGTTCGTACCCCAAACCAGCCAATGTCGTTTCCACGAGCCTAGCCACATCCATGATTCGAGCCCACAAATAAAAAACGGGCCGAGGCCCATCTGCATAACGGCGTGGATTATAGCAAACTAAACCGGGCCGTGTGGAACAAACTCAAACCGGATTCCGGAGGCTGCTTGAAATAAGGCGTGGGGTGAAAGGAAGCAACCGCTCTTCCCGCTCCGGGAAAAACCGGGAAAGCAGGATGGCGCGCCCAGCCAGTACCCCGCAAAGCCGCGCGGCCGGCTTGTTGATGTTAATGCTTTGCCATCCACTCCCGCGCCATGGAGAGCCCCAGCTCGATCTGCTCACGGGTCATGCGGTCCTCGAGCAGCCTGATGGTCTGTTGCGCCTCCTCGTTCCCCCCCAGCATCGCGAGGTTGAGCCACTTGCACGCCTGCACCAGGTCACTCGGAACCCCGTCTCCCTGTTTATACATCATCCCGAGGTTGAATTGCGCTTCCGCGTTGCCCTGCTCGGCCGCCTTGAGGTACCACTGCATGGCCCCCTTGTCGTCCTGCTCCACACTCAACCCTTTGCGGTACATCATCCCGAGGGCGTTTTGCGCACCGGTATTCCCCTGCCTGGCCGCCATGCGGTACAAGTCGGCTGCCAGCTTGTAATCCTGGGGCACAATTTCCCCCCCCTCGTACAGCCGGGCGAGATTGTACTGCGCCTCCGCGCTGCCGTGCCGGGCGGCCCGCGCGTACCATGATACGGCACCCTCGTTGCTTTGCGGGACGCCCAAGCCGTCGAGATACATCGCGCCGAGGCTGTTCTCGGCATCGGCACTCCCCTGCTCGGCCGCCTTGCGGTACCAGCCGGCCGCCTTGCTGTAGTCCTGAACAACGCCACGGCCATGGTAATACATCGCCCCGATGCCGTACTGGGAATCAACCCTCCCCTGCTCGGCCGCCTTGCTGTACCACTCCGCCGCCTTGCTCTCGTCGCGCGCGACCCCCTGCCCCTGGTGGTACAGTACCCCGAGGTTGTGCTGCGCGTCTGCGTTGCCCTGCTCGGCCGCCTTGCGGTACCACTCCGCCGCCAATTGGTGCCCATCCGCCACACCGTGCGCCTGATCGAGCAGCATGCCGAGATTGTTCTGCGCGTCCGCGTTGCCCTGCTCGGCCGCCTTGCGGTACCACTCCATCGCCATCTTGTAGTCCCGCGCGACGCCCCGGCCATGACGGTACAGGATCCCGAGGTTATTCTGAGCGTCTGCATACCCCTGCTCGGCCGCCTTGCGGTACCATTTAGCCGCCTCGCTGTCGTCTTGTTCCACGCCCCGGCCCAGGTCGTACAGAATCCCGAGGTTATGCTGCGCCTCGGCATGGCCTTGCCCGGCTGCCTTGCGGTACCACTCCGCCGCCATCTTGAAGTCCTGCGCCACGATCTGGCCCAAGTCGTACATCAGCCCGAGATTATGCTGCGCCTCGGCATGGCCTTGTTCGGCTGCCTTGCGGTACCACTCCGCCGCTTTTTTTTCGTCCTGTGTCACCCCGAGGCCCTGGTCGTGCATCACCCCGATGTAAAACTGCGCACGCGCGTCGCCGTCGCGCGCTGCCCGGCCGAGTTCTTTCAGCGCAAGCGGATAATTTTCCTTGTTGTAGGCATTGAGCCCTTCCTCGAAGCCGGCCCACGCTCCCGCGCTGGCGGCCAGGAGTACCGCAACCAGCGCCCCGCATAAAACCTTCATCATCAGTTTGTCATCCCGCTTGAAATAAACACATCTCTGCCGCTGACCCGCGCCCCCTTTGCGCGGGAGCCGCAAGGGCCAGCCGCCGCCGTCACTTGTGCTGCATCAGCCACTCGCGCGCCAGCGTCTGCGCTTTTTTAATCTGTTCCGGGTTCATCTTGTTTTCAAGCCACTGTCTGCTTCCTGCCGCTATGTCTCCGGCCAGGCTGAGCCACTTGTACGCCTGCACCACATCTTGTGGCAACCCCTCTCCCTTGGCATACATCAGCCCGACGTTGAGTTGCGCTTTCGGGAATCCGTGACCGGCCGCCTCAAGGTACCATCTTGCAGCCAGCTTGTCGTCCTGCTGGACGCCCCTTCCCTCGCTGTACATTTCCGCGATGGCAAACTGCGCCCTGGTATCATCCTGCCCGGCTGCCTTGATGTACCACGACGCGGCCTGTTTGTCGCTTCTGGACACGCCCTCACCCTTATCGTACATGTGCCCGAGCCGGTATTGCGCGGCCGCATCCCCATTCAGCGCAAGTTCCCTGAACTCGTCGAACGCGTACAGGTAGTTGCCGCTGCTGTAAGCATCAATCGCATCCTGGAAGTCCGCCCAGGCTCTTGCGCTAACGGCAAGCAGCGCCGCCGCAGCGGCCAATCCGAAAACTGTTTTTGCCGCGAGGTTTTTCATACTTTCCTCCATCGCTACAGCGGAATCTCACAACACCCCTGCTTCGACCGCATACCTCACATAGGGCAGGCTGATTTTTCTGGCGCGCAACTCATCCAGCAGCCTGTCGGCCAGCGCCGCATCCAGAACAAACTCCACTTGCAGCGGTAGCTCGCCAGCCAGCTCGAAAAACGTCTCTTCGTGCAAGCGCCCATGCCGCCCGAAGCCGGCGATGGCGCGAAACGCCGAGCCTCCCGGGGCGCCGAGGCGTCTTGCTTCCTCGAGCAGCCACTCGTGCAGCGGCGTATTGCCGTGCCGCTGCTTTTCGGTAACGTAGAGCCTCAGATAGACGCTTTGCATATCACTTCCTCAAGTGCCAGATTCGCGCGTGGCAACGCCATGCGCTCCCCGCCGTGCATCACCCCCCGATTGTCCCGGCACGCACGATCCTTGCTTGCCTGCCGGACAACCCCTTAATGCAGCCACTTGATCGTTTGCATGCCCAGCACGGTCATCAGCAACGATCCCCCCAAATGAGCAGCCATAATGGCTGCGCTCCACGCGTATTGCCCGCGCGCAAGCAGCGTGACGGTTTCGGCAGAAAAAGTGGAAAAAGTCGTGAGGCCACCGAGAAAACCCGTGATTACAAGCAAGCGCCATTCCGGCGACAGCCCGGGATGCTGCATGAAAAACGCCACCGCCACACCGACGAGGTAACCTCCGGCCAGGTTCGCGGAAAGCGTACCGAGCGGCAGCTCCGGCAAAACCGGATTGAGCCACAGGCCCAACCCCCAGCGCAACCAAGCGCCCGCTGCCGCCCCCAGGCCCACCGCAATAAAAGCATAGAGTGTCATGTGCAGGGTCGGGCAGGCATCAACGATCAATCAACCGGCTTGGCCTGTTCTGCTGGTTTGGGTTCTCCATCGGCGCCCGGTTGCTTGACTACTTCTGGATTATCCGCCGCCTTAAGCTGATCTTCTGCCGGTGTCTGGCTGGTCGTGCCGGTTACTGCCGGCCCTGTCGCTTGCTCTGCTGGCTTCGATTCCGCCTCTGTGCCAGATTGCACTTCCGCATCTGGCTGTGCTCCAGATTTGGGTGGGGTTTCTGCACTTGCTTGCGCGGCCGCACCTGATTCCGCTTGGGTCTGCTCGCTTGCCGCATTTTCCGCTCTGGCACGCGCTTCCTCCTCGGCTTTGGCCTTGGCTTCTGCTTCCGCCCTCGCTTTCTCTTCCGCAATCCTCGCTTTTTCTTCCGCCTTGGCCCGCGCTTCCTCCTCGGCCCTGGCCTTGGCTTCGGCTTTCGCCCTCGCCTTCTCTTCCGCTATTACCATCTTCTCTTTCGCCTTGGCCAAAGCGTCCGCCTCGGCCCTGGCCTGCGCTGCAGCTTTCGCCCTCTCCTTCTCTTCTGCTATCCTGATTTTCTCCTCGGCCCTGGCCTTCGCTTCGGCCTCGGCCTTGGCTTTGGCTTCAGCTTTCGCCTTAGCCTTCTCTTCTGCAATCCTGGCCTTTTCTTCCGCCTTGGCCCGCGCTTCCTCCTCGGCCCTGGTCTTGGCCTCGGCTTCCGCCCTCGCCTGCTCTTCCGCCACTGTTTTCGCCTGCTCTTCCACCCTCGCCCGGTCTTCAGCCTTGGCTCGGGCTTCCGCTTCCGCCTTGGCCTGCGCTTCGGACTTCGCCTTCTCCCACGCCGCCTTCATCCCGTCCTTTGCCTTCGCTTGTTCTTCGGCCTGGATCTGGGCTTCAGTCCTGGTTGGCTCAACCGCCTCCGGTTCAGTTACTGCTGTCGCTTGTCCGGCTGGCCCCTCTCCTGCTGCTACACTGGGCTGAGGCTCCGTCTTGGCTTCCGCCGCTGCCTTGGCTTCCGCTGCCGTCTTGGCTTCCGCTGCCGTCTTGGCTTCCGCCGCTGCCTTGGCTTCCGCTGCCGTCTTGGCTTCCGCCGCTGCCTTGGCTTCCGCTGCCGCCTTGGCTTCCGCCGCTGCCTTGGCTTCCGCCGCTGCCTTGGCTTCCGCTGCCGCCTTGGCTTCCGCTGCCGCCTTGGCTTCCGCTGCCGCCTTGGCTTCCGCTGCCGCCTTGGCTTCCGCTGCCGCCTTGGCTTCCGCTGCCGCCTTGGCCTGAACCGCTTTAAGGTTTTCCTGTTCCTGTTCGGTTGCCTTGCGGTACCACTCCGCTGCTACCGTATAGCTTTGCGGAACGCCCTGCCCCAGCGCATACATAGTCCCCAGGCTATGCTTCGCTTCCGCGCTCCCGTGCTCGGCCGCCTTGCGGTACCAGTCGACGGCCTGCTTGTAATCCTGTGCGACGCCCTGCCCCAGCTCGTACATCATCCCGAGGCTGTTCTGCGACTCGGCGTATCCCTGGGTGGCGGCTTTGCGGTACCACTCCGCCGCCAGCTTGTAGCTTTGGGCAACCCCTTTGCCCAAGTCGTACACCACCCCGAGGTTGTGCTGCGCTTCCGCATATCCCTGCTCTGCGGCCTTGCGGTACCAAAGCGCCGCTTTCTTATAGTTCTGCGGCATACCTTGCCCCAGATCGTTCATCACGCCAAGACTGAACTGTGCGGCCGCATTTCCCTTGTCCGCAAGCGGCGTAAGCTCCAGCAGCGCAGCGCTATAGCTTCCACTGTGGTAAGCATCCAGCCCCTTCTGCAGCCTGGCTTGGTCGGCTGCTTTGGCTTCCTCTGCCGCCTTGGCTTCTGCCGACGCTTTCGCTTCCGCCGCAGCCTTGGCTTCCTCCGTCATCCTGGGGTCTTCCGCAACCCTGGCTTTTGCTGCTGGTTTGGCTTCCGCTGCTGGTTTGGCTTCCGTTGCTGGCTTGGCTTCCGTTGCTGGCTTGGTTGCTGTCGCCGGCTTAACCTCGGCAGCCGGTTTGGCCTCGACCGCTAATTTCCCTGCCTCCGGCGTTTGCGTAACGGCCGGCTTGGCCGACTCCGGCGGTTGCGCGGCGGCTTCCGGTTTGGCCGGTTCTGCGGCGTACGCGCCTGTGCTGATAAAAAGAATGCACGTCAACCAGGCTGGTTTACGCAAAAAAACTTTTAGCACTTGCAAAATTCTCATTCCGAATACCCCGATAAACCACCGCTTTGAACATTCTAACCGACGATGCGCACTTGCGCGAAACCGCCTCCCCGCGTGCGGAAATTGGTGGTCTGCCCCTGATACAGCCGCGCCGCCACAAGCTGCACTTGTCCGTCGTAAACATAGCAGCGCACGTCGGACTTGAGGGCAGCAAACTCCGTTCCATCCATGCACACCGTGCGTTCGCCGGGTGCCGCCAGTCTCTGCGCCACATATCCGCCTTGCAGGATTTCTTCGAACACGCGCCGGGTAAGCTTGTCGCCACGGTAGGCGCCCTTGCTGCCATATCCGGAGACGGGCTTGAAAAACCACTGCTTGCGCTGTGCCCACCACTGCCCTGCCTCCTGCGCCTGCATGGACCGGGTTTCCGGAATACCCGCTCGCAACGTGGCGATGTCACCTTCCGCCGCACCCAGCTCACGCATAAAACCTGCGTCGCTTAGCGCGGCGAGATTGCGCTTGTCGGCATAGCGCGCGTAGCAGCGGGGGTGCGGCGTCAGCACGGCCTTTCCGTTCAACCAGGCAGAGCGCAGCACGGCATACCGCCCCAGAGCAAAATCGGTGAGCCGGTTATAAACCAGATCCACTTTCTGCTCCCGGCAATACAGACCTTCCGGGCGCTCTTCCAGTTCCGCCGGTTCAGCGATCAGCGCCACAATACCCGCGCGCTCAAGCATCCGCTGCGCCAGCAAAAATTCCGGGTATAAGTATTGTGTTTGCGGGTTTTCATCCACGATGGCGATGGCTTGCAGCGGCTCATCGCCGCGCTCCAGCTGCCACTCGTTCCGGAACATGTCCACCCATTCCTGCTCCAGATTGTCCAAAGCAACTGCCGTGCCCGGCAGTGCCGCATCGCGCTGGCTGCGCAATAACAAGGCATTCAGCAGGGCGCCACCGGCGTTGGTATTGATTTCAATGAGATGTGCGCCATCTTCGTTCAGGTGGAAGTCGTAGCCCATGAACACGCCTTTGGCCTCTCCTCTCTCATTTCCGGGAAGGGCGCGGGAAAGCACCTGAAGGTTGGAGAGCGCGGGTAAAGATGCCCATCCCGGCAGCCTGACCGCGCGCTCCACCGCAGCAATCACGGCGCGCATCTGCTCCAGCCGGGAGACGGCCACAAAGAGCGGGGCGGCGGCAAACAAATGGGGGCAGTGCTCTGCTATGTGCCGGAAGACAACCTCATCCAGGCCGCGCAATTCCCGCTCCAGCGCAAGCCGGTCCACTTCGGCCGAACGGCAGTCGCGGTTCAGGCTGGCGGCAAGTTCCACACCCTTATCCACCCAGCACGCCTTTTCTCACTTCCTCTCCTTCAAGCCGCAGCCGCTGCAGGACGCACGTCAGCTTTAGAGCGCCTCGAACACACCCGCCGCTCCCATGCCCGTTCCGATGCACATCGTCACCATGCCATATTTCTGCTTGCGGCGCCGCAGGCCGTGCAGCAGCGTGGCGGTGCGGATCGCGCCGGTGGCGCCGAGCGGATGGCCCAAGGCGATCGCGCCGCCAAGCGGGTTGACCTTTGCGGGGTCGAGGCCGACATCGCGGATCACCGCCAGCGACTGTGCGGCGAAGGCTTCGTTGAGCTCGATCCAGCCCATGTCATCCAGCTTCAGCCCCACTTGGCTCAACACGCGCGGGATTGCCTCTTTCGGGCCGATACCCATGATTTCCGGCGGTACGCCCGCAACGCTGAAGCCAAGGAACTTGCCGATGGGCGTAAGGTTGTAGCGCTTCAGCGCCGTCTCGCTGCACAACAGCACTGCACCTGCGCCATCCGACATCTGCGAACTGTTGCCCGCCGTGACCGAGCCTTTCTGCGCGAACACGGGTTTGAGTTTGCCCAGCGCTTCTACTGAAGTATCGGCGCGCGGTCCTTCATCCTGCGCTACTTCGCGCATCTTCGTTATTACATCGCGCGCATTCAAATCCGGCACATGATCTGCGATGCGATACGGTGAAATTTCGTCCTTGAATTCGCCATTCATGATGGCCTGCATGGCGCGCTGATGGCTCAGTAATGCAAACGCATCCTGCGCCTCGCGCGACACTTTCCAGCGCTCCGCCACCTTTTCCGCCGTCAACCCCATCCCGAAGGCGATGCCGTATCGCTCGTCGCGCTCGAAGATGGCCGGGTTGAACGCCACCTTGTTGCCCATCATCGGCACCATGCTCATGCTCTCCGTGCCCGCCGCGATCATCACTTCCGCTTCGCCGAGGCGGATGCGGTCTGCTGCCAGCGCCACCGCCTGCAAACCGGACGAGCAGAAACGGTTGACGGTCATGCCGGACACGCTGTCCGGCAGCCCCGCCAGCAACAGCGCTATGCGTGCGACGTTCATCCCCTGTTCCGCCTCCGGCATCGCGCACCCCGCGATCACATCGCCAACAGCGGCAGGGGCGAGCGACGGCGCCTGCGCCAGCACGCTCCTCAGCACATGTGCCAGCATGTCGTCGGGACGCGTGTTGCGGAACATGCCGCGCGGCGCCTTGCCCACCGGCGTGCGTGTCGCAGCGACGATGTAGGCTTCCTGAATTTGTCTGGTCATAAACCCTCCGCTACCGTTATGGAGCCTCTGATTAAGTCCGCCATGAACCATGCGTGGCTTAATTCAGAGGTTCCTTATCACAATAATTTATCCACGCGCCATACCCCGAAGCTTGTTACCGCTCCGGAATGCCCGGTCCATGCCCGCAAACTATTACGTTGCCGCGCAACATGTCAAGCTACTGCCCGCCCGCTGCACGCCGCTGCCGGCTATTGACCGGAGCGGGGCGACAGGGTAGGTTAACTTATGAACCTCGAAACTTGGGAAATGTTGAGCTACATGGTTACCGTCATCGGCCTGCCGCTGGCGATCTTCGTCTTTGTCTACGAGCAGCGCAAAGAGCGGGACAGCGAAGAAGAGGAGGTGTACCAGCTGCTATCCGACAACTACCAGGATTTTCTCAAGGTCGCGCTGGAAAACCCCGACCTGCGCTTGTTCTCGGCGGAGATGACGCCTCAGCTTACTGGTGAGCAGCGGGAGCGCATGTACATCATCTTCAACATGCTGGTGTCGCTGTTCGAGCGCGCCTACCTGCTGCTTTACGAAGAAAAAATGTCAGACAAGCAGTTGCGCCGCTGGCGCTCGTGGGAAGACTATATGCGCGAATGGTGCCAGCGCGAGGATTTCCGCGCGGCACTCGGCGAGCAATTGCGCGGCGAAGACCCCGATTTCGTGCGCTACTTGCAAGGGTTGGTCAGCGAATCCGGCACGCGCGCGTAGCCTCCGGTTTGCCGCGAAGCGTTCAGTCTGCACCTGTCAGCATCCCGATAAACTGCCATATTTCCTCGCGCGACATCTGCCGCGAAGCTTCGAATTGCGCATGCACGTCCGGATGTTGCGTATCAAGGCGGATACCCCACAGCGGACGCGTGCTCGTCGGCAACATGGCATAGCGCACGTCGCCGAGCAGGCGGGGGTCTTCCGGGTGCAGGGCCAGATAACCATCCGAGAAAAAATCAAACCGCCGCACATCCCGGTGCAACACCGAAGCAGGAGATAGCGCGGACAGGTCGCGCGGCAGATCGAAGGCGCGCACCGTGCTTCCCGGATAAACCCGTGCGGTGCCGCCAAGGCCGAGCCGGACTGCATCCACATGATAAACACCGTTGGCGCGGTAGATCGAGCGCCACAGCAACAGGTTGCCCATCGTCGGCTTGACGGTCATCTTTCCGGCCTCGTGCCCGCGTTGCGCGATGGTTGCGCGCATCGCCTCCCCGGCGCGCTGGTGCTGGAACCAGCCGGTGGCCAGATAAACGGCAGCCAGCAACAAGCCGAGGCGCGCCGGCAGCGTCTTGCGCCAGCGCAAGCCAAACCCCATCGCTGCGGCCAGCGCCAGCGAAAACAGCGGATCAAAGATAGGAACGATACTCCAGGCAATGCGCTCCTCCGAAAACGGCCACAGCACGTGCGTGCCATAGCTGGTGCAGGCATCAAGCAGGCCGCTCGTCGCGCAGCCCAGCAAGGCATAAAGATAGATGCGCCGGAAGCCGGGTGAGCATTTCAGGGCACGGAACACAGGCCACAGGATCAGCGCGACCAGCAGCGCCCCGGCAGGAATGAATACCAGTGAATGAGTGAACTGGCGATGATATTCCAGCACCAGCAGCGGATCGGTGGAAGAGCGGATCAGGGCATCAGCATCGGCCAGCAGCGCCGCCACAAAGCCTGTTGCGGCAGCGGCACGCATTTCGTTTTTCCGGCTGCACGACAGGGCAAGAGTGCCGCCCAGCAGGCCGTGGGTCAGAATATCCATTGGCCGAAACCATTCAAATCAAAGTGAGCGCTAAACTACCACAGGTTGCCGCAGAAGGGTCTGCGATGTGCGCTGGAAGCAAGGAATGCGCGCGCTGTGGCCAATCATTCGGCGGTGCCGCACGGTCAATTGCTTTCCTGATGCAACCGAACTAGACTGGGCCAACTTGAGCGAGATATCTCATGCCAGCCATCAAACAAAATATGCCCCTGCTTCCACCAGAACATGGGGAGCTCCAGGAAATCACCGCTCGCTTTAACCTTGCTCCCCACATTCAGGCCAACGTCCGCGCCGCGCTGAATGAGGATACGGGTGATCGCGATCTCACCGCTCAACTCATTCCCGCACTGCATGTCGGCCACGCCACCGTCATCACGCGCCAGGATGCGGTGCTGTGCGGGACGCAATGGTTTGACGGCTGTTTCAAGGCGCTCGACCCTGCTTGCGCCATCAACTGGCTTGTGCGGGATGGCGACACGATCAAGGCTGGCCAGATGCTGTGCGAGATTCGCGGCAATGCGCGCGCCATACTCACGGCGGAGCGCGCCGCGCTGAATTTTTTGCAGCTGCTTTCCGCCACCGCCACGGCAACGCGGCGCTATGTGGATGCGGTGGCAGGCACCCGGGCAAAAATCATGGATACGCGCAAGACCCTGCCCGGCCTGCGCATGGCGCAGAAATACGCGGCAAAAACCGGCGGCGGGCACAACCAGCGCATCGGGCTGTCCGACGGCATCCTCATCAAGGAAAATCACATCCTGGCAGCAGGAGGCATCTGCTCCGCACTGGAAGCCGCGTTCCGCCTGGCCCCGGAAGGCGTGCCCGTGCAAATCGAGGTGGAAAGCCTGGGCGAGCTGCGCGAAGCACTTGGCGCAGGAGCGAAATTGATCCTGCTGGACAACTTCACGCTCGACGATTTACGGGCAGCGGTCAAACTTACCGCAGGGCGTGCAGAGCTGGAAGCATCGGGCGGAGTAACCCTGCAAACCGTGCGCGCCATTGCCGAAGCCGGCGTGGACAGGATTTCCATCGGCAGCCTGACCAAGGATGTGCAGGCCGTGGATTTGTCCATGCGGTTTACGCAATTACAAAGCCGAAAGTAATTTGTCATTTCGAGCATGGCGAGAAATCCCGGGATTCCTCACATACGTTCGGAATGACAAACAGGGGAATACCATGTGCCAACTGCTCGGAATGAACTGCAACACCCCCACCGACATCTGCTTCTCCTTCAGCGGATTCCAGAAACGCGGCGGCGCGACCGATGTTCATGCAGATGGCTGGGGCATCGCCTTCTTCGAAGGCAAGGGGGTGCGCATGTTCCTCGACCCGCAGCCGTCGGCACAGTCGCCCATCGCCGAACTGGTGCGCAATTACCCGATCCGCTCGCTGAATGTTATCGCGCACATCCGCAAGGCGACGCAGGGCGTGGTGTCGCTGGAGAATACCCACCCGTTCATCCGCGAACTGTGGGGGCACTACTGGATCTTTGCGCATAACGGCAACCTGCCAGAATTCGACCCCGCGCTCGACGGCAGCTTCCTGCCTGTCGGCAACACCGACAGCGAGCTTATTTTCTGCTGGCTGCTGCAAAACCTGCGCCAGCGGTTCGGCAATGTGGCACCACCGCGCGCTGCGCTGTTCGCCGCGCTGCACGAGCTGACCTGCCGCATCGCCGGAACCGGCATTTTCAATTACCTGCTGTCCAACGGCGACTGCCTGCTTGCCCACTGTTCCACCGAGCTAGCCCACATCATCCGGCGCGCGCCTTTTGCCGTGGCGCACCTGAAGGACGAGGATGTCAGCGTGGATTTTAGCGAGGTGACCACGCCGAACGATAGGGTTGCCGTCATCGCCACCCTGCCGCTCACCGACAACGAGCCCTGGGTCACCATGCGCCCCGGCTCACTGTGGATGTTCCACGAAGGCGAAGCGGTGGCCCACCTCGACACCATCGCCAGCCCGGTGAAATCGCTGGGCGGGGTTTGATTTTTCCCAAACCGCCTCCACCTACAGCCCATCGTCAATCGAAAGAAAAGCCATGAGCGATTCCCTGCACATTGTCTGCCCGTATTGCGATGCGGTAAACCGCGTCCCCTCCGGTAAGCTGGCGGAACAGCCTGTTTGTGGCAAGTGCAGGCAGCGGCTGTTCACCGCTCACCCGGTGGAACTCAACAGCGGCAATTTTCAGCAGCACATCGCGCGCAGCGACATTCCGGTGCTGATGGATTTCTGGGCGCCGTGGTGCGGCCCATGCCGCATGATGGCGCCCGCCTTCGTGCAGGCCGCCGCGCAACTGGAACCGGGAATGCGCCTGGCCAAGCTGAACACGGAAGAAGCGCAGGAGCTTGCGGCACGCTTCAACATCCGCAGCATCCCGACGCTGGCATTGTTCAAGGGCGGGCACGAGGTCGCGCGCCAGGCCGGAGCGATGGATGCCGCAGGCATCGTGCGGTGGGCGCAAATGCACCGTTAATTTTTTCCGGTTTGGATTAAGCTAGCAGTTACCGCAACTCATACATGGAGCCGCCATGACCGCAAACATCACCCTGTTCTCGCCCATCCAGCTCGGCCCTTACACTTTGCCCAACCGCATGGCGATGGCGCCGATGACGCGCAACCGCGCCGGTGAGGGCAATGCCCCGCAGCCGCTCAATGTTGAATACTACGCGCAGCGCGCCAGCGCCGGGCTGATCATCACCGAAGGCGCGCAAATTGCCGCCGATGCGGTAGGCTATCCCGCCCCGCCCGGCATTCACAGCGTGACGCAGGGTGAAGGCTGGAAACGGGTGACCGATGCGGTGCACACCAGGGGCGGGCATATCTTCCTGCAACTGTGGCACTGCGGGCGCATTTCCCACCCGTCCCTGCTGCCCGGCGGCAAGCCGCCGGTCGCTCCATCTGCCATCAAACCGGGCGGGCAGGTATACACCTATCAGGGCATGCAGGACTATGTGATTCCGCATGCACTGACGATTCCAGAAATTACCGCCATCATCGGGCAATATCGCGAGGCTGCAGAAAATGCGCTGGCAGCCGGCTTTGACGGCGTGGAAATACACGGCGCGAACGGTTACCTGCTGGATCAGTTCCTGCGCGACGGATCGAACCAGCGCGACGATGCCTATGGCGACACGGTATCGAAACGCGCGCGGCTGATGCTGGAAGTGACCGATGCAGTGTGCAAGATGTGGGGCGGCAACCGCGTCGGCATCCGGCTTTCGCCCCTGCAGCCGTTCAACGATATGCGCGACTCACAGCCCGAGGAAACCTTCAGCCATGTTGTCAGGGAGCTCAACCGCTTTGGCCTCGCTTATCTGCACATCACCGAAATGGGCGCGGAAAAACCCGGCGCAGCAGGACCCGCGTTCGATCTCGGCAAGCTGCGCAAAATCTGGAAGGGGGTGTATATGACCAACAGCGGCTATGATCTGGCGCGCGCCAACGCGGCGCTCGCGGCCAATGCAGCCGACATGGTATCGTTCGGCGTACCGTTCCTCGCCAATCCGGATTTGCCCGCGCGCTTCGCCAAGGGCGTGCCGCTCAACGCGCCAGACCAGGCGACGTTCTATGGCGGCAACGGGAAGGGATATACCGATTATCCGGCCATGGGCTGACGCTTCTGATGCCATGCGTGAACAGAATCACCGCTTCTCCACGCGCAACAAGGCATGCTCAATTTCGCACACCGCTACTTGTGTTTGTGGTGTCCAGGCACTGGAAAGCTTCCGGCAGGGTTGCGATGGTGCCTTCTCCATTCGCAAGCGGCTGAAGCTGACCCAGGCGGAAGCGGGGAAAAACAGGATTGGGGGAAGGCTGCTTACCCCGTGGTGTGGAAGTTACTCAAACGCAGACACGTCGAGACCTGACTGACGCAAAATTGACGCGAATGTTCCCGGTCTGATTTCCTTGCGGCCAGCCGGAACAATCACGACGCGCCCGTTAGACACATACTTACGGTGGCTTCCTTTCTGGCTGACCAGTTTGAAGCCATGCCGCATCAGGATGCGCTCAACTTCGGTTGTAGACCAGCGTTTAACGTGAAACTCGCGCAGCGATTCGTTTGCTCTTTCTCCCGCTTGCGGGGGAAAGTTGGATAGGGGGAAACGGGCATGGCGAGTTTCATTATCAGGGGTGGCTGCTCGCCATGCCCGTTAGGCATGCACTGGCACCTCCCCGAACTGGTAAGTTCGAGGCGGTAGCTCAGCCAGACTAGCAGTGTGATCCTCGAAGTAGAGTTCCAGTGCCTCCCGAAGGTTGGCTATGGCTTCCTCAGTAGTGTCCCCTTCGCTTGCAACCTCAATATCCAGGCAACGAGCAACGAAGGCACCGTCTTCGGCGAATACTACATATTTCAGGTTGCGTTCCATGGTGGTTATGTTAGCACCATATCCTCTTGAAAAAAAGACCGGGTTTCATTCGACCAGATTTCATTCGAGATACGTAATCATTGCAATTGCCACAACTGCAACACTATGCGTGAAACAGGGTCATCGCCTCTCCGCCCGTAACAAGGCATGCACGATTTCGCACACCATCATCTTGTGCCTCGGTGTCAGGCGCTGGAAATCCTCCGGCAGGTTTGTGAGGGCATCTTCTCCATAGGTGCTGCGCTCTTCCTCAATCTTCAGTACCCCCGCGCTTTTTTCGTTCCCCCCATAGAGCAAGCCCATTGAGCGAAGCCATCAGCCATTTGCGCACTGCTTGCGTGGTGATCGGATTTACCCCTTCCCCTCCGGCACCACAATACCCACGTGCTCTTCGAGATCAACGGTCTGGAGTTTACCCGCCTGGTCATGGAACTGGATAAAGGCTTTTGGCCTTTGCCCTTTACTGTCTAAAGCGGCAAGCGCCATGCGAAGCGCCACCCCCTGGCGCAATAGCTCGGCATCTGAAACGCCGGGTACAGCGGCACAAAGCCGCCTCCAGAGGACGTGCCATGGCCCGGACAAGCGCAGCGTTACGGTCGTCGTCTTCTTGGGGATGGGAGCAACGAGCCCTTTGGTTTCGCCGATCCTGATCCCTTTATCGCCACCACCTCCAGGCGTAATGACCAACGCCGCTTGAGAAACTTTTGATCTTCGATTCATAAAGCAAGTTTAGACTCGGCAATTGAAAACAACAGGAAAACAATATTGTTTGCATTATTGTTTTCCTATCTGTATATTTGGCCCTGCGGTTTCAAGCACCACCCGCAATTTGGCTAAGCGGGAATTAGGCAAATGCAGGGATGCGCAGCTTGCCCGCAAAATTAAATGAGGCCGGGAAACGGCTGGTAGCACAACGGAGAGAGTTTTCATTTCGCACATGACACGGTTATCCATGCATTCCTGACGCATGGGATGCCGCAGTCTGTGAGTTGCTTTTGCTTGATAAAGGGGTAAGCATGAAATGCAAATTTAAATTCTCTACCGTTATGGAGCTGGGTGTCGGTGCGGCGGCCATCGCCGCAATATTTCTGGCTGGCTGCGGAGGAGGTGGCGGGGGAGGAGGCGGTGCAGTAGCAGGCGCCTCGATGGTCATTACGCCCGCGCTGGGCCAATTCGCGAATGGCACCACGGTTCGGGTTAAAGACAAGAACGGCACGTTGCTTGTTACGAGTACCGTCAACGCCAGCGGCGTGGCGGCGGTCACCGTGCCCGCCGGTGCGACCGCTCCCCTGCTGGTCGAGGCAGGCATCAACGGCGACAAATACTTTGATGAAAACCCCGCCGCTGCCGGAAGGGATGCGAATGGCTTCGTGGCCATTTCCGGCGTAACCAGCGCAGCAGTCCGCGCCCTGGTTCCAGACACTACAACCACAGCCGTCGGCGTCACCGCATTGACTGAAATGGCCGTGGGGCAAGTCGAAGCCGCCAGCGGTATCGCCGCCACTCCCGTTTCAGACATCCGGGCCGTCAACCAGACCATTGGCGACACGATGGGCGTGACGGACATTTTGCAGCCGCCGACCCCGGTGACGACCGCCACGAGGCTGAATACCACAAGCGTGGCTGCGGACAGGTACGCGCTGCTGCTTGCCGGGCTGGCCCACATGGCCGCTACAGGTAAAACCGCATTGGATGTGACTAACGACCTGCGGAATGACGTAAAGGATGGAAAATTCGACGGCAGAATAGGCTCGACAGCCGCTACGGCTTTTGACCCCGCCAAGTTTACGCCTCCCGCACTGGGCGCCACCAACACCGCCATCGGTACCGCCCTCACCGCAGCGCTGAACAATACCCTCTCAACGGCAACCACCCAGTTGGCCTTGTCCGGCACGGCGCCCACGGTAACCATAGCAACCGTTGACCTGAGTGCATACAAGGCGGCGATAATAGCGGTGCAAGCGACAGCACCTAGCGGGGCGGGGCAGGTGGCTTCAGCTCAGTCCTTTCCGCTACAGAGTGGTTACAATGCCAGAGTTGCAAATGGGTATTCAGCAAACTACACCATCTCCGGCACCTGTAGCGGCACCGAGAGCATTGTTTGGTCGCCGCCTGTAGCAGGAATTTTTGAAGGTGCTTCTGCTCTTGGAGCGGCTGCCTCATATACGTTCACCATCACCACCCCGTCGTGTGGTGCAGCAGCCTCTGGCGCAACAACGGGAACCCGTTATTACGACACCAGTTACGCTTACCTGGGATCCAGCTTTCCCGGCCAGTACACTGTTCCCACGTCTCCCATAACCATACCAGCCTCGGTTAAGGTTGCGGATACCGGCACGCTCGGCACGGCAAGTAT
This sequence comes from Nitrosomonadales bacterium, assembly GCA_016213335.1. GTDB lineage: Bacteria > Pseudomonadota > Gammaproteobacteria > Burkholderiales > Gallionellaceae > VIKH01. The sequence goes on from JACRAQ010000045.1 coordinate 20,154, forward strand.
CTATACGGATAGCACGAAAGCTGTCCTGCTCGGTCAATATGTATTCAGCTATGCGGTAGAGCTGGATACGGCCAGCACTGCAATCATAAACCTCATTACGAAACTGTATTCGAGCTCCGTTTTGATAGCGACCGAGCAAGAAAGATCAAGGATAGCATCCGATGGCACCTTGACCCCCATCTCCATTGACAAACAATCCAACACGTCCGCCGATCATTTAATTCTTATCGCAACTGGCGGAAGTGGGGCAGCAGGTGGCACAGGAGCAGGTGCTGGAGTAACGTTCTCAGGGGCTTTGGGGGGGTTTAATTCCGTCGCCAATACATCTTTCTCCAACGGAGTTTACGCTACGGGGGGTAGGACTGTCCCTTATGGTGTTTCCTTTGTTTGGGAGGCTGCTAGTGGTGCTGTATCAACATTGATTTACGATTCAATATACAGTCTTGTCACAGTTACTCTTGGCACTTCAGGATATGGTACGACGTGCGGAATTGTTCCCAGTGCTTACACTTCTGCATACTCTCTCCCTATTTGCAGTAGCACTGGGGTCACATTCGACAGAGCAGCAGGAACGATTACTTTTGCATCTACACCACTATACCTCGGTGTGATTCCTAGCCAAAACTCATCAACTGGTATAACCGCGACTGGTTCGTTGAGCTTCACTCCATTCTAGTGTAGCGCCCCGTTTTTAATGAAATTTAAGTGGTGGTTGGTACGGATAACTTTTACGGTATTTTAATTTTTGATTGGGGAGTCGTAATGAAATCGCTTATTTCTCTTGTTGTATTCGCATCGTTTCTTTCTGCATGTTCCACGGTCAAAGTCGGCGGCGGCGATTCAGGGCCGGTATCCGGCGTGGCAGTGTCTTCCGGCACCGATCAGAAACCGGCAAGCTCCGGCAGTAACGAGCTTCGGCGGTGCGACAAAAACTACGGTCGCCTCGCAATCGAAGAAACGCCGATGAACCAGCAGGTGATACGTTCTTTCTCCGCAATGGGGATGTCGTCTTTTACACCGATGCCTCTCGCGCGCCATGCCGCAATGCAATGCGGGTGTTTCACTTTGGTTGATCGCGGCGCTTCATTCGCGATGGGTGAACGCGAGCGTCAGATTTCCGGCGAAATGGGCGGTTCCAAAGATCGGAAAACATCCTCTGCTCGCTGGGCATTGAAGGTGGAGGTACCGCAGCCTACTACACAAACTGGTCGCGGTGTCGGAGCGCTTGCCGGGTTCCTTCCGTTTGGCGGTCTCATTGGTGCGGCTGCAGGAACGGTGAAGTTTGCCGAAGCTCAAGTCATCTTGACCCTTGTTGATCTGGAAACCAGCGAAATCATCGCTTCGGTGACAGGGACTGGCAAGAGTACGGATGTTGGCGCTGGAGGGTTATTTCTTGGCGGCATTGCCGGGTTGGGCGGCGGCTCGAGCCAGACCCCCGAGATGAAGGTGATTGCTGCCGGATTTGTGGATGCCTTCAACCAGCTCATTCCGCTCATGGACAAACTGGCTGCCGCAACACCGGTTCGCTGATGCAAGGGAGACAGGGGTAAGCGAGGGGTAAAGGCTCCAGGCTTGAATGCCAATGGGTGGCCCCTTTTCTTCTTTGCAGCACCTGATGCCACAAAACCGGCTACCCGCAATTAAAACTCGCGCATCCGCTCGACGTAGCGTGCGATCAGGTCAATTTCCAGGTTTACCCGCGCGCCTGCGCGCAGCTCGCTCAACGTGGTCACGGCCAGCGTGTGCGGGATGAGGTTGACGCAGAACACCGCACCCTCAACCTGGTTCACCGTCAGGCTGACGCCGTTGATGGTGATGGAACCCTTCACCGCGATATATTTCGCCAACGGTTGCGGGGCGCGCACGGCGAGCTTCCAGCTCTCGCCGAGGTCGCTGAATTCCACCACTTCGCCGACCCCGTCCACATGCCCGCTTACCAGATGGCCGCCCAGCCTGTCTGCCAAGCGCAGCGCCTTTTCCAGGTTGACGCACTCGCCCTGCCGCTCCAGGCCGACCGTACAGTTCAGCGTTTCGCGCGATACATCCACGGTAAATGAATCGCCCTGTTTCTCCACCACGGTCAGGCACACGCCGTTCACCGCGATGCTGTCACCCAGCCCCACATCTTCCATGCCGAGCGCCCGGATAGCCACTGAAAGCCGCAATCCGCCGTTGCGGTCTTCGGCGCGGGTAATGGTGCCTACATCCGCAATAATGCCGCTGAACATTTTTCCTCCCGATGCAATCATGTAGGGTGGGTTAGGCCTTAGGCCGTAACCCACCAAGCAAAATGGTGGGTTACGCTTCGCTAACCCACCCTACAAATTCTTGCCACGATGCGCAAATCCTTCCCGACATTGCGCACATCCTGCCACGCAAGTTCGATGCGCTGATCGAGCGCAGTCAATTCACCCAGCCCAGCCATGCCGCGCGCCCCATCCCCCAGCAACTGCGGGGCAAGGTACAGCACCAGTTCATCCACCAGGCCGGCTTGCAGCAATGCGCCGTTCAGCTCGCTGCCCGCTTCCACCAGCACTTCGTTGCAGCCACGCGCCGCCAGATCGCGCAGCGCCGCCGCCAGATCCACGCGCCCGTTGGTATCTGCCAGAACGACAACGCGCGCGCCATTTTTTTCCAGTGCGGAAATTTTTTCTGCGTCCGGCGAAGCGGTATAAATCAGGGTCTTGCCCCCCTCCCCCAAAGAAGGGGGGAGAACGTGCAAGATGCGGGCGTTCAGCGGCAGTCGCAGGTAGCTGTCCATCACCACGCGCAGCGGCTGGCGCGAAGTGGCGACACCTCGTACATTGAGTTGCGGGTCATCCGCCAGCACGGTGCCTGCGCCGGTGAGCACGGCGCAGGAGCGCGCGCGCCAGCGCTGCACATCCTGCCGCGCCGCCGTGCCGGTGATCCACTGGCTCGAACCGTTGGCCAGCGCGGTGCGCCCGTCCAGGCTCGCTGCGATTTTGCTCCGCACCCACGGCATGCCGCGCGTCATGCGCGCAAAGAAGCCGACATTTAATTCGCGCGCGGCAGCTTCCATCAGGCCGCACTCCACCTCGATGCCAGACGCCCGCAGTCTTGCGATGCCTTGCCCGGCCACCTGCGGGTTGGGATCCTGGATTGCCACCACCACGCGCGCTACGCCAGCTTCAATCAGCGCATCGGCGCAAGGCGGGGTGCGGCCATGGTGGCTGCACGGTTCCAGCGTGACATAGGCAGTCGTGCCGCGCGCAGCTTCGCCTGCCATGCGTAATGCGTGGATTTCAGCATGCGGCTCTCCGGCACGTTCGTGCCAGCCTTCGCCCACCATGTTGCCGTCACGCACCAGCACGCAGCCGACGCGCGGATTGGGGCTGGCAGTGTAGAGACCGCGCTCCGCCAGATGCAGCGCCCGCGCCATCCACTGGCTGTCCTGCGGAGCAAGCATGCCTAGCCCGCTTTCGGTTTCGGCTTTCGCCGCGCGGGAGCCTTGCGCACGGCCTCGACCGCCTCGGCAAAATCGCCCACATCCTGGAAGCTTTTGTACACCGAGGCAAAGCGGATATAAGCCACCTTGTCCAGCCGCAGCAATTCCTTCATCACCATTTCGCCGATCTGGCGCGAGCCGACTTCGCGCTCGCCGAGCGCGAACACTTTTTGCGTCACGTTATCTATGGCGGCATCCACCAGTTCGGTGGGAACCGGGCGCTTGTGCAGCGCGCGCGCGAAGCTGGTGCGCAGCTTTTCCTCGTCGAATTCGCTGCGCATGCCGTTCTGCTTGACCACCTGCGGCATGCGCAACTCCACCATCTCGAAGGTGGTGAAGCGTTTTTCGCAGGACAGGCAGCGGCGGCGGCGGCGTATGCTGTCGCCTTCCTCGCTTTCGCGCGTGTCCACCACCTGGGTGTCGGGGCCTTTACAGAAGGGGCACTTCATAGCTGGTAGCTGGTAGCTCGTAGCTGGTAGCTGGTAGCTGGTAGCTGGTAGCTGGTAGCAAAAGCCGGGATTGGCTACGCGCTACCTGCTACAGGCTACTAGCTTACTCTCCGTACACCGGAAACTTCGCGCACAACTGCTTTACCTCGCCCGTTACGCGCGCGATCACGGCATCGTCGTTCGGCGCGTCCAGCACGTCCGCGATCAGGTGCGACAACTTCTCAGCTTCCAGCTCCTTGAAGCCGCGCGTGGTGATCGCCGGGCTGCCGATGCGGATGCCGCTGGTGACGAACGGCTTCTGCGGATCGTTGGGGATGGCGTTCTTGTTCACGGTGATGTGGGCGCGACCCAGCGCCGCCTCGGCATCCTTGCCGGTGATGTTCTTGGGCTGCATGTCCACCAGGAATACGTGACTGTCGGTGCGCCCGGAGACGATGCGCAGGCCGCGCCCGTGCAGCACTTTGGCCATGACGCGCGCATTGTCTATCACCTGCCCCTGATAGACCTTGAATTCCTTGCTCATCGCCTCCTTGAGCGCCACCGCCTTGGCCGCGATGACATGCATCAGCGGACCGCCCTGGATGCCTGGAAAAATGGCCGAATTAAGCACTTTCTCAAATTCCGCCTTGTCCAGGAACAATCCCCCTCGCGGACCGCGCAAGGTCTTGTGGGTGGTGGTGGTGACGAAGTCGGCCAAGCCCACCGGGCTGGGGTAGAAGCCCGCCGCGATCAGCCCCGCGTAGTGCGCCATATCCACAAACAGGAAGGCGCCGACGCTGTCGGCGATGGCGCGGAAACGCTTCCAGTCTATTACCAGCGCATAGGCGGAAGCGCCTGCCACGATCATCTTCGGCTTGTGCGCCAGCGCCAGTTGCTGCACCGCATCGTAATCAATCTCTTCCTTTTCGTTCAGCCCGTAGGTGACGGCGTGGTACAGCTTGCCGCTGGCGTTCACCGAAGCACCGTGGGTCAGGTGGCCGCCATGCGCTAGCGACATGCCCAGGATGGTGTCTCCCGGCTTCAGCACGGACATGTATACCGCCTGGTTGGCCTGCGAGCCGGAGTGCGGCTGCACATTGGCGTATTCGGCGCCGAACAGCTTTTTGGCGCGGTCAATTGCCAGTTGCTCGGCTACGTCCACATACTCGCAGCCGCCGTAATAGCGCTTGCCGGGATAACCTTCGGCATATTTGTTGGTGAGCTTGCTGCCCTGCGCCTCCATTACCGCCGGGCTGGTATAGTTCTCGGAGGCGATCAGCTCGATGTGGTCTTCCTGGCGGCGGCTCTCATCCTGGATCGCGCTCCAGAGTTCCGGGTCGGTGTGGGCGAGGGTATTTTTGCTGGAGAACATGGCAAACCTTCCAAGTAATCAACGGGGAGCGTAAAAGGCGCGCATTTTACCACGCCGCGCCGGGAGGACGGGAAGGCGGTGAGCGAAGTCACAAAGGCGCCCGGTTAAAGCATTTCTGGCGCCAGTGCAGTTTCGCATGCCGAATGAACAGATTTTCTGCGCAACCCTAACGATACATTCAGCAAGATGCCGGTCAGGCAAATTCGCCCCGCAAGGCCGGCTAATCTGCCTCCTGCTGAATCGGTTTGCGCTCTGCCAGCAACGAATGCAGCCTGCGGCTGTCGGCGCGCAGGACCGTGAAGGTGAATTCGCCGATGGCGATGCGCTCGCCGCGCTTGGGCAGCCGCCCCGCCGCCTTGAGCACCAGGCCGCCGACAGTGTCGCATTCTTCGTCGCTGAACGCCGTGCCGAGCGTTTCGTTGAAATCCCCGATCTCGGTCGTCGCCTTGACGCGCCAGTTGCCCTTGCCATCGGAGATAATATTGTCTTCGTCCTCGTCGAAATCGTATTCATCCTCGATATCGCCGACGATCTGTTCCAGCACATCCTCGATGGTGACCATGCCGCACACGCCGCCGTATTCGTCCACCACCAGCGCGATGTGGTTGCGGTTGGCGCGGAAATCGCGCAGCAGCACGTTCAGCCGCTTGGCCTCCGGCACGAACACTGCCGGCCGCAGCATTTCGCGCACGTCGAACTCCTCGCCCGCGTAATAGCGCAGCAGGTCTTTCGCCAGCAGGATGCCGATGATGTTGTCCTTGTCACCCTCGATGACGGGAAAGCGCGAATGCGCGGTCTCGATGACAAAGGGGATGAATTTTTCCGGCGGTTCGCTGATGTCTATCACATCCATCTGCGCGCGCGGGATCATGATTTCGCGCACCTGCCGCTCCGAAACCTGGATAACGCCTTCCATCATGGACAGCGCATCGGCGTCCAGCAGGCTGCGCTCATAGGCGGAATGCAGCAAGGCGATCAATTGTTCGCGGTCTTCCGGCTCACGCAGCAGCATCGTGGAAAGCCGCTCCAGCAGGGTGGGCTTGTTACTGGCGGGTTCGTCCATCTTTGAAATTGTTACGGAGTCACAACCTGATATGGATCAGCATACCCTAATTTTTGCATGATTGCAGTCTCGTGTGCCTCCATCTCGGCGGCATCCTCCTCATCATCATGCTCGTAGCCTTGCAGGTGCAGCACCGCGTGGATGGTGAGATGCGCGTAATACTCCACCAGGTTCTTGCGCCGCTTGCGCGCCTCCTTCGCCGCCACCGGCGCGCAGATCACCAGGTCGCCGTAAAGCGGCAACTCGTTGTCATATACAAAAGTCAGCACGTTGGTGGCGTAGTCCTTGCCGCGAAAACTCTTGTTCAGGTAGCGCGCCTCATTCTCGTCCACGATGCGCAGCGTGATCTGCACGTCGTGCTGCAACGCGGCCTGCACCCAGCGGCGGAACTGGTGGCGCGCGGGCAAATGCTTCGCGCTGCTGGCATACTGGACAAACAGGGAAAGCTTGTATGCGGTATTCATGGCTGCTGCCTCCTTTCCTGCTCGTGCCGCTCGTAAGCCGAGACGATTTTCTGCACCAGCGGATGGCGCACCACGTCCTCCGCGAGAAAATCGCAGAAGGCGATGCCGCGCACTTCCTTCAGCACGCTGCGCACTTCCACCAGGCCGCTCTTCTGCCCGCGCGCAAGGTCTATCTGGGTCACGTCGCCGGTGACCACCGCCTTGCTGCCGAAGCCGATACGGGTGAGGAACATTTTCATTTGCTCCGGCGTGGTGTTCTGCGCTTCGTCCAGGATGATGAAGGAATGGTTGATGGTGCGCCCGCGCATGTAGGCGAGCGGGGCGATCTCGATGACGCCGCGCTCGAACGCCTTGCCCACCTTGTCCAGGCCCATCAGGTCGTAGAGCGCATCGTAGAGCGGCCGCAAATAAGGATCCACTTTCTGCGCCATGTCGCCGGGCAAAAATCCCAACCGCTCCCCCGCCTCCACTGCCGGGCGCACCAGCACCAGCCGCTTCACCATCTCGCGCTGCAAGGCGTCCACGGCGCAGGCGACGGCGAGAAAAGTCTTGCCGGTGCCTGCCGGGCCCACCCCAAAGGTGATATCGTGCTGCTGGATGGCCTGCAGGTAATCGTTCTGGCGCGGCGTGCGGCCACGCACCTCGGCCCGCCGCGTCATCAGCAGCGGCACGAAATCCGCCTGCTCCTCCGGCGCCCTGGCCACCTTCATCACCTCGATCAGGCCGAGCTGCAATTGCTCCAGGGAAATATCGTGCCGGGCATCGCGGTAAAAATCCTGCAAGACCTGGCGCGCCAGCTCGATCTGGCGCGGCTCGCCCTGCACGCTGAAATGCTCGCCACGCCGCGCGATAGCCACTTCCAGCGCCACTTCGATCTGCCGCAGGTTCTCGTCAAACGCGCCGCACAGCCTGGCGAGGCGGGCGTTATCCGGGGGCTCCAGGGAAAATTGCAGGTCATTCATATCTGTTCCGCCATCAGCTCGCCGCGCAGGGTATGCGACAGCGCGGCGGTGATTTTTACATTCACGAAGCGGCCCGCCATGCCGGGTGCGCCGCTAAAGTTTACAACGCGGTTATTATCGGCGCGCCCGGCCAGTTCCAGGCCATCTTTTCTGGACACCCCGTCCACCAGCACGCGCTGGATACTGCCCAGCATGGCGCGGCTGACCGCCTGCTCCTGCTCCCCGATCCGGGCTTGCAGCCGGTATAGCCGCTCTGCCCTGATTTCCTGCGGCGTATCATCCGCCATTTCGGCGGCGGGCGTTCCGGGACGCGGGCTGTACACAAAGCTGAAGCTGGAATCGAAGCCGACCTCTTCGATCAGCTTCATGGTTGCCTCGAAGTCGCGCTCGGTCTCGCCGGGGAAGCCGACGATGAAATCGGAAGTCAGCACGATATCCGGGCGCGCCGCGCGCAGCTTGCGCACCAGCGACTTGTACTCGAGCGCGGTGTAGCCGCGCTTCATCGCCGCCAGGATGCGGTCCGAGCCAGACTGCACCGGCAAATGCAGATGGCTTGCCAGCTTGGGTATTTCCGCATACACCTCGATCAGGCGCCGGGTCATTTCATTGGGGTGGGAGGTGGTGTAGCGCAGGCGCTGCACCCCGCCCAGCGCCGCGATTGCCCGCAACAGGAAGGCGAGATCGGCGCTCTCGCCGTCTTCCGTCGCGCCGCGCCAGGCATTCACGTTCTGCCCCAGCAGGGTAATCTCGCCGACGCCTTGCGCCACCAGCGCTTGCACTTCGCGCATCACGTCGGCAAACGGGCGCGACATCTCGTCGCCGCGCGTGTAAGGCACCACGCAATAGGAGCAATATTTACTGCACCCCTCCATGACGGAAACGAAGGCGGAGCCCATCGTGGCGCCAGACGCGGGCAAATGGTCGAATTTTTCGATCTCGGGAAAGCTGACATCCACCTGCGGGCGCCCGCCCGCGCGCCGCGCCGCGATCAGTTGCGGCAGCCGGTGAAAAGTCTGCGGCCCGAACACCAGATCCACGTAGGGCGCGCGCTTCACGATCTCCTCGCCTTCCTGGCTGGCGACGCAGCCGCCCACGCCGATCAGCAATCCAGGCCTGGAGCGCTTCAGCAGCCGCGCCCGCCCGAGATCGGAAAACACTTTTTCCTGCGCCTTTTCGCGCACCGAGCAGGTGTTGAACAGAATGATGTCGGCTTCCTCGGGGGCATCGGTCTGCTCCATGTTTTCGCTGGCGCGCAACACGTCCGCCATCTTGCCCGAGTCGTATTCGTTCATCTGGCAACCAAAGGTCTTGATATAGAATTTTCCCGCCATGGGTTGATTGGGCTTTATTTGAAAGCCGCTCCTTATTAATCTGGTTGCCCGCAGATCAGAAATTATCCGCTTTCTCCGCGATGCACTCCAGCAGCGGACGCAACTGGCTTACGATGCGCCGGGCCTGCTCCACGTCCCCGCCAGCCGCGCAACTTTCCAGCGTCTGACATAAATCGGCGAAGCCGAACGCCCCCGCCATTCTGGCGGGGGACTTGGCACGGTGGCCAAGCTCGCTCACCGCCGCCAGATCGTTGCGGCCCATCGCCTCCTCGATTTTGGCTACGTCTTCGCTGGATGATCCGACGAACCGGAGCGCAAACGAGCGGATTTTTTGGCGGTCGTTACCGACCAGTTCGCCCAGCACCGCAAAGTCCATTATGCCCGGATCGCCTGCCGGTATAGCTGCTGCCGCATTGCGGAGTAGCGCCGGAGCAGACACCTGCAGCTCCGGGTGCGTCAGCCATTTGGCGAGCGTGGCATAAAAATTGCCGAGCTTGAACGGCTTGCCGATAAAATCGTCAACCCCGGCAGCAATACAGCGCTCGCAATCATCGTCCGATGCGTTAGCCGTCAGAGCGATGATGCGCGTACCCGCAATAGCAGGGTCGGCACGGATTTGCCGCGTCGCTTCCAGCCCGTCCATTCCCGGCATCTGGACATCCATCAAGACGCAGTCAAATGGCTCGTTCCGCAGCATATCCAGCGCCTCCTGCCCGTTCTGGGCAACGCACACGATAGCGCCGCCACCCTCGAGGAACTCGCGCGCCACCTGCTGGTTGAACGGGTTGTCTTCGGCCACCAGAATGCGCGCGCCGGCGAGCGCCGTCATCGCGGCCATCATCCTGCCGTCCTGCACGTTGCATCCACCCCCAGGTACAAGCAGCTCCTGTGCGCCACCTTTGCCGAGCCTCACGGTCAGCCAGAAAGTGCTGCCTTGTCCGCCCTCGCTTTGCACCCCCACCTCGCCGCCCATCAGCTCCGCCAGCCGCTTGCTGATGGCCAGCCCAAGGCCGGAGCCGCCATATTTCCGGCTGGTGGAGGTATCAGCCTGCTGAAAAGGCTGGAACAGCCTGGCTTTCTGCTCTTCGGTGATGCCGATGCCGGTGTCCTGCACCTCGAAGCGCAGCAGGACATCGCTCTCGCTCTCTTCGATCACTTTGGCACGGACAACAACTTCGCCCCGCAGGGTAAACTTGATGGCGTTGCTGATATAGTTGAGCAGTATCTGGTTTAACCGCAGCCGGTCGCCATGCAGGCAGCACGGAATGCCTGGATTGAAATCAAACACCAGCCGAAGGCCCTTCTCAGCAACTCTCCAGTTAGCCAGATTGATCAGGGTCTGCCTGACCTCGTCGAGATCAAAGCAGAGTATTTCCAGCTTGAGTTTTCCGGCGTCTATCCTGGAAAAATCGAGGATGTCGTCAATGACGCCGAGAAGATGCTCGCCGGACAGAAGTATTTTCTCAAGGTAATCACGCTGCCGCGGGTCGCTTTCCGCCCTGAGCGCCAACTGCGACATACCGATAATACTGCTCAGCGGTGTACGTACTTCATGGCTCATGTTGGCGAGAAAATCGCTCTTGGCCAGACTGGCCTCCTCCGCCCGGCTCTTGGCGAGCTGCAACGCTTCCATCGCCTTCATGCGCCCGGAAATATCCTCGAACATCAGGAGCAAGTACTGCTCGCCGTGGCTTTCGAACGTTGTCATGATGATATCGAGCCAGGCTTCCTTACCGAAAGTTGAAGTCAGGTGTGTCGCCATCCGCTTCTCGGCGCCGTTCCGCAAGACCTCTTCGGCCATCACCAGTAAGCCGCTGGCTTTCCAGCTTGGAAGCTCGCGGAAATTCTGCCGGGTAAGCTGCTCCACCGCCGCCCCCACTATTTTCGCGGCAGCTTCGTTGGCCAAGGCACATTGGCCGCTTGCTGCATGATAGGTAAGCATCCCGAGCAGCGAGGAAGCAATGGTTTTCTGGTTCAGATCCAACGCCTCGGCCAGCCGGCTTTCCAGCCGCCTGCGCTCGCTGATGTCGCGGAAACTCCAGATTCGCCCGGCCACCTTCCGGTCTTTCCACAACGGCTGCGTGTAGCGCTCAATAAACCTTCCGTCCTTGAGCTCAATCTCATCCAGCAAAGTTTCCTCCGGATGGCCGTAAAGGTGCTGTACTTTCGCCGTAATGGAATCAGAATCCTTCAATTGAGACTGGACAAACTGGAAAGCGCGCTCACCGGCATCGCGCGTACAGTTACCCAGCGCAAGCAATTCGTCCGTAAAGTTCCAGATTATCTTGAACTTCTGGTTGAATCCCACAACCCTGCCTTCCAGATCAACAGTCAGGATTCCATCAGCGGTTGACTCCAGCGTACCCGAAAGAAGGGAAGCAGATTCCATCAACTCCTGGTTCAGCAATATCTTTTCGGCATGTGCCCGCTCTATCTCCTCTTTTTTCGCGCGCAACTCTCTGGTCGCATTCCCGATCCGGTACTCCAGCGTGTCCCGATCCTGCCGCAATTGTTTGGCCATGCTGTTAATGCCGGAGGCCAGCTCGTTCAGTTCGTACACTCTGGGTTGAGGGGGAACGGAGGTATCCAGGCTGCCGCTCCCGATGCGGCGCACGGCAAGGCTCATGCCCAGAACCGGGCCGGTGATCCGGCGCGCTGCCCATAACGCCACCATGACTGACACCAGCAAAACCAGCAGCATGACCAGCAGGTTGAAAGCAATCATTCTGCTTTTCTGGCTGTTGAGGCTGGCCTTGCTGACCTCGACGACCACCGCGCCAAGCGGTTTTGCGGGTGCGGGCACGGCCTCATCGCCCTCATTCAGCTTGATCTGGGTGGCAACGATGGGCTCATACAGCAGCAGGATATCCTTGTCCTGATATACCGGATTGGACGAACTGACTTTGGCGGATAAAACTTCGCCTCCTCCCCCTGCCGCCATCATTTGTCTGGCGTCGGTGTCCAGCACCGCCGCCGCTTTCACATCCGGCTGGGCGAGCGCCGAATTGATGCTCTGCTGCAACAGCGTCTTGTTCCCGGAGAAAACCGCATACTCGGCAGAGGAGGCGAGCTGGCGCGTCACCAGTTGCGAGCGCTCGAACAGCGCGCGATCCACGTCGGCGAAACGCACGTAAATGAAATAGCTCGCAAACAGCGCCGTCATCACCACAATGGGGATCAGCGCAACCAGCAAGGTTTGCTGCTGGATTCCGGAAGCTCTCATGGCTCATCCCCCATGATCGCGCTGATTTCCTGATGCAGCTCCTCCGCGCTTTTGATCGCCAGGCCCAGCGAGCGGCTCACCTGCTCGTTGGTTGACACCTCGAACTGTTGCGAGTGCTGGGCCGCCGGCAGCATGCGCGTTTCGCCATACCGCTGTATTGCCATGGCGGCCTGTGCGGCAATTTGCGCCGGGGTGCTGAACACCGCCGCCAGTGCGCCCGCCTTGACGTAGCTTGGCGAAAACCCGATCACCGGATCACCGCTGTGGTATGACGCCAGCAGAATGTTGCGTATGGTCGAGCTGTTATAGATCGCGGCGTCCGGCAGGGCGAGCAACACGTCGCTGCTGTCCAGCACATGCTGCAATGCCACGTGAAGCGGAAAATCCGGGCCGATTTTATGCTCATGCAGGGTTAACTTGTGTTTGGCCATCCGCTGCCTGAGCTGGACCAGGTCATCCGGCGGATAACTATCAAGCAATATGCCGATGCTGCGCTTGCCCGGCAACAGCGCCTCGATGAGGCGTACCTGGCGCTCGGCAGGTTGATCCAGGAAAATTGCCGAGCAGGTCTTTGAGGCCGCCCGGAGAGGAAAGTCGTGCAGCAGTTTTTCGTAACCGGCTCTCGGAACGAAGACATTGAGGATGGCATGCGCGCTGCTACCCGCGATGGCTGTTGCCGCTTTCATCCCGACCGCAACGATCAGGCCCTGTTCCGGAATTGCTTCGCCGGGGTCATCAACAACATTGAGATAAATGTTCTTATTGAGCAGCTTTTCGCGCAACGCATCGGAAAACTCCAGGTAGGCCCCGCTGCTTTCGCTGAGTACCACGGTGACGGCAAGCGGCGCGGCATGGAGGTGCCCTGCCGGAATAAAAAGCCACAGGAACACCGCAGCCAAAGCGCACAGCGCGCGCACGGGAGCTGGCGCAGAAGTAATTGCCGCCAGGCTGGCCCGGCTAGAAGTTGAGCGTCGCGGCAAGATAGGCTCGCCTGTCAAACAAATAGCCGCTATACCCCACGCTGCTGTCCTTGAGCGCATTCTGGACAACCAGCGAGACCTCGCCCCCGCCAACCTTTCCGGCTGGGCCAAACTGCTCGGCTATGCGCACATCCAGACGGCGGCTCAGCGGCTGGCGATCGCCGGTCAATATGTACACTGCCCCTTGCTGGTAGTAGCCCAGGCTGGCAGAGCACCTCTCCCACACCTGCCTGGAGTACAGTATGCTGAAGCTGTTCATGGGGGCGCTCGCGCTGAAATCCCTGGCAATGCTTTGAATCTGCGCCAAGCCTATACCCTGGACTATGCCCCACAAGGGGGGCGGCAACGCGGGTGCCTGGGTCATGATTTTCGGCGTGCCGAACAGGGTGGCACCGGCCACCTGGTGCGCAAAGTTGAAAATCAGCCGGTTTTTTTTCGCGTCCCAGCTGTATTTGACCGTCCCTTCCAGCCCCGTATAGTGAACCATGAATTCGTTGCGAAAATCGTAAGATGGCATCTTGTTAACCGACCACGGATAGACAAAGGGATCAGCAAAGATGAGGTTGCTTACCTGGTCGTTATAAGCCCTAACGTCAATTGACAGCCCGCTACGGAATTCCCCGAGATAGCCTATCTCCCGGGAAAGCGCGCGCTCCGGGCGCAACCCTCCCGACGAAAGAAAGTATTGCTCAAGCGTGGCGGTGTACCGGTTGTTGCTGCGCTCCTCAAACAAGGCAGGGTTACGGTGTGCGACCGAGATGCCAGCCCGGAATGTTTGCTCCGGCGTAACGTGATAGTTGACCGCCACCCTTGGCGATACATCCTTGCGGCCCATGCCATTGCTCTCCAGCATCGCCCCGATATTCAGCAGCAGCCTGGGTGATATGCGCCATTCATCGTTTGCAAACAAGCGTGATTGGTGCAGCTTTTGCGGCGCCAGAAACAGGGTGGGCGCATCCGCTGATTCTTCGCGCATCGCAGCGCCCCATGCGAACCTGTTGGCGGAACCGAGCTGGGTGGTGTGTTGCAGCTCGATCTCGTGGCGGTGCACCGAAACGTTGTCTGTCAGCCAGTAAAGCCCGTCATTGGTATACCTCTCATCAACGGAATTGCGGTGGGTGTGAGAATAGTGCAAGCGGAAATCTTCCTGTTGCCCCAGCGTGCGCAGCCAGGTCAATTGCTGGAAATTTGAGTTGTTCTTTATGTCATGGGGGGGTGCATGGTAATTTCCCGGGTCTCCTGTGGCATGCGTGCCGTCGCTGAAACCCAGCTGCAAATCGAAACTGTCTTGGCCGCCAGGGTGGTAATTGCCCCGCATATTTGCCATATAAGTATGGCTGCTGTCGTTATAGCCGTTGTACCAGTTCTTGTAAGGGGCCGGGAAATTGAACCCGTTGTCGGATTTCGCGCCGAGCATGAGCCGGTAGTCCAGGCGCTCGCCGCTTCTGCCGTAGCGAACTACGGCATCCGACGCACCGTTTCCTCCGCCCGCGTTGCCCCTGGTTACAAAAATGCTCGCGCCATCCAGCGCGGAGGCGTCGCGCGTGATGATGTTTATCACTCCCAGAACAGAATTTGACCCGTATGATGGTGCCGCCGGGCCGCGCACCACCTCGATGCGCTCGATGTCGTCCATGTGCAGGGGCAAATCTTCCCAATCCACGGTGTTGTATGGCGGCAGGTACACCGAGCGGCCATCCACCAGCACCTGCATCCGGCGCGTGTAGTCATCCGTGCCGCCGCGATAGGACACGAATGGCGAGTAGCCGTCCCGGTAGTCCACATACATGCCGGGCACCATCCTGAACAGGTCGGCAATATTGCGAAACCCGGAAGCGCGGATCATGTCGCGGTCTATAACCGTCACCGCATTGGGGGTTTCCGGCAGCGGCTGGCTCAGGCGCGAAGCGCTCAGCACTACCGGAAAGTCCTGCAAGTAGCTTTGCTCGGAAACGTCATCTCCGGCGTAACAGGCCGTAAAAACAGGGAACCCGGAGAACATAAACATCCATGCGAGATACTGGCATGAGCAACACCATAACGGCCTGTTGCGTTTTTTCATGTGAAACTCCTGATTGTTTCCACTACCCAATAGCCGCATGTTCATTGAAGGTTGGGGGGGTTCGAGCATCTCTTGCTGCCGGGCTGCGCCGGCTACTGCACGACTGGCTGCGAATGACCGCAATTACAGCCGGGATTATTGTAGAGCATTTCACCCCGAGAAAGATGCGTAACGCTGTTGCGATGGGGTAGAATTCGCAAAGGTCATCACCCGGTTCGTGCCCCTCAAGGTTTGCTTGCTGCTCGCCCGGCGCCCGCCCATTTTCACATGCAAAATTCCGGATTAAAAACAGTCAGTATGAATGCGGCAGGCTGCTTCAGGGTTGCCGCTTTGATATTTTGCCTCGCGCCCATCCATTCCGGGTGCGACAAGGGTGCCGGAAACGTGCCGGGAAGTGGCGCCTCGCAAGGCTTGCCCATAGGCCGGATGAAAGTCGCCATCATGCCGGAATATGACGACCCCAGCGTACTGGCGATTTACGATGGCAAGTTTGAAGAAGCCGCAAGCTACCCCATCAGGACCAGCTTCCTCATTCCCAGGGGCTCGGTCATCAGCGATGCGTGCAGCCTGTCGCACGAAGGCCAGCATTTTTGCCAGCTCTACAAGACCGCGAGCAAGGGCGAGTACGACGAGGTAAGCCTGGTGCTTCCCTATCCCAACTTCTATCTCAGCTTTCACACCCCGCAACTCAATGTAAAAAACGAGAAAAAGGAAATCGATTACCGCATCAAGGTGAACCATCCAGTGAAAAACATGGAGGTAGACCTGCAACAGCCTTTACGGAGCAGCGCTTTCAGCATCTCTCCGCCAGAAAGCGCTCAGATAACCCAGAAAGATGGCTCCATCAGCGTGATCAAAGGCTTTAACCATATCGCCTACAAGCTGGAAGGTGTGGCCGCAGAACAGGAAATCGCATTCAAGGTCAGTTACCTCAAGAGCGACCCCAAACCATCGGTTGACATCAAATATTCCTCCATGAAGGAAACTCAATCCAAGGGGAAATCTTATGAAAGCCAGAGAAACATCAAGACTACCCTCTACGCGCTTTTCGGGACAGGTATCCTGGCCGCTCTGGTGCTGATCGCATGGCGCATCCGCTCCCGAAAGAAGCAGGGCAAACAGCCATGAGGCAACTTTCTTCCTGCCGGTCATTTCTTTTTTACTGCTGGCTCGTGCCGGTAATTTATGCCGTGACCCTGTCCAGCGCCTCTGCGCTAACCGTTAACGAGGTTGCAAAAGACCTCGCCTGCCCGTGCGAATGCCCGCTTATCCTCGAAGACTGCAACATGAGCTGTGGCCTGGAATGGAAAAACCAGGTCGGCGAGATGATCAACAAGGGAATGAGCAAGCAGCAGATAGTGGATTACTTTATCGGAAAATACGGGGACGACGCCCGCATCACTCCCATGCAGAGAATCCACGGAAAAATTTACCAGTACACCAGGAGCTTTGATACGGTGGATTGGGTCCTGTTGTGGACCGCTCTGGCAGTTTGGGCGTTTTTGATGTTTTACGGAATTTATGTTGGCGTTAAAAAACGTTTCAACAAGCCGCATGATGCCTGAAGACCATCGAGATAGTTCATGAGCCATATCGAAACCCCGCCCGGCCACCGCTTCCCCTGGTATGTCCGCCTGTTTCTTCTCAACCAGCGGCGGCGCTATGGCCGCGAGCTGGAACCCGCGCGGTTGTGGGGGCGTTCGCCCAGGGTTTTCGCCGGCCTGTCGTTGCTTTACGGCGCGGGGGGGGGCGAATCGTCACCCATCGAGCCTCCGTTGCGGACGCTCGTCACCGTGCTGGTGTCGCAAATCAACTGGTGCGCGTTTTGCGTTGACATCAATTCCGCCACCGGCATCAAGCGCGGGCTGACCGGGGCGCACCTGGAGGCCCTGCCGGAATTCGAGTCCTCCGCGCTGTTCGATGCCCGCACCAAGGCGGCGCTGGCTTATGCGGCAGCCATCACCCACACCGGCCGCAAGGTGGATGCCGGGCTGATGACGCGCCTCAAAAACCATTTCAGCGATGACGCCATTATCGAGCTTACCGCACTGGTCGCGTTCCAGAACCTCTCCAGCAAATTCAATGCGGCGCTGGATGTCGCCCCGCAAGGATTTTGCAATATCCCGCCGCCGGGCAGCAGCGCCAAAAAACAGGGGTAGCGCAAACGGGCCGCTATAATCAAGGCCGCGCCCGAGCGCCCCCCTTTAGCTGACGCGAAAAGATAAACCATGAAGCCCCTGCTCATCAGCATCAGCCTGTTTCTGTTGCTTGGCGCAACCGTCAGCATGCTTGCATTCATGTACCTGACCGGCCAGGCGCCAGACGCCGCAATCAACGGCCTGTACCGTGAAGGGAAACTTTTCCTGTACCAGCACGGCATGGTTGCAAAACTGGCTCCGGAAGAAATTACACGGCTTTATCAAAGCACCTGCACCAGACAATGCCACGGCAGGGATGTCATCGAGAAAAAACCCCGGACTGCGGCAGAATGGGAGTCGGTGGTCGCCCGCATGAGCGCCCCGGACCGGGCGGGAATAACGGATCGCCATGCCGAAACCATTACCCGGTATTTGCAGAACAACTTCCTGAGCAATGTGCCGACCGTCATTCCAGAAAAAACCATGAAGTTTGTCAAACAGTATTTATGGAGGAGCGATTTCGGTGAAAACGACCTGTTCCTGGATATAATTTACGTGCCCCGCGAGCATCTTCGCCTGATGCCATACCTCGGGGTGCGCAATTTGCCGCGCGACCAGCAAAGCGCTCTTTTTATAGTTTTCATCAACACCCACCAAGGCACGGTACCCCCGTGGAATCTCGCCGACATGTCCTCGCTCCGCATCAATAACGGCAGCCCGCAAAGCCCGGCCGGCTGGGTGGTGCTCTACCGGGATGGGCAGCAACACCACAACCAGGGAATGCTCACCTTCCCCGCGATCGAGACCGGCCAGCCCGCCGAACTCGAAATCACGATGCGGCTGGCCGGCCTGGGGACGCGGACTTTCCAGTGGAACCTTCCCGTACCCCAATTGCCGGAGTAAATTGTGCCCAGCCTGAAATCCTACAAACTGCTCGTTGTCTTTGCCGCTGCCGGACTGGCGCTCGCCCTGGCAATCGCCGCTTTGCTGCTTTCTCTGAGAGATGAGCCGAAGGACTTATTCCCCAAGCCTGCCGTGGCAGCCAAGGAGGCGGCGCCAGATTTCAAGCTCGCCTTGCTGGACGGCGGCAGTTTTCAGCTCGGCAGCCACAAGGGGAAGCCCGTTCTGATCAACTTCTTCGCTTCCTGGTGCCTGCCCTGCAGGGAGGAAATGCCCGCCATCGAAAAGATCGTGCGCGAATACCAGCCCAAGGGTGTAGCATTTCTGGCAATCTCTACTGACGACACGGAAGCCAATGCAAAAGACTTTGTAAAAAAATATGGCGTCACCTTCCCGGTGGGGATTGATAAAAGCACGGAAATTCAAAAAGCCTACGGCTTGTATGGCATCCCCACCACTTATTTCATAGACAAGCAGGGCATGGTTAACTACTTCCATTCGGGCAGCGTTACAGAGGAACTGATGAGACATGAGCTGGACAAGCTCCTTTAAGAATTATTGCGCCGCTCTCCTGTTCGCAACCGCTCTGGCCGGTTGCGGCGAAGAAGCCAAGCCGCTATTGCAGGTGGGAGAAAAAGCCATCCCCTTCAACCTGGAACTGCTGGGTGGAGGCACCGGCCGTCTGGAAGACTATGCCGGCAAAGGAATCGTCATCACTTTCATGTCTTCCTGGTGCCCCTGCTCCAACGAGTCTCTGCCGCTGATAAAACAGGCCTACACCAAACACAAGGACGCCCCGATCGTATTTCTCATGGTTGGCATTCAGGATTCGCGGTCAAAGTTTGAAGGGTTTGTCAAAAAATGGGGGGTGCCTTTCCCGGCCGGCTACGACAAGGGTGACCGGATCGCCAGGGATTACGGCGTCAGCTCCCCGCCCACCACCTTTTTCATTGACAAAAACGGGATCGTGAAGCGCGCTTTCTACGGAAACATAGCGAAAAAGCCGGATGAATTCCGGCAATGGGTCGAGGAGATTATCTGATGGGTGGCGGCGCGGCGCTATGGGGGGGCTTCTCCTCTTTTTTTTCGATCTGGCAACTCTGCATCATGCAAATCAGCCCTTTTTTTATTGCCTTCCTGGCAGGCATTTATCTGGCGACGCTTGGCCAAAAAGAAGAGGCGGGGATCATCAAATGGATCCTCCCGCCTTGTATCGCCTACGCGGCTGGCTTCACCCTTTTCTATTCCCTGCTGATCGCGTCCGGCCTGAGCTTCAGCCGCACGCTGACCGGCAACATCGGCAACCTGAGGATTGCGGCGGGAGCCGTTATCCTGCTTGCCAGCCTGTATATTTTTCTGGTCAACCGCGTACCCGCCTTGGGCAAAATGCATCGCCCACCCCTGCTGAGCGGCCTTGCCCTGCTGATCGGAGTTTCCTTCGCCCTCATGTATTCGCCGTGCATTACTCCGATGCTGTCCGACATCATGGGGCTGGCATCCCAGCGCGGAACGGCGGTCGAGGGATGGTATCTGGCGTTTCTTTACGGCCTTGGCACCACCATCGCCTTGTGCCTGGTAGCGGTTGCCCTTATCCTGTTTCTCGGGAAAAGCAAGGCCGCCTTGCGCCTCGCCTCGATTAAAAACGCCTGCGGTGTAATCCTGCTCTGCCTCGCATTCATGAATCTTGCCGGCCTGATGAGGCACTACAAGGCGTTTGTTCTCGGCTTTGTCCTATGACCGCCCCGCTCAAGGGAATCAAAATGCGGGTTTTCGGCGCCATGCTGGTCTGCCTGGGTGCAATGACCACTTGGTTATCCCGAATGATAGGATTCGAGCTGGATGGTTTTTATGTCGCCATCAGCTTTGCAGGAGCCGGGCTTTTCGCCTGTGGCACCCTGCAAAAAAATCAGCATAAAACAGCCCGCTTCCTGAAGGAGGACCGATGAGCCGAGTTCTCGGCAAAAAAGGCATTGCGCTTTTGCTGGCCATCGCCCTCTCCATCACGGCATTTATCGGCTGGAAGTTGAGCCAGGATAAAGTCGTTCGCGCCCCCGAGGAAATCGAGGACTATCTGTTCTGGCAGGCGAAAGAATTGACCGAATTCAAGCTGGAGGGCGCCGATAACAAAACGCTGGGCTTGAGCGACCTGAAAGGAAAATGGAGCTTTATCTTTTTCGGCTACACCCACTGCCCCGACGTTTGTCCGGTCACGCTGGGAACGCTGGGAAAAGCGTTCAGGCTGCTCGAAAAGGATGCGGGCATCGCTTCAGAAATCCTGGGTATCTTTGTTTCGGTTGACCCCAAGCGTGATACGCCTCAATCGCTTAAAGAGTACGCCGCCTATTTCAACAGCAAGTTTATTGGCGTAACCGGAAGCCCCGCCGAGCTTGACGCTTTTTCCCGGCAAATGAGCGCGTTGTATACCATACACCCGAAGGAGGCCGGAAAGCCGGATAACGTTTATCTGGTAAGCCATAACTCGACCATTTTTCTGGTGGATCCGCAGGGAAGGTTGCATGGCCGGTTTCCTCCACCGCAGGACCCGCAGGAAATCGCGGAAGCATTTACGAAAATACGCGCGTTTTATAACGAAAGGAGCAAGAAGCGATGGGGAATTTTCTGAAAATAGTTATTTCCTTGGCGCTCGTGCTTACCGCTTTGAGCGCGCGCGCCGGCGAGACAGAAATCCAGGTGCTCGACCCCTGGGTGCAGGCCGCGCCGCCCAATGTCAAAGTGCTGGCCGCTTACCTGGAAATAAAAAATACCGGCGCAAAACCGCAAACGCTGGTTGGCGTTTCCAGCCCCGTGTTTGATCAGATCGGTATACACAAGAGCGTCATGCATGGAAACATGGCTCACATGGAGCACCTGAAGGAGCTCGCCATCCCTCCGCGCGCCTCGGTAGTGATGAAACCCGGCGGGCTGCATCTGATGCTGATGGGCGGGGAAAAACCGCTCAGCATCGGCGACCAGGTTCCCATGACCCTGGTTTTCAAGAATGGGGAAAAGGCCGCAATTAAAGCCGTGGTTCGCTCCGGGCAGGCGGAAAATCCGGGAAGCCCCGGGCACGCGGATCACGCCGGGCACAAACACCCGTGACAGGCAAGATGCGCAACCGTCCCGCCGCAATCCCGCCTGGCGCGGTCTCGTGAGGGAGGCTCCTTGAAAACCATAACTTACGGTTTCCCGCTTGCACTTCTCTTGGGCAGCATGCTGCTGGTACAGGGCTGCAACAAAGAAGCGGCAACCCCAATAACAGCCAAGGAAGCGGCGCCCGACTTCAGCATCGAGCTTTTTGGCGGCGGCAATTTCCGGCTAAGCGACCACAAAGGGAAGGCCGTGGTCATCAACTTCTTCGCTTCCTGGTGCGTTTCCTGCGGGGAGGAGACCCCCATCATCGAAAAGGTCGCGCACCAGTACTCGCCGCAGAAGGTGGCGTTTCTGGCTATCGCCGTTGACGATACTGAAAAGAAAGCAAAGGCATTCCTGCAAAAAACCGGACTGACCATTCCTGCCGGGCTGGATAAAACCGGCAAAATCAAGGACGACTACGGCCTATATGGCATGCCCACAACTTTTTTCATAAGCAAGGAAGGCAAGATCAACCACCTGCATGCGGGGGTTGTTACAGAAGACCTGCTGAAGCATGAAATAGGCAAACTTGTTGACGCGCATTGAAGTTGGCCTGGCAATCAGGGCCAGCACATCTTTTGGTGGCCCGGGGCGGAATCGAACCACCGACACAAGGATTTTCAGTCCTCTGCTCTACCGACTGAGCTACCGGGCCAATCTTGAATATTACAGCGCGCCGATTCAGGCAGGAATTGCATCAAGTTGCGGTGCAATACGAGCCGCCAAGCCTGCGCGAAGCGGCGCATTATATCGGCAAAACCTGAATTAATAAACTTTTCGGATCAATTTCCCTTCCGGAACAGGGCAGACCGCGCGTGCGCCTGCAAGCCTTCCCCGAAAGCCAGTTCCGCAGCAATCGCGCCCAATGTCTGCGCGCCTTGTGCGGAAACCTGGATCAGGCTGCTGCGCTTCTGAAAGTCGTATACCCCTAACGGCGAAGAAAACCGCGCCGTGCCGGAAGTGGGCAAGACATGGTTGGGCCCGGCGCAATAATCGCCGAGCGACTCGGAAGTGTAGCGCCCCATGAATATCGCTCCGGCATGTTTGAGCTTGGGCAGCCAGGCCTGTGGATCATCGACAGACAATTCGAGGTGTTCCGGTGCGATGCGGTTGCTGATGGCGCACGCCTCATCCATGTCGGCCACCGCGATCAGCGCGCCCCGAGTTTCCAGCGCGGTTTTGATGATCTCGCGGCGCGGCATCTGCTCCAGCAACCTGTCGGCGCTTTGCGCCACACGCTCGATGAATGCCGCATCCGGGCTGAGCAGGATGGCTTGCGCCAGTTCGTCATGCTCGGCCTGCGAGAACAAGTCCATCGCAATCCAGTCCGGGTTGGTTTGCCCGTCGCAAATCACCAGAATCTCCGACGGCCCGGCGATCATGTCTATGCCGCAGGCACCGAACACGCGCCGCTTGGCCGACGCCACGTATGCATTACCGGGACCGACGATCTTGTCCACGCGGGGGATGGTGGCAGTGCCGTAAGCCAGCGCCGCCACCGCTTGCGCACCGCCGACGGTAAACACGCGATCCACGCCGCACAGGCGGGCTGCTGCCAGTACCAGCTGGTTTTTTGCACCATCAGGGGTCGGCACCACCATGATGAGCTCGCCCACGCCCGCCACCTTTGCAGGCAGCGCATTCATCAGCACGGAAGAGGGATAGGCTGCCTTGCCGCCCGGTACGTACAATCCCACGCGATCCAGCGGTGTGACCTGCTGGCCGAGCATGGTGCCATCCGCATCACTGTAGCTCCATGAAGACTGCAACTGCTTCTGGTGGTAAGCGGTGACGCGTTGCGCGGCCTGTTCCAGTGCCGTCCGCTGCGCGGCGGGCAAGCTGTCGAGCGCGGCACGCAATTCGGCTTGCGGCAGCTCCAGCCCGGCAGCGTTGTTCACATTCAGGCGATCAAAACGTTGCGTATACTCGAGCAGCGCCGCATCACCACGCCGCTTTACATCTGCGAGAATGGCCGCCACCGTGGCTTCCAGTTTTTCGTCCGCGGTTTCCTCGAATGCGAGAAGCGCATCAAGCTGCACGTGGAAATTCGCCTGCCTGCTGGAAAGCCGCTTGATGTTCATTTGGTCACCGCCCTGGAAAAGGCATCCAGCATCGGCTGAATTGCATCGCGCTTCAGCTTCAGCGACGCTTGGTTTACCACCAGCCGCGAAGAAATTTGCGCGATCTCCTCCACCGCCGTGAGGTTGTTCGCCTTGAGCGTGCTGCCGCTGCTGACCAGGTCAACAATCGCATCGGACAGCCCGACCAGCGGAGCCAGCTCCATCGAGCCGTACAGCTTGATCAGATCCACATGCACACCCTTGGCGGCGAAGTGCTCGCGCGCGGTCTGCACATACTTGGTGGCGACTCTCAGGCGCGCGCCTTGGCGCACCGCCGAGGCGTAATCAAAATCGTTGCGCACCGCCACCATCATGCGGCAACGCGCGATATTCAGGTCCAGCGGCTGGTACAGGCCGGCCCCGCCATGCTCGTCGAGCACATCCTTTCCCGCCACGCCCAAGTCTGCCGCACCGTATTGCACGTAGGTCGGCACATCGGAAGCGCGTACGATAATGAGCCGCACATCGGCGCGGTTGGTCGGCAGAATCAGCTTGCGCGAGGATTCCGGGTCTTCGCCCGGCACCACGCCAGCCGCCGCCAGCAGTGGCAGGGTTTCCTCGAAGATGCGGCCCTTGGATAAGGCGATGGTGATGGTCATGCCTGGTCGGTTATTTTTGCAAAGGGGGCATTTTACCGTCAAAAGCGGGGCTAGTTGAAATTAGTCTCTTATGGGTCAACTCTTCACATTTCTTGAGCAGACTTAAATAGAATGGAGCCTCCTCCAAATGCGCCAAGACATTCCCTCCCCATTGACGGGAGAGGGCTAGGGTGAGGGTGAACCCTGAGTGATTACGCAACTCCCACTGCTCACCCACCCCCTGCCCCCTCCCGTCAAGGGAGGGGGTTCGCAGGAGGCTTCCCTGTTTGGCTCCGGCTCGTCCGGCTTAGGATATGATTTGCCTCAATAGATCGGCTGGTCGCCGATTTTTTCGAAGATGCAAGGAGGTGGCAAGATGAACACAGTAACGATTGATGTCCGCCCGCTGACGGAAACGCTGGGTGATTTTGCGCGGGCCTGGAAGTGCGCAGAACCTTCCGCGCCGCGCATCAGCTTCGACTCCCCCGCCCTGCTATTCAAAGTGCTTTCCGGCAAGCGCTGGGAATTGCTGAACACGCTGACCGGCGCCGCCCCCATGTCCATCCGCGAAGCCGCACGGCGCACCGGGCGCATGTCAAAGCCGTGCATGGCAACGTAACCGCGCTGCTCAACGCCGGGCTGCTGACCAAAACCGACGACGGCCAGACCGTGTTTCCCTACGATGCCATCCATGTGGATTTTCTGCTCAAGGCGGCATAGCTTCAACACAAGGTTTCGCCGGGTGAATTATGAAGCCGACCCCGTTTGGCTGTGTGGGATTCTTGATATATGACAGAGAGATCAAAAAGTGCTTGCCCCAAACATGGCTGACATTGAGGACAAGCACAACATACAAGCAAGCGGAGTAATTCACATTCCCACTAAATGCGTGTTAAGAATTACTCCGCTAATTGAAGTTAACGCGACTTCTTCTTGTCAGGAGTCTGCGTAAGTACACTTGCTGCGATAGTTTTGATTTGCTTGTTGGTGACGCTTCCCGGCTGCCTTAACGCTTGGGAAGCGATTGTCGCAACACGCGATGAGGTTGTTTCTTTATTACTAGTAGCGCTTTTCTTGGTAGTCATTTTGTTTCCTTAATAGTGTAGATAAAGATACGCAACTAATACGCAAAGTTGACAATAGAAGCCCCTATACGCATAAAATGCGTATAAACTTGTTGCGTAAATAGGTGATTTAGGTATAATTCGGCAAGGGCTGACTTATGTCGACCCTGCCGAATTAGTGGCTCAATCCTATAAGGTAAGTGTCGCGAATTCAGCTAGCCTCAACTTAATGAGGGGCTGCTCCAACTGGCTTGCCAGTACCATGAGTTTCTCCTTCGTTATGCGCCGTCCTAGACGCTGTTGCAAATAACGCCCTCCCCCGAGGGCGTTTCCTTTTATACCAAGTCTAATCCGATGGCTTTTGCTCCCGCTTTTGATAGCTTGTAGAAGCCAGCCGATGGGCTTTCTACAAGTCCATTAGTTACCCGCAGATTCATTAGCATTGTTCGCAATGACCCTCTCGTCGTTTGCTTCCCAATAGAGATCATGTATGCCTCAATATCATCAAGTTTTTTCCCTTCCATTCCGAGATATTGAAGAACTAGAGGGGCAATAGAATCCTTGCGCGTGCGCATACCTGCGATAACTGGTGCGCTTTGTTGCGAGTCCTTTGTCTTACCATCTAATGCAACGGACTTTTGCCCTATTTGTTTTGATATAGCAGCATCAACATCATCCGTATCCGTCCCCCGAAGGGCCGCGATAAGTTGTTCACATGCTGCGACTTTCTTTCGTAGAAGTTCGAGCTTCGCCTCTTCCTTGGAAATAAGTTCTGCGTATGGGTTCACGATTAAATCCTTTTTGCATGAATATGGCGCTCATGATACAGGATAAAAAATCTCTGTCAATCTTTGCGTCAATCTTTTTATTAGATGATACGCACGACAATAAAAAAACCCGCCGAAGCGGGTCATTTGTTTTGAAATCAATTTCAAACACTGGGTAACTTTAATAACATTATGATTATTATCAATTTGTGCGCTTGCTACATGATTCCGCTTTCTTGCCAAGACAAGAAAGGTAACCAGTTGCCGGTCTGCCACCGGCGAATTTGATTTTGACTGGATTCCGTCTTCGCGGGAATGACGGCCACCCTTCGACATCACCCGCAAGGGGTACGCCGGTGGGTACCCCGCCGCTACGCGGCGCCCCTTCCGCAGGCTCAACACGAACGGCCATTTCCTACTTCAACCTCCTGATATTCGCCCCGAGCTGCGAAAGTTTCGCCTCGATATGCTCGTAGCCGCGATCCAGGTGGTAGATGCGGTCTATCACGGTTTCGCCCTGCGCCACCAGCCCTGCGATCACTAAAGAAGCCGAGGCGCGCAAGTCGGTGGCCATCACGGTGGCGCCCTCCAGGTGATCCACCCCGCGCACGACGCTGGTGTTGCCTTCCACCTCGATCTGCGCACCGAGGCGGCGCAGTTCCTGCACGTGCATGAAGCGGTTTTCGAAGATGGTTTCCACCACCATGGCGCTACTGTCCGCGATGCAGTTCAGCGCCATGAACTGCGCCTGCATGTCGGTGGGGAAAGCGGGATACGGCGCGGTGCGCACGTTTACCGATTTCGGGCGCCCGCTCATTTCCAGATGGATGCGGTCGGCATTTGCGCTGATCTTTGTGCCCGCTTCGCCCAGTTTTTCCAGCACGGTTTCCAGAATATCGGCGCGCGTGCCGGTCAGCGTGATGCTGCCGCCGGTCGCTGCCGCCGCAACCAGAAAG
>JACRAQ010000050.1 GCA_016213335.1 Nitrosomonadales bacterium
CGTCAAGGCGCCCGGCTTCGGCGACCGCCGCAAGGCCATGCTGGAAGACATCGCCATCCTGACCGGCGGCACCGTGATCGCCGAAGAAGTGGGGCTGACGCTGGAGAAAGCATCGCTGGCCGACCTGGGCCAGGCCAAGCGCATCGAAGTGGGCAAGGACAACACCACTATCATTGACGGCGCCGGCAAGGAAGACGCGATCAAGGGCCGCATCACCCAGATCAACAAGCAGATCGATGAATCCACCAGCGACTACGACAAGGAAAAGCTGCAGGAGCGCAAGGCCAAGCTGGCCGGTGGCGTGGCGGTGATCAAAGTCGGCGCCGCGACCGAAGTCGAGATGAAGGAAAAGAAGGCGCGCGTGGAAGATGCGCTACACGCGACTCGCGCGGCAGTGGAAGAAGGCATCGTCCCCGGCGGCGGCGTGGCATTGCTGCGCGCCAAGAACGTGGTGGCCGGCATGAAGGGCGACAACCATGACCAGGACGCAGGCATCACCATCGTGTTGCGCGCCATGGAATCGCCTTTGCGCGCCATCGTCGCCAACGCGGGCGACGAGCCCTCGGTGGTGGCCAACAAGGTCATGGAAGGCAAGGGCAGCTTCGGCTATAACGCGGCCACCAGCGAATATGGCGACATGCTGGCGATGGGTGTGGTTGATCCGACCAAGGTCACCCGCATCGCACTGCAAAACGCTGCTTCCATCGCCGGGCTGATGCTCACCACCGCGTGCATGGTGGCCGAGTTGCCGGAAGACAAACCGGCCGGCGGCATGGGCGGCGGCGGGATGGGTGGAATGGGCGGCATGGAAGGCATGATGTAACGGCTGCATGACGCGCGCAACAAACGGCAAACCCCGCCCAGCGCGGGGTTTGTTTTTTGCCCTGCCATAGCCGGATGAGCGCTGCGCCCGCAGAGAACCAAACGTAATGACATGAACACTCCCGTTATCGAAGTTGCCGCTGCCGTGCTGCTGCGCGAGGGAAGCAATGCCGGCAATCCGGCTTGCGGCGCAAGCAGCTTTCTGCTGGCGCAGCGGCCTGCCGGCAAGGTTTACGCAGGCTACTGGGAATTTCCCGGCGGCAAGATCGAAGCGGGCGAATCACCGCTCCACGCCTTGCACCGCGAACTGTTCGAAGAACTGGGCATCGAGATCGAGGAAGCACACCCCTGGCTGACGCGCGTATTCGCTTATCCCCATGCCACGGTGCGCCTGAATTTTTTCCGCGTGACGCGATGGAAGGGCGAGCCGCATGGCCGCGAAATCCAGTCGTTGAGCTGGCAAACCGGGCCAGACCTTACGGTCGGCCCGCTGCTGCCCGCCAACGCACCCATTCTGCGCGCGCTGCAACTTCCTGCCCTGTATGCCATCAGCAACGTTGCCGGGCTTGGCCGCGAAGAATTCCTGCACCGCTTGCAGAATGCGCTACGCGGCGGCTTGCGGCTGGTGCAAGTGCGCGAGAAAAACCTGTCGCGCCCGGCGCTGCGCGACTTGTCGTTGCTCGTGCTGGATCTGTCACGCGCGCACGGAGCGCATGTGCTGCTCAACAGCGATATCGAACTGGCGCAGGAAGTCGGCGCGGATGGGGTACACCTCAGCAGTGCGCGGCTTGCCGCGTGCAATGCGCGCCCGGATATGGAATGGTGCGCAGCATCCTGCCACAACGCCGAAGAGCTGCGCCGGGCAGCCGGGCTGGGAATGGATTTTGCGGTGCTGGGTCCGGTGCTGCCGACGCAGAGCCATCCGGGCGCGGCGCATCTCGGCTGGGCCGGATTTGCCGCGCTTGCCGCAGCATCAGAGATTCCGGTCTTTGCGCTGGGGGGGTTGCGCGGCGAAGACATGGAGACAGCGTGGTGTCACGGAGCGCACGGCATCGCCCTGTTGCGTCAGGCTTGGCGAGGAGGTGGCTCCTGATCCGCACCGTCTTCATCCAGCGGGATGCGGTAGCCATCCGCAGCCCACTGCCCCAGGTCAATCATTTTGCAGCGCTAGCTGCAAAACGGGCGGTAGTGGCTGTCGCTGTTCCACACTACTTCTTTGCCACATTGCGGACAGGCAACTACGGCAGGTTTGCTTGGCATGCTACAACGTGCAGAAGGTGAGATCGAACTCCACATCCTGATCGTACAAGGTGCTTTTTGCGGCGTAATTGGCCGCGACGAAGCGGATGTTGAGTACGTACTTGTTGGCGCTGACCTCGGGGATGCACTGCAGGGCGCTGTCCAGATTGATGCGCAGCAGTTGCGCCACGCGACCGCCCTGCATCTGCTGGAAACTGCCCTGCCTGGCAACGAAATGGTGCATCTTGCCGCTTTCACGCAACAGCTTGAGCATGATGCCCAAGGCATCGCTTATCGGCAGCATGGGGGCCAGCCAGTCCTTGAGGTAATTGCGCCTCAGGTTAGCGTCCTGGTGCAGCCAGTAATGGTAGGAAGGCAGATCGAACTCGCAGGTTCCGCCTGGGATGCAAGCGCGCTGCTTGATGCCCATCAGCCACTCGTTTTCGCGCAGGTGCTGGCCGATCTTGCCGCTCATGCCGAACAGCTTGGTGCTGGCGCCCTCGATTTCTCCCAGCACCTTATCCAGCGCTTCCTCAGAAATGCCGGGGTTGTTGTGCAGTGTGGCAAGCAATCGCTTTTGCCGCTCCAGCTCCTGCAGCAGGTCGGATTTCAGGTCGGCACGCCCGGCGACTTCGAGAATTTCAAACAGCGCCGCCAGCGCGGCATGGTGATCGTCCGTGCTCGCCTTCTCGGTAAAGTAGGCCATCTTGGAGTAGAGATCTTCGAGGCGCAGCAAGGTGCGCACACGCTCGTTGAGGGGAAATTCGTAGCTGATCACAATGCCGCGCAGGAAGTGGGGTTCAAGCCAGTAAATTTTTGACCATTGTATACCTTCAACCGTTTTCCGTGGAAAAAGTCAGGTAGCGCCGGTGCAGCAGCTCTACCTGCTGGCGCAAGGCACCCAGATCGGCATCGTTGTGGATGATGTCGTCGGCGCGCTGCAACCGCTCGGCGCGCGCAATCTGCTGCGCCATGATGGCGCGCACCTCTCCCTCTTCCAGCCCGCTGCGCCGCATGGCGCGCGCGACCTGGGTTTCCGGCGCGCAATCCACCACCAGCGCCCGCCGGATGATGTCGCGATAGCCTTGCGTTTCGAATAGCAGCGGCACCACCAGCAACACGTACGGCGCCGCATCGGCCGCCCGTATCCGGGCTTGCACCTGTTCGCGTATCATCGGGTGAAGAATGGCTTCCAGGCGTTTTTTGGCGGCAGGATCAGCGAAAACCAAACGGCGCATTTGCGCCCGGTCCAAAGAGCCCTCCGCATCAAGGCAGCCGTCGCCAAAAGCTACGCAGATCGCCGGGATGGCGGCGCCCCCCGGCTGCGTCAGGCGGTGCGAGATGGCGTCGCTGTCTACGACTGCGGCGCCGTATTCCCCGAACATCGCTGCGACGGTGGTTTTGCCGCTGCCGATGCCGCCAGTCAATCCGATACAGCAGCTCATTGCACCGCGATCAATTGCAAATAGCTTTGCGTCAGCGCCTGCCCCCAGAACAGGGCAATCAGGCCGCCGCCCGCCAGATAGGGCCCGAACGGGATGGGAATGTTGCGCCCGTGGCGCGCCGCAACGATCAGCGTTATGCCGGCAACGGCGCCCACCAGCGAGGAGAGCAGGATCACCAGCGGCAGCATTTGCCAGCCCAGCCATGCGCCGATCGCCGCCAGCAGCTTGAAATCTCCGTAGCCCATCCCCTCCTTGCCGGTAGCGAGCTTGAACAGCCAGTACACCGCCCACAGCGCCAGGTAGCCCGCCACCGCGCCGATAACGGCGCCATGCAGTTCAGTGAACGTGCCGGGCAGGTTGAACAGCAGCCCTGCCCAGAGCAACGGGAGGGTGATGTCGTCCGGCAGCAATTGCGTGTCGAAATCAATAAAGGTCAGCGCCAGCAGCGCCCAGACAAACAGCAGCGCGGCGCATGCCGCCAAGCCGAAGCCGAAATGCCACGCGGCAAAACCGCTCAGCAGGGCGCTCAGCGCTTCCACGGCAGGATAGCGCGCGGAAATGGGTGCGCCGCAACCTTTGCACTTGCCGCGCAGCAGCAGATAGCTGATGACCGGTATGTTTTCCAGCGCGCTGATGGCGTGACCGCAATGCGGGCAGGCGGAACGCGGAACAACGAGGTTGTAGCGCGGAGCGGATCCGGGTTCCTCGCCAGCAAGCTCGGCGCAGTGGGCGCGCCATTCCCGCTCCATCATTCTGGGCAGGCGGTGGATCACCACGTTCAGGAAACTGCCGACCATCAGGCCAAGCGCGGCACTCATGCCGACAAACATCAGGGGCTGAGCATGAAATACCTGGAATATTTCAGACATGCCGGTAGTTTCAGTGAAGGCCCGGCCGCCTGCGGGTTATGCCGAAGCCAAAGCTGACCACCATCAAACCGGCAATGCCGCGCAGGGCGGCGGAAAAATGCGGGCAGCCTCGCGGCAATCGGGCAAAAGGGGTCACGGCAATTTCACTGGAATGTGCGACCGCATTTCTCCGCAAGCCTTTTCAGCAACGTCTCGCTGCGCGAATTATTGTTAAACGACCTGGCCCATCTTGAAGATCGGCAGGTACATCGCTATCACCATGCCGCCGATCAGCGTGCCAAGCACCACCATGATAATGGGTTCCATCAAGCTGGATAGCGCCTCCACCGCGTCGTCCACCTCGGCCTCGTAGAAATCGGCCACCTTGCTCAGCATGCTGTCCAGCGAACCCGCCTCCTCGCCGATTGCCGTCATTTGCAGCACCATGCTGGGGAACACGCTGGTGTTCTGCATGGCCACCGTCAAGCTGCTGCCAGTGCTGACTTCCCTCTGGATCTGTTTGGTGGCATCAAAATACACCACATTACCGGCCGCCCCCGCCACCGAATCGAACGCTTCCACCAGCGGCACGCCCGCCGCAAACATGGTGGACAAGGTGCGCGCCCAGCGGGCGATGGAGGCGATACGGATCAACGGGCCAAATACCGGGATTCTGAGCATGAGACGATCCATCACGTCCTGCATTTTCCTGCTGCGTTTCCAGAAATAGAAGAAGGCGTATATTCCGCCGCCGCCGAGACTGAAAATCAGCCACCAATACTCGACAAAATAATCCGAAATTGCCATGACAACCAGGGTGGGGCCCGGCAGGTCGGCGCCGAAACTGGAGAACAGCTCCTTGAATGCGGGAATCACGAAAATCATGATCACGGCGGTGATGATGAAAGCCACCACAATGATGGAAATGGGGTAAAACAGGGCCGACTTGATTTTGCTCTTGATCGCCTGAATTTTTTCCTTGTAGGTTGCCAAACGATCCAGCAGGGTATCCAGAATACCTGCCTGCTCACCCGCGTCTATCAGGTTGCAATACAGGTTATCGAAAAACAGCGGATATTTCCGGAAAGCCTGCGCCAGGCTGCTCCCGGTTTCCACGTCGGTCTTGATGTCCAGCAGCAGGCGCGCGACGTTGGGATTGCTGTGGCCCTTGCCCACGATATCGAACGACTGGATCAGCGGCACGCCGGATTTCATCATGGTGGCAAGCTGGCGGGTGAACAGGGCGATATCTTTCTCGGTGACGGGCTTGCCGCCGCCACCGCCTTTCTTGATTTTGGTGACGGTGATACCCTGGCGGCGCAACTGGGCGGAAGCGGTTTCCTTTCCAGCCGCCCGCAGCTCACCTTTGACGATCTTGCCGGATTTGTCTTTGCCTTCCCAGAAAAACAGGGCTTCTTTCGCTTTCGCTTGCTTGGCTTTGCTTTCTGCGGCCATGGCGTTTTTCCTTGAAATAAAACGGTCCGTTCATCCAACAAACTGATCGAGCAGCATTGTCCACCGCGCATCATGCCCCGCCATGCGCCGCTTGTAAAGGTTGCGCTAATTGCCCTGCCTGGCGCGCAAGGCCGGGAAAACCTTCACCACTTTCACCACGCGGTCTTGCGTCTGGACGATCTCTATCGGGTAATCCGCGACTTTCAGGCTGGTGCCCGCCTCGGGAATATCCTGCAAATGGCCCAGAATCAGCCCATTCAGCGTCTTCGCTCCATCCAGAGGAAAATGCATGCCCAGCTTGCGGTTCAAGTCGCGCAACGGCGTGCTGCCTTCCACCAGCAAACTGCCGTCCGGCTGGCGCAGAAACCTGCCAGTCTGCACAGGTGACTGCGTGGTAAAGTCGCCGACGATTTCCTCCAGGATGTTTTCCAGCGTTACCATGCCCAGCAGTTCGCCGTACTCATCCACCACCAGCCCCATGCGGATCTGCCGCTCCTGAAAGTGCTGCAACTGCGACAGCAAGGCGGTGTCGGACGGAATGAAATAGGGCTCGGACAGCAGCTCGCGCAACGACTCCGCATCGAGCTTTTCGCGCTGCAACAAGCCCAGTGCGCGGCGCACGTGCAAAATGCCGGCAATGTTATCGAGCGCATTTTCGTATACCGGCAGCAGCGTGTGGTGGCAGGTAGCGAGCTGCTCGCGCAGCACATCGGGGCTGGCGCTCAGATCTAACCCTTCGATCTGGTTGCGCGGCACCATCACATCGTTTACCGCGATCCGCTCCAGATCCACCAGGTTGAGCAGCATCCTCTGATGTTTGTGCGGCAGGAAATTTTCCGCTTCCAGCACCATCATGCGCACTTCTTCCAGGCCCACTTTCTGGCGGCTGCTGTCGGACTGCACCTTGATGCGCAGCGCCCACAGCACGTAACGCACAATCGCGGTGGCAACAGATACGACGGGGTAGAACAATTTGACGAAGAAGGACAGCGGGTAACTGGAAAACAGCGCCACGCGCTCCGGGTAGCTGACCGCAACCACTTTGGGCATGATTTCGCTGAATATCAGAATGGCGAAGGTGATCGCCAGTGTGCCCGCCAGCAGCGCCGTGTCGTTGCCGTGACCGAACAGGCGCAGTACGATGATCCCGGCCAGGGACGCTGCTGCCGCGTTAAGCAGCGTGTTGCCGAACAGAATGGCGCCGAGCAACGCATCCGTTTTCGTCAGCAGCCTGGAGGTGAGCTTGGCGCTCTTGTTGCCCTTGCGCACCAAGTGGTTCAGCCGATGGCGGTTCAGTGCCATCATGCTGGTCTCGGCAAAGGAAAAGAAACCGGAACAAACTAGAATGACCACAAGGGCAACAAACAGCGTGCCCAGCGAGAACTCGTCCAAAGCGGAACGCCCCGATTAATGTGATGCGCAAGTATCGGGGAGGCAGGTGGGGGTGTCAAGAAAAGCAAATTGCAAGGAGAATACGGAGCCACGCAGAGAAAAACGGGGGAAGCGGCAGCTTTTTCTGCGACGCCGCGCGAGGGGCGGGCAGAGCGCAAAGTTGTGATTGCCGCCACTATCCACTATCCTTTGCCGCTTCTTGATTTGCGCGAACCATCATGGCTGTCACCATCAAAACTCCGGAGGAAATCGCCAAAATGCGCATTGCAGGGCGGCTGGCGAGCGAAGTGCTGGACTATATCGCTCCCTTCGTGAGCGCAGGAGTAACCACCGGCGAGATTGACCGGCTGTGCCACGACTACATGGTGGATATGCAGCAGTGCACCCCCGCCCCGCTCAATTATGCGCCGCGCGGTCATGCCCCCTACCCGAAATCCATTTGCACTTCGATCAACCACCAAGTATGCCACGGCGTGCCGGGAGACAAGAAACTCAAGAACGGCGACATCCTGAACATAGACATCACCACCATCAAGGATGGATACCACGGCGACACCAGCCGCATGTTCACCGTCGGCGAGCCTTCCATCCAAGCGCGGCGCCTGTGCGAAAACACCTTTGTCGCGATGTGGCGCGGCATCCGCGCCGTCAAGCCGGGTGCGCGCCTGGGTGACATCGGGTATGCGATTCAGGGCTTTGCCGAGGCGCAGGGCTACAGCGTGGTGCGCGAATTCTGCGGCCACGGCATCGGCAAACAGTTCCACGAAGAACCGCAAGTGCTGCATTACGGCAAGGCGGGTAGCGGATTGAAACTGGAGCCCGGCATGGTTTTCACCATCGAGCCGATGATCAATGCGGGCAAGGCCGCCATCAAGCAACTGGGCGACGGCTGGACTATCGTGACCAGCGACCACAGCCTGTCGGCGCAGTGGGAGCATACCGTGCTGGTAACCGGCGCCGGCTATGAAGTGCTGACCCTGTCCGCCGGTTCCCCGCCACCACCCCCTCTTTAAGTACGGTGCAAAGCGCTGCAGAAATCCGGCTAAGCCTGCGCGAAGGCCGCCTGTCGCTGCAACGAGACTATACGCGCCACGCGCAGCCTTCGCGGTTGCTGCGCGCCCACACGCGGCTGGTTGACGAGCACTTGCGCGCCGCCTGGCACCTGCTGGCCATGCCACCCCATCTGGCGCTGGTAGCGGTGGGCGGGTACGGGCGCGGCGAACTCTACCCGAAATCCGACATTGACCTGACGATCCTGCTCGACGCCGAGCCGGACGCGGCAATGCAGCAGCGCTTGCAGGAGCTGGTCGGCCTGCTGTGGGACATCGGGCTGGAAGTCGGCCACAGCACCCGCACCGTGGCGCAGTGCGTGGCGGAAGCCGCCGACATCACGGTGCGCACCAACTTGCTGGAAGCGCGCCTGATCGCCGGAGCCAGCCCGCTGTTCGAGGGTATGCGCAAGGCACTGGCGCAGTGCATGGATCGCCGCGCTTTTTTCCTCGCCAAGCAAAAAGAGCTGGAGCTGCGCCACTCGCGCTTTCTCGAAGCTGGCAGCAACCTCGAGCCCAACCTGAAGGAAAGCCCGGGCGGGCTGCGCGACCTGCATGCCGTGCTGTGGATCAGCCGCGCTGCCGGCCTCGGCAACTCCTGGCGCGAACTGGCTGCGACCGGCGTGATTACCGCGCAGGAAGCCCTCGCCATCGCGCGCCACCAGTCCCTGCTGCAAAACTTGCGCATCCGTCTGCACTTTCTGGCCGGACGGCGCGAAGACCGCCTGCTGTTCGATTACCAGGCCGTCATGGCGGAGCAGATGCACATCGAAGCCGCATGGGCCGGGGAAGCGAAGGGCGCGCGCCGCGCCAGCGAGCACCTGATGAAACGTTTCTACCGCACCAGGCAGGCCGTGTTGCTGCTCAACACAGTACTGCTGCAGAACTTGCGCGTCCGCCTGTTCCCGGAAGCTGGCGCGGTGCACCCGCTCAACACGCGCTTTGTGATACGCGACAACTTGCTGGAAGCGCGCGATGAAATGCTGTTTGAGCGCGAACCGCCTGCAATCCTGGAATGCTTCCTGCTGCTGGAACAGCATCCGCACCTGGCCGGATTTACCGCCCCCACCCTGCGCGCGCTGTGGCGCGCGCGCCGCAAAATGGGCGCGGCGTTTCGCGGCGATGCGCGCAACCGCGCGCTGTTCGCGGAAATCCTGCGCCAGCCGCAAGGCATTACGCATGCGCTGCGGCGCATGAACCAGCTCGGTATTCTGGGGCGCTACCTGCCCGCTTTCGGGCGCATCGTCGGGCAGATGCAATACGATCTGTTCCACGCCTACACCGTGGACGAACACATTTTGACGGTGGTGCGCAACCTGCGCCGCTTCAGCATCGCGGAACACGCGCACGAACACCCTTTATGCAGCAAGCTGGTCCGCGACTTTGCGCGCCCCGAAATGCTGTACATCGCCGGTCTGTTTCACGATATCGCCAAGGGGCGTGGCGGCGACCACTCGTTACTGGGCAAAGCAGATGCGGCCCGTTTCTGCAAGCAGCACGGCCTGACACGGGAAGACACCGAACTGGTAGTGTGGCTGGTGGAGCACCACCTCACCCTGTCGGCCACGGCGCAGAAGCAGGATCTTTCCGATCAGGACGTGATCGCTGCATTCTCCGCCAAAGTCATGAACGACCGCTATCTCGTGGCGCTGTACCTGCTCACCGTTGCGGACATCTGCGGCACCAGCCCGAAAGTCTGGAACGCGTGGAAAGCCAAATTGCTCGAAGACCTGTTCTGGGCCGCGCGCGGTTACCTGACGAGCGGCAAGATCGCCGACCAGGTGGGGGACATCCGCGCGCGCGCGCAGGAAATCCTCAACCTGCACGCGGTTGGGCCGGAAGCCCACGAAATGCTGTGGGCGCAGCTCGACACCGAATATTTCCTGCGCCACGAGCCGGATGAAATCGCCTGGCACACCCGCCTGCTGGCGCGCCGCGCCAACAGCGCCGCACCAGTCGTCAAGGTACGCTTGAGCCGCATCGGAGATGGCCTGCAAGTGATGGTGTATTGCCCGGATCAGCCCAATTTATTTGCGCGCATCTGCGCATTCTTTGCGCGGCTCCACTACAACATCGTGGAAGCCAAGGTTCACACCACCCAGCACGGCTACGCGCTGGACAGCTTCATGGTGATGGGCGCGGGCAGCGGCGAGATGCCCTACCGCGACGTGATGAACTTCATCGAGTACGAACTGGCGCAAAAACTGGCCAGCCAGGAGGCCTTGCCCGCCCCGCAGTCAGGCAGGATAAGCCGCCAGCTCAAACATTTTCCCATCGCGCCGGAAGTCCGCATCGGGAGCGACGGAAAAGGCCGCTTCACGATGTCTGTCGTCGCTGGCGACCGGCCGGGCTTGCTGGCGCGCATCGCCTATGTGCTGGCACGCCACCATATCAACCTGCGCAGCGCCAAGATCAATACGCTGGGCGCGCGCGCCGAGGATACGTTTCTCATGGATGGCGCCACCCTCGCACAGCCAAATGCCGTCGCTCTGCTGCGCGAAGAGCTGCTGCGGCAAATCGCATGAAGCACACGGGATACGCACTCCGTTCGCCTTGACAGCTCCGGCAACCAGCCACATGCTGCCTGCTGCCGTCACTCCTGCCGCGTATCCGCCCCGCCATCCATCGGAAAAGCCTGCAACTGGGTAGCAAGTTTCAGCCCCTGCCAGACTGCCCCCTCCCCTTCCTCCGCTACCCGGCCCACGGCTTGATCCTGCGGCTCCGGCGACGCTCCGGCGCCAGCGGCGGCCAGCGCCGCTGCCGTTGCAGGCTGATCCGCCACCACGGGAGTGCCACCCGCCCCCGGCGCGGAGAAATTGGGCGCAAAGGGCGACAGCATCGTCAGGCCGAACAATAGCGACACAAGCAGGGATGCCTGGGTTAGCGTGTTGCGCCGCTCGGTTTTGCGCAACCTGAGCAACAACCGCTCCGCCTCCACCTCCGCGCTGGCCTGCCGGATTTCTTCCCGCAAACCCGCCGTCACGCGCTGGTAGAGCGCTTCGCGCGCGCGCAACGCCAGGGTCAACTCCTTCTGGCTGCGCTCCTTCTCCTGCAATGCTGCAGCCGCCTGCCGCTGCGTCCGCGTTTTTTCCTCCGCTGCCTGACTGGCATCCCGCTCGGCCCGCTCGAGATCGCGTAGCGCCGCCGCCGCCATTTCTTCTGCGGCGATGCGCGCTTCGGTTCCGGTTTTGGCGCGCAACTCCCCATCGAGGCGCGCCTGTTGCGTGTCGCGCAGACGCGCCTCTGCAGCGAGATTTGCTTGCGTGCTGTCCATCTGTTGCCGCTCGAGGCGCGCGATTTCCCCGGCCAGTTGCATGGCCTGCTGCTCGGCTTCAACGCGCTGGCGCGCCAGCGCGGTGGCGCGCGCTTCGGCTTGCAGCCGCGCCCGCTCGGCCTGCACAGCCTGCTCCTCGGTATCAGCATGCAATTTGGCCATGTTCATTGCGCGGATTTCAGCATCTTCTTTCTCTCTGGCAAGAGCCAAGGCATGCTCTGCCACTATCAGCCTCGCTGCCGCAGCTTCCCTGGCGCGGGCTTCCGAGGTGAGCCGTTCGTTATCCGCTTCGATAGCCCGCATTTCGGCAGCCATGCGCGCCTCGATTTCCGCCACTGCGCGATTTTCGGCTTCCGTGCGCGCCTGGGCCACACAGGCGGCCTCTTCGCTTGCGGCAGCGCGTTGCAGGGCAGCGGCCGCTGCCACCTGCTCGGCGGCGATACGCTCGCGGGCTGCCGCGATGTCCGCGTTGACCGCCGCCAGCTTTTCATCTTCCGCCTTGCGCGCGGCCGTAGCCAGCCCGGCGCGCTGTTGCGCGGCCAGCACCAATTGTTGCTCAGCCTGGATGCGGTCTTGTATTTCCTGGGCCGCAAGCCGGTCAGCGGTCAGCTTCGCCAGCTCGGCATCCGCCAGCTCGCGCTCGAGGCGCGCTTTTTCCTTTGCGGCCTGCCGGGCTTTTGCCGACATTTCCGCAAGCCGGTTGGCTTCGGCCTCGGCCTCGGCCTCGGTCTCCAGCTGAGTTTCCATCCCGCGGGCGGCAAGCATTTCCGCTTCGGCACGCTGCCGCGCCAGCGCGATCAGATCCCGTTCCGCCGCCAGCTTGCATTGCGCGGCTTGCCTGGCCTGCGATTCCGCCTCCAGACGTTCATGCGCTTCCTGTTCGGCCTGCCGCAGCAGGGCGTTGGCCTCTTTCCGCTCCCGCGCGGCCCGCCGTTCGATCTCTTTTCTGGCAGCCAGCCATTCCCGCGTTTCCTGCTCAACGCGCTGGCTTTGTTCCGCAGCGGCCCTGTTCTGCTCTTCCTTTTCCGCGCAGGCCCTGCGGCAGGCCTCGGCCGCTTCGATGGCACGGGTTTCCGCCACAGCGCACACATCTGCCTGCGCTTTTGCCTGCTGCTCCGTTGCGGCGCGCTGCTGCGCCAGTTCGATCGCGTGCCGATCCGCCTCGGCGCGCGCCAGCGCGGCGCGCTCGGCTTCCATCTCG
Organism: Nitrosomonadales bacterium; assembly: GCA_016213335.1. Taxonomy (GTDB): domain Bacteria; phylum Pseudomonadota; class Gammaproteobacteria; order Burkholderiales; family Gallionellaceae; genus VIKH01. Next base: position 12,726 of record JACRAQ010000050.1, read on the forward strand.
GCTGCCGCGCGAGCCTGGCTCTCCGCCAAAGCGGCAGTGTCGGCACGCAGCCTCGACTGCATCGCCTCGGTAGCGGCCAGCTCGGCCCTGGCCTTGGCGCCGACTTGCGCCAGCGCCTCTTTTTCGGCGTGGATCTGCTCCTGTATCGCCTTGGCGATGGAGTCCTCGGTGCCCGTTTTTTCCTGCGCCAGCAGCGCCGCTTCCTGCTCGAGCCTGGCGCGGTTTTCCGCAGCGGCGCGCGCCTGCTGTTCGGCGGCCAGGCGGCGCCCCAGCGCCTGCTGCGCTTCCTGCTCCGCGCGCAACCTGCTGCGGGTTTCTTCGGCGAGCCGCGTCTCCTCTTGCAGCTTGGCCTGTGCCGCCTCGATCAGCCTGCGCTCGGCTTCCGCGCGCGCCAGTATTTCCTCAGCCAGCCTGGATTCGGCGCGGTTTTTTGCCTCGATCTGGTCCGCCAGCTCGCTCTCGTATCGCACTTTCGCCTGGGCGACCGCGCGCGCATGCGCTTCTGCCCGCATCCGCGCCTGCAATGCGAGCTGCGCTTCGATTTCCGCTTCTACGCGGGCGTGCGCTTCCTGAATCGCCGCCGTTTCGGCGGGATTTTCCTTGGGCTGGGCGGCTACCAGGCGGATCCGGTTTTGTGGTGCTGACATGACTTATCCCATTCGCGTATTAGTGCCGGACGGATTGGCACAACGCTACAATAACAACCCGGCCAGCCAGATAAAACCGGAATAGAAGCAGGAAAAGGGGGTTATTTATTCCGTTCCCGGTAACGGGACAAAACAGAAGCATCCTGTGGAATAACGCCGGACAAGCGCTGCACAAGCATGCAGGATTTAGCCGTCGGCCAGCTCGAAGCGCACGGCCCCTTCCGTATTCTCGCGCAATACCAGTTGATAACCGAGCTGCTGCGACCAGCGAGCCGCCTGGTACAGGCCTATGCCGAGGCCGTTTTCGGATGGCACCACGGTCTGCAACAACTGGCGCGCCAGCGGCGCCGGGATCGCGCTGCCGCCATCGCACACGCTCAGGGAAAGCGGTTGCCCGCACAGGGTGACGCGGATGGGGATGCCCGGCTGCTGCAGGCGCTTGTTGGCGGCATTGTCTATCAGGTTGTCGGCCACGCAATCGAACAGCGTCGCCGGAATTTTCCTGCCGGCCGGCGCGCCTGCACATTCCCACGTAATTGCCTCGTGCTGGTGGCGCTGGCGCAAATTCTCCCACCACGCCGCAAGCGGCTGCAGCGCGGCCTCGCCTTCCTGCTGCGGCGCCTTGAGCTTGGACAGAGCCAGTTCGATGCGTTGCGTCAGCACAGGCAACTGGCGCCACAGCAGCGGCAGGGCGTTCTGCTCGCGGCTCTGCGCGATGGCGGTCAGCGCCAGCAGTGATTGCAGCATGTTCTTGAGATCGTGCGTCAGGCGCGCGCCGGTCTCGTAGACCGCCTGCAAGCGCGTCACCTCGCGCAGGCGCTGCTCGCGCCGCTTGGCCTGGTAGAAGTGGCCCAGCAGCTCGGTCAGCAGGTGGATGTGCAGCAGCATCGAAGGTGCGATGGCCTGCTTGCTGAACAGCGTCAAGCGCAAATCCTGCACCTCGACTTCAATCAGGTGCTGACTGGGCTTGCCGATGCTGCCGGTATCCTTGTCCACCCGCCAGCTTACGCCGGACAGCCACGGCAAAGCGGCCAGATCAACCGTGGCCTGCTCCAGGAAAGCCGTCGGGCTTTGTTCGCGCTGGGCAGTTTCGGACAGTTGCCTGAGCCAGCTTTCGAACGGCGTGCCCACATTCAGCACGTAGCGCGAAAACAGCGGTTGCAAGCCGGTAAAGCCGAAGCGGGGGTTCCACAGCCAGGCCAGCGCAAACAGCACCAGTGCCATCAGGAACAGGGTGCGCAACAGCGCCTCCAGATAGCCCGCGCTCGCCAGCGTCATGAAAGCCAGGCTGCCCAGCACCAGCAGCGTGAGCAGCATGAACAGCAGCAAGCTATAGATGAAATCCACCGCATGGGCCGATTCCGCCTGTTCGCTTGCCACCGGCACGAACAGCACCCCCGCAAGGAAAAACAGCAGCACCGCGCTCACTATGCTGCGCGCGCCTTCACCCATGCTGTCCAGGTGCATGGACGCCACCCCGAGGTGGGCGCCCTGCACCGCAAACAGATAGGGCGCCACCCACAACAGCAGCGCCGCCAGCAAGTAGGCCATCACGGCCAGATACAAAATTCTCAGCCAGCGGGACTGGAAAGCAAATACCCGCCCGCCCACCAGCGCAAACAGCCCGGCCAGCCAGAACGCCAGCATCCACCAGTTGAGCCACAGCACGATCATCGCGCTGGCGCCGGCGATGAACGTCACGCCGCCGAAACTCAGCTCGCGCTCGCCGCGCCACAGCGGCTGCCACAGCAGGAAAAACCCCAGGTGGCTGAGCAGGATGGGGCGAACCCAGATGTTATCCACCCCCAGCCAGAGCGCGAGATGCAGCGACACCAGCATGGCGAGCAGCAGCCAGCGGTTGGATAGCAGCAATTTCCTGGGCAACGCCGTCAGCATGCCGTCATCTTTCTGTCTGAATTCCGTCATCTCGCGCGTACCACCACCCCGCCATCGCCCATCAACCGGCTGGAAGCGGCAATTGGCGCGGGTTTCGCGGCTATTCCCTATTTGGCACGCTCGTTGCTAGTGACCGGTAGCAGTATCAAAAAATACAATTAGTTAAGGAGAGAGAAACCATGAAACGCAAGCAATCCGGCTTTACTTTAATCGAAATCGCCATTGTGCTGGTAATTATCGGCCTGCTGCTCGGCGGCGTGCTGAAGGGCCAAGAGCTCATCAACAGCGCCAAAGTAAAAAACCTGGCGACCGACTTCAAAAACATTCCCGTGTTCATCTACGGCTATCAGGACAAGTTTAAGGCGCTGCCGGGGGATGACATACAGGCAGCAAGCCACGTAGCCAATGCCACTTCGGCAGCCCAACCCCCAGGAGGAAACGGCGTAATCAACGGCAAATGGGACTCTGTTACGGCCACCGATGAAACCCAGCTGTTCTGGCAGCATGTCCGCTTGGCAGGCTTGGCTCCCGGGCCGACAACCGGAGCAGACCTCCTGCCAACCAATTCGATAAACGGCATTATCGGCATCACTAATGGCGGCACTACCGACAACCCGATTGCGGGCTTGCGCGGCTCTTACATCATCTGTTCGGCGGGCATCCTCGGCAAGTACGCCAAGCAACTGGATACACAGATGGATGATGGCAATACCGCTTCCGGCTCGATGATGACCATCCCTAACAATGCGGGAGCGCGCCCGATGTCTGTTCAGCAGACCGCCACCGCGACTGGATCTGTTGATGACGCAACCAGCTACACCGTCTGCTACGGCGTTTAGATGAACCATTCAGGATGAAGCAAGCCCGCTCCGGCGGGCTTGCTGTTGCCCTCAGCGAAAGATCGAATCCCTAACAACACCTCGAGGCACCCATGAAATCAGCCACCATCACGCTTCGGGTTCCCCTTGAGCTCGTTCATCAACTGGACCGGCTGGCGGCAACCACCCAGCGCACGCGATCCACCCTGGGGTGCGAGGCGATCCGGCGCTTCCTTGATCTCGAAACGGAGCAAACCGCCAATATCCGCCCCGTTTCTGCGGCAACCGGCGCCATGCATGCCCCAACCGCCAAAAGGCTGACCGGCTAAGTGATTGAAGCGAGCCACTCCTCCGTCAGCTTCATTTTCATTCATCCCTCGCGCAGCCGCTTCTCCGCCGCCAGCAGCGGCAGTTGCTGACCGAGCAGCACCAGCACGTCGCCAGCCCGCAACACCATATCCCCCGCCGGCTGGGTGCCGCGCACATTATGGCGGCGCACCGAATTCACCTCCACTTCCAGCTCGGCCAGGTTAACCGCATCCAGCGTCTTGCCCACGGCAAAATCCTGCTCGCCCAGCAGCACGCTGAAAAACCGCGGCTGCAGGCTTTCCGTAGCCTCGACCACCGTTTCGGCGGGGATGCTGAAAAAACCGCTGAACACCCGGTAGCGCCGCGCGCGGTTTTCCTGGATGCGGTGGATGACGCGGTTGAGCGGCACGCCCGACATCAGCAGCGCCTGCGATGCGAGCATCACGCTGCCTTCCAGCACTTCCGCCACCACTTCGGCCGCCCCGGCCTGCTTGAGCGCCTCGATATGGGTTTCATCGGCGGTGCGCACCACCACCGGCAAACCCGGGCGCAGCTCGTTGACGTGATGCAGGATCTTGAGCGCGGAATGCTTGTCGTCATAAGTGATGACCAGCGTCTTGGCGCGCATCAAGCCCGCCGCCAGCAGCACCTCGCGCTTGCCCGCATCGCCATATACCACCCCTTCGCCCGCAGCAGCGGCCTCGCGCACGCGGCGCGAATCGAGATCGAGCGCGATGAAATGGATGTTCTCCTGCTCCATGAAGCGTGCCAGCGCCTGGCCGCTGCGCCCATAGCCGCAAATGATGATGTGCGCATCGGCAGCCATGCTTTTCACCGCGATCTGGTGCAACTGCATGGCGCGGTTCATCCATTCCGCCGGGGAAACGCGGCGCAC
>JACRAQ010000051.1 GCA_016213335.1 Nitrosomonadales bacterium
ATGTTCTTCCAGCTGAACTCGGCTTTCGGGATCGGGCCGATGATGCCGTAGTTGTTGCGCGTCGGCATCAGGAAGACGGGGATCGCGCCGGTCATCATGATGGCGTGCAGGATGGACTTTTGGCAGTTGCGGTCCACCACCAAGATGTCGTCAGTAGACACGGTTGAATGCCACACGATCTTGTTCGAGGTGGACGTACCATTTGTGACGAAAAACAGATGGTCGCAATTGAAAATACGCGCCGCATTACGCTCGGATGCGGCCACCGGCCCGGTGTGATCGAGCAATTGTCCGAGTTCGTCCACCGAGTTGCACACGTCGGCGCGCAGCATGTTCTCGCCGAAAAACTGGTGAAACATCCGCCCTACCGGCGACTTCAAAAACGCCACCCCGCCGGAATGTCCGGGGCAATGCCACGAATAAGAGCCGTCCTGCGCGTAATTCACCAGCGCGCGGAAAAACGGCGGGGCGAGCGTATCCATGTAGGCCTTGGCTTCACGGACGATGTGCCGCGCCACAAACTCCGGCGTGTCCTCGTGCATGTGGATGAAGCCGTGCAGCTCGCGCAGGATGTCGTTCGGAATGTGGCGGGAAGTGCGCGTTTCGCCACACAGAAAGATCGGGATGTCCGCATTCCGGAAACGTATCTCTTCCACGAAAGCGCGGATGCTTTTCAGCGCGGCTGCGGTCTCTTCCTTGCTGCCGCCACCGAACTCTTCGTCGTCTATGGACAGCAGGAATGCCGAGGCGCGGCTCTGCTGCTGCGCGAATGATGTCAGGTCGCCATAGCTGGTGATGCCCATCACCTCCATGTCTTCCTTCTGGATGGCTTCGGCCAGGGCGCGCACGCCCAGACCGCTGGCGTTTTCCGAGCGGAAGTCCTCGTCAATGATGATGACCGGAAAATTAAATTTCATGGCTGAAATTTAATTTCAGTGGAGGCTCACATTTGCCGAAGGCCAATGTGATGCCGGAGCTAAAGTTGAATTTCATTCGGCACCCTCGATGAAGTAATGCAAATAGATGGCAGCAAGGAGTGATGTGGCTTCCGGAAACAAACAATGTGCCGCTACATCTTGGGCAAGGTCACGCCCACCTGCCCCTGATACTTGCCGCCGCGATCCTTATAGGAGGTTTCGCACACCTCGTCGCTCTCGAAAAACAGCACTTGCGCCACACCCTCGTTAGCGTAAATCTTGGCGGGCAGTGGCGTGGTGTTGGAAAACTCCAGTGTCACATACCCTTCCCATTCCGGCTCGAACGGGGTGACATTGACAATGATGCCACAGCGCGCATAGGTGCTCTTGCCCAGACAGATGGTCAGCACGTTTCGCGGGATGCGGAAATATTCCACGGTGCGCGCCAGCGCGAAGGAGTTTGGCGGAATGATGCAGAAATCGTTATGCACCTCGACAAATGAATTTGGGTCGAAGTTTTTCGGGTCAACAATGGTGCTGTTGATATTGGTGAACAGCTTGAATTCCTTCGAGCAGCGAATGTCGTAGCCGTAACTCGACGTGCCATAGGACACGATGCGCTTGCCGTCCACTTCTTTTACCTGGCCAGGTTCAAATGGCTCGATCATGCCCATTTGTTCCGCCATGCGGCGAATCCACTTATCGGACTTGATGCTCATGAAATCTGTAAAGGGGGAAGGGCAACAGCAGCACCCTGGCTTCCTCTTCTCCCTTCCCGCTCCTTTAAGTGTTTTGAACCACGATCTTGGGAAACACCGCGCTGTGGTCTTGCGCCATTTCCGCAATTTTTACCGCGACGCGACGCGCGATCTGCTTGTACGCCTTGGCGATTGCGCCATCCGGATCGGCTGCCACGGTCGGGTTGCCGGAATCGGCCTGCTCGCGGATGTGGATGTCCAGAGGCAAGGAGCCGAGCAGCTCTGCCCCGTAGTCCGCGCACATTTTCTCGCCGCCTCCCGCGCCGAAGATATGCTCTTCGTGCCCGCACTTGGAACAGATATGCGTACTCATGTTTTCCACGATACCGAGCAGCTTGATGTCCACCTTCTCGAACATCTTGAGCCCCTTGCGCGCGTCCACCAGCGCGATGTCCTGCGGCGTGGTGACAATCACCGCCCCGGTCACCGGCACTTTCTGCGCCAGGGTCAACTGGATATCGCCCGTGCCGGGCGGCAAATCCACTACCAGATAATCCAGGCTGTCCCAGCGCGTCTGGCGCAGCAGTTGATCCAGCGCCTGCGTCACCATCGGCCCGCGCCACATCATGGGTACCTCGGTGCTCTCAATCAGGAAGCCGATGGACATAGCCTGCAAACCATGCCCCTTCATTGGCTCCAGCATCTTGCCATCAGTAGATTCCGGCTGGCCGCTTATGCCCAGCATGGTGGGCTGCGAAGGGCCATAGATATCAGCGTCCAGCATGCCCACACGCGCGCCTTCCGCTGCCAGCGCCAGCGCAAGGTTCACCGCCGTAGTAGATTTGCCTACGCCGCCCTTGCCGCTTGCCACCGCGATGATGTTCTTCACCCCATCCACCAGCTTCACGCCGCGCTGCACGGCGTGCGGAATCACCTTGCTGGATACGTTTGCGGTGATCTTCCCTGCTCCCGGCAGGCTGCTACGCAGGTGGTTTTCCACCATCGCGCGTATCTCGTCCCACACGCTTTTTGCGGGGTAACCCAGCAAAATGTCGAGCGACACATCGCTGCCGCCGATCTTGATATTCTTTACCGACTTGCCGCTGACGAAATCCTTTTTCGTGTTCGGATCAACCAGTTTTTTCAGCGCAGCCTGCACGTCTGCTTCAGTAAAACTCATTTGCTGCTCCATGGTGGAATAATTGTTGGGGGACGCATTCTACCCAATAATCCCCCCCACGCCTATAGCCCGATTTTGCTACAATTGCGGCACTTTTCAGCAGGTCTCCGCAATGAAACGCAAGATTCTCGTCACCTCCGCCCTCCCCTACGCCAACGGCAGCATCCACCTGGGCCACCTGGTCGAGTATATCCAGACCGACATCTGGGTGCGCTTCCAGAAAATGCAGGGCAACGAGTGTCACTACGTCTGCGCCGACGATACCCACGGCACGCCGATCATGCTGCGCGCCGAAAAGGAAGGCATCACCCCGGAGCAATTGATTGCGCGCGTGGCGGAAGAGCACAAAGCCGACTTTGCCGCGTTCCATGTCGAATTCGACCACTACGGCTCGACCAATTCGGGAGAAACCCGCGAGCTTTCCGAGCAGATTTACCTGCGGCTCAGAGACAATGCCCGGCTGATTGAAAAACGGTCCATCGAGCAGTACTACGACCCGGTCAAGCAGATGTTTCTGCCCGACCGCTTCATCAAGGGCGAATGCCCGAAATGCGGCGCAAAAGACCAGTATGGCGACAACTGCGAGTCCTGCGGGGCGGCCTACGCGCCCACCGAACTGATAAACCCCTACTCCGCCGTTTCCGGTGCCAAACCGGAACTACGCGACTCCGACCATTATTTCTTCAAGCTTTCCGATCCGCGCTGCCAGAAATTCCTGCGCGAGTGGACGCGCGGCGGCGCACTGCAACCAGAAGCGGCCAACAAGATGCAGGAATGGCTGGGCACTGAAGGCGAAAACAAGCTATCCGACTGGGACATCTCGCGCGATGCACCCTACTTCGGCTTCGAGATTCCCGGCGCGCCGGGCAAGTATTTCTACGTGTGGCTGGATGCGCCGGTAGGTTACATGGGGAGCTTCAAGCAGTTCTGCAAGCTCCCCTCTCCCAACGGGGGAGGGGCGGGGGGTGGGGGAGCGCCCTTGAACTTCGATGACTTCTGGAAACAAGGCTCGGATACCGAGCTATACCATTTCATCGGCAAGGATATCCTCTATTTCCACGCCCTGTTCTGGCCTGCGATGCTTGAGCATTCCGGCTTCCGCACCCCGACCAAACTGTTCGCGCACGGCTTCCTGACCGTCAATGGCGAAAAGATGAGCAAGTCGCGCGGCACCTTCATCACCGCGCGCAGCTACCTCGATCACGTCAAGAATACCGAATACCTGCGCTACTACTACGCAGCCAAACTGAACGGCACGATGGAAGATATTGACCTCAACCTCGATGATTTTGTGGCCAAAGTGAATAGCGATTTGATAGGGAAGTACATCAATATTGCGAGCCGGTGTGCTGGGTTCATTGCCAAGAAATTCGATGGAAAGTTGTTAGGTCGAAATCCAAAATTTTCAAGCAACGGCGAAGAATGGCTCGGAAAGTTCTTATCTATTCATGGGGATGATTCTTACATAGGCCATGACTACATTTCTGAGGGTTATGAGCGACGAGATTTTGCCAAAGCAACTCGCGAAATCATGTTGGCCACAGATATTGCCAATAAATACATTGATGAACAAAAACCTTGGGAACTGGCCAAACAGAGTGGCGCAGAGAATCAGTTGCATGAAGTATGTAGCATTGCGCTCAACATGTTTCGTATGCTGACTGCCTACTTAAAACCAATCTTGCCCCAATTAGCGTCAAATGTAGAAGCCTTCCTAAATATTGACGAATTAAAATGGTCCGATATTAGCGGGCCGCCATATACTGATAAGTTACTACCGCACGGCCACAAAATTAACAATTACTCTCACCTAACGACCCGCCTCGACCCCAAGCTGATCGAGGCGATGGTCGCCGCCAACCAGGAAAGCCTGAAACCCATGACTGAACCACACTCCGAGCAGCGCCATGCCGCGCACCAGCAACACACAGCCAACACAGAAGCCGCAGAAGCAAACAAGAGTTTTGAGCCGTTCATCAGCATTGACGATTTCATGAAAGTTGACCTGCGCGTGGCAAAGATCGTCAACGCGGAGCATGTGGAAGGCGCGGAAAAACTCCTGAAATTGACGCTGGACATCGGCGAGGAAAAGCCGCGCACGGTGTTTGCCGGTATCAAGTCGGCTTATGACCCGGAAAAGCTCAAGGGAAGAATGACCGTGATGGTCGCCAACCTCGCGCCGCGCAAGATGAAGTTCGGGCTGTCGGAAGGCATGGTGCTGGCGGCTTCCGGCCAGGCGCCCGGTTTATTCATCCTCAGTCCGGATGAGGGTGCGCAGCCGGGCATGAGGATCAAGTAACAACGCTGCCGGGGCAGGACTATAATGCACCCCGACAAGGAGGTCGCTTAAGCGGTGTTCGCTTCATTCGGCGTACTGCCCATGGATGTCATATTGGGCGTAGTGGTATTCTGGCTCGTGCTCGGCATGGCGGGGCTGGTGCTGCAAAATTCCCGGTTAATCGCACGGATAATCTTCCCGCTTGGCGCTCTCGGCTCGTTAGCCCTGGCTGGCGCAGCACTGGCCGGTCTCGACGAAACCAGCACCGCCATCCTGCCGCTCGGCCTGCCCGACCTGCCGTTTCACCTGCGCATGGATGCGCTCTCCGCCTTCTTTCTGCTGCTGCTCGGCTCGGCGAGCATCGGCATCTCAGTGTTCTCGGCGGGCTACTTCCGCGACATGCCCAAGGCCAGTCTCGGCCCGCTATGCCTCGAATATCACCTATTCCTCGCCAGCATGGCGCTGGTGTTCCTGGCGGATGATGCCTACCTGTTCATGGTGGCGTGGGAAAGCATGGCGCTGTCCTCCTACTTCCTGGTCACCACCGACCACGATCAGCCGGAGGTGCGGCGCGCCGGTTTTCTTTACCTGCTGATCGCGCATGTCGGCGCAATATCCATCCTGATGTGCTTCGGCGTGATGCAAGGCGGTCATGGAGACTACACCTTCGGCGCCATGCGCCACGCCCACTTGACCACCTCCTGGGCAAGCGCCGTATTCTTCCTTGCCCTGTTCGGCTTCGGCGCCAAAGCCGGCATCCTGCCGCTGCATGCCTGGCTGCCGGAAGCGCACCCGGCAGCGCCCTCGCCGGTCTCCGCGATGATGAGCGGCATCATGCTGAAGACCGCCATCTACGGCATTCTCCGCATCACCTTCGATCTGCTCGGCATGCAGTTGTGGTGGTGGGGCGTGGCCGCGCTGGCGCTCGGCTTGCTTACTGCTTTGTTCGGCGTGATCTTCGCCGCCGTACAGGTGGACATGAAACGCCTGCTGGCATATTCCTCCATCGAGAACATCGGCTTCATCCTGACCGGCGTCGGCCTCACCATCATTTTTCACGACTCGCACAAGGATGCGCTGGCGGCGCTGGCGCTTACCGCCAGCCTGTATCACGCGCTCAACCACGCCTTCATGAAAGGGCTGCTGTTCCTGGGTACCGGCTCTATCCTGCATGCCACCGGCGAGCGCCACCTGGGCAAGTTTGGCGGTTTGATCCGCCAGATGCCCAAGCTGGCCTTGCTGATGCTGGTGGGCGCGCTGGCCCTGGCAGGCCTGCCTCCGCTGAACGGCTTCGTCTCCGAATGGCTGCTGCTGCAAGCCTTCCTGCTATCGCCCGGCCTGCCGCAACCGTACATCAACATGCTGGTGCCGATCGCGGCGGCGGCACTGGTGCTGGCCGCCGCGCTGGCAGGCTACGTGATGGTGAAGTTTTACGGCGTGATCTTTCTCGGCCAGCCGCGCGATAGCAGCCTTGCAAAAGTGCACGATGCCGGGCTGTGGGAGCGCGCCGGCATGCTGTGCATGGTCATCGGCTGCATCGCGCTCGGGGTGTTTCCCACCTTCGTCATTCTGCATCTGGACCATGTCACCGAGATGCTGGTACACCATTCGCTTTCCGTCAGCGCGGCGAAAACCGGCTGGCTGCTGCTCACGCCGATCCAGGCAGAACGGGCCAGCTACGGCCCGCTGGTTCTGTTGCTGATTATCGCCGGGGGCGGCCTGCTCATCGCACTTGCCGTGAAGAAGCTCGTTCATGGCCGCCTGCGGCGCGGCCCGGCGTGGGATTGCGGTTTTCCGGCGCAAACCGCGCGCATGCAGGATACCGCCGAGGGCTTCGGCCAGCCCATCCGGCAAATCTTCGAGTGGTATATGGGTGTGGTCAGGCAGGTGCCTACGCCTTTCGACAAACACCCGCATTTCCATTCCGAAACGCACGACCTGCTATGGAATATTTTCTATGCACCGGTCAAACGGCTGAATGATGCCATCGGCAAGCAATTGGGCAAACTGCAGCACGGGCGCATCCACATTTACCTGCTGTACAGCTTTCTAACTTTGCTGGCTTTGCTGGCTTTCGTTCGATGAATTACCCGTCGCTCATGCTCCAGCTCGCGCAGAATGCGCTGGTCTTGCTCATCGCGCCGCTGCTGCTCGGCTGGACCAACCAGTGCCGCGCGTGGATGCAGAACCGTACTGGCGCTGGGGTAATGCAGCCATACCGCAACCTGGTCAAGCTGTTTCACAAGGATGCCGTGCTGGCGCACAATGCATCGGCGCTGTTCCGCTACACGCCTTATATCCTTCTCGCCTGCATGTGGCTGGCGGCGGCGCTGGTACCGGTGCTGGCCACCGACCTGCCGCTGTCACCGGCAGTGGACGTGATTGCCCTGGCCGGGATCTTCGCCCTGGCGCGAGTGTTTATTTCGCTGGCGGCGATGGACATCGGCACCGCCTTCGGCACACTCGGGGCGCGCCGCGAGATGCTGGTCGGTTTCCTCGCCGAACCGGCGCTGCTGATGGTGCTGTTCACTGCCTCCACCATCAGCGGCTCCACTTCGCTCATCACCATCGTGGAAACCCTGGCTCACAAATCTTTCGTGCTGTACCCCAGCATGGTTTTCGCCGCCGTGGCCTTCGTCATGGTGATGCTCGCCGAAAACGCGCGCATCCCGGTGGACAACCCGTCCACCCACCTGGAGCTCACCATGATTCACGAGGCGATGATCCTGGAATATTCCGCGCGCCACCTGGCGCTGGTGGAATGGGCCAGCGCGCTCAAGCTGCTCGCCTATTCGACCATCGGCATCGCGCTGTTTGTGCCGTGGGGTATCGCCGAAGTCGGCAACTGGGGCGCATTGCCGCTGGCCGTGGCGCTGCTGTTTCTCAAGCTTGCCCTGGGGGGCGCCGGGCTGGCATTTATTGAAGCCTTATCCGCCAAGATGCGCATCTTTCGCGTGCCGGAATTCATGGGTACCGCATTCCTGCTCGCGGTGCTTGGTTTGCTGACCCACTTCCTGCTGGAGGCGCCCGCATGAACATCCCGTTTTCCGGCCAGATCATCAATATGTGCGCGGCGCTGCTGCTGCTGATCGCCTTCGCCATGCTGTCGCAGCGCCGCATCCTGTCGCTGATCAACCTGTTCGCGCTGCAAGGACTGATCTTGGCCGCCAGCACCAGCGTGGTGGCGTATTCTTCGCACCAGACCCATTTGTATTACTCTGCCGCGCTGACACTGGTGCTCAAGGCGATGATACTGCCGTGGATACTGCACCGCCTGATCCGCAAGCTGAACATCAAGTGGGACGTGGAAACCATGTTCAACATCCCGACCACCATGCTGGCCGGGCTGGGGCTGGTGGTGTTTGCCTTCAACCTCGCCGCGCCGGTCTCGCAGATGGCCGGCACCATCACCAGGAGCACACTGGGGATCGCCATGGCCAGCGTGCTGCTTTCTTTCCTGATGATGATCACGCGCAGCAAGGCCGTGCCGCAGGTAGTGGGCTTTCTGGCCATGGAGAACGGCCTGTTTTTCGCCGCCACGTCGGCCACCTACGGCATGCCCATGGTGGTGGAACTCGGCATCGCGCTGGACGTACTGGTAGCCATGTTCATCCTCGGCATATTCTTCTTCCAGATCCGCACCGCGTTCGACAGCCTGGATCTGCACCACATGGAAAAACTCAAAGAAGACTGACTATGGAAATCTTCTGGGTTCTCGGCATCCCGCTGTTCGGCGGCTTCGCGCTGGCGGTGTACGGCAAGCATCGGCATGCGCCCGAGTTCAACTCGGCGGTCAGCTTCTGCACTTTCACCGCTGCTGCCATGCTGACGGCACGCGTCATCACGGGCGGCCCGTTCAGCGCCTGGGGCGAGCAGTTCTTCGTGGATGCCTTCAACGTGTTCCTGGTTGCGCTCACCGCCTTTGTCGGCTTCACCACCTCGCTGTTCTCGCGCCCCTACATGCGCATCGAACAGCATCACGGCAAGCTCTCGGCCAACAGGCTGCGCCTGTATTACAGCATGTACCAATTGTTCAGTTTCACCATGCTGCTGGCGCTGCTCACCAACAACATGGGCATCCTGTGGGTGGCGATGGAAGCCGCCACGCTCACCACTGTGTTGCTGGTGTCGCTGTACCGCACGCCCGCCTCGCTGGAAGCGGCGTGGAAATATTTCATCCTGTGCGGCGTGGGCATCGCGCAGGCTCTGTTCGGAACCATCCTGCTGTATTTCGCGGCGGAGAAAGTGCTCGGCGCAGGCGGCACCGCCCTGCTGTGGACGCACCTCAACGCGGTAAAGACTGACATCGAGCCCACCGTACTGTCGCTGGCCTTCGTGTTCCTGCTGGTCGGCTACGGCACCAAGGTCGGCCTGGCGCCACTGCACAACTGGCTGCCGGACGCCCATGCCGAAGGCCCCACCCCGGTATCGGCGGTGCTTTCCGGCCTGCTGCTGAATGTCGCGCTGTACGCGGTGGTGCGTTCCAAGGTGCTGGCGGACGGGGCGCTCGGCACCCACTTCGCGGGCGACCTGATGATGGGATTCGGCCTGCTGTCGGTGGTGATGGCGGCCTTTTTCCTGGCGCGGCAGAAGGACGTAAAGCGCATGTTCGCCTATTCCTCCATCGAGCACATGGGGCTGATGACTTTCGCTTTCGGCATGGGTGGGCCGGTGGCAACCTTTGCCGCATTGCTGCACATGACCGTGCACAGCCTGACCAAATCGGCGATCTTCTTTGCGGTCGGCCACGCCGCGCAGGAATCCGGCACGCAACTGATGGAGCACATTCGCGGCCTGATCAAGACCAGCCCCACCGTGGGCTGGGGGCTGGCATTGGGTACGCTGGCAATACTGGGCATGCCGCCATTCGGCGTGTTCACCAGCGAATTCATGATCATCACCACCGCCATGCACAATTATCCGTGGTCCATGCCGTTCCTGCTCGCCGCCCTGGGCGTGGCATTTGCAGCAATTTTCGGGCGCATGCAACTGATGGTGTTCGGCGAAACCTCAGGCCGGCGCCTGCCGCATCCGCCCGCCTTGCTGCCGGTGTTCGCGCACCTCGCGCTGGTTCTGCTGCTGGGGCTGTGGATTCCGCCCTATCTCGCCGCGTGGTACCGGCAGGCGGCGGCGCTGATAGGATGAACCTGACGGAATTGCAAACATGAAACTGGACGACTTCCCGAAAATTTACCCCAGGCTGCCCGGCGCCATGCCAATTTGGCACGGCGTGGTAAATGCTGAAGAACTGCGCTCACTGTGCACGCAGGTGGCTCACGGCGGGGGAAAACTGTTCGCACTGTGGGGTAGCGATGAGGCGGAGCAATACGCGCTGCATGTCGCACTGGTCACCGCGCCGGGAATGCTGGCTCTCACCCTGCCGGTAAGCGGCAAGCACCCTGCCTTCCCCGATCTCAGCGACCTGTTCCCCGCCGCAGACCGCATGCAGCGCAGCGTAGCAGACCTGCTCGGCCTGTACCCCATGGGAGGCGGCGATCACCGCAAGTGGCTGCGCCATGCCGCCTGGCCCGGCGATGCGCATCCGCTACGCAAATCGTTCGGCATCGCAACCATCTTTCCGAGTGGGGAAGACAGCTACCCCTTTGTGCCGGTCACCGGCAACGGCGTGCACGAAATTCCGGTCGGCCCGGTTCATGCCGGCACCATCGAGCCCGGCCATTTCCGTTTTTCCGTCGTGGGCGAGCGCGTGCTGCGCCTTGAGGAGCGTCTCGGCTACACGCACAAAGGCATCGAGAAACGCTTTGAAGGCATGACGCTGGAGCAGGGTACCAGACTGGCCGGGCGCATTTCCGGCGACACCACGGCAGGCTATGCCTGGGCCTATGCCCAGGCGGTGGAAAGCGTGACGCATACCACGCCGCCACCGCGCGCGCTGTGGCTGCGCGCGCTGTTCCTCGAACTGGAGCGGCTGCTCAACCACCTCGGCGATCTCGGCTACCTCGGCAATGATGTGGCGCTGGCTTTCGGTTTTGCGCAATTCTGGATACTGAAGGAAGACCTGCTGCGCATGAACGGCGAGCTGTTTGGCCACCGCTATCTGATGGATCGTATCGTGCCCGGCGGAGTCACCGTTGACCTTGACAGCGCAGCGGCCGCCCGCATTGCCGGCACCCTGCGCCACATCGAACAGAATGTTACCGTGCTGAAAGACATTTACTATGAGCATGCTGGCGCGCAAGACCGTTTCCTCACCACCGGACGCGTCCTGCCCGAACTCGCGGCACAGCTCGGACTGACCGGGCTGGCCGGACGCGCCAGCGGGCTGGCGTGGGATGCGCGCGCGCAATTTCCCTGCGCCCCTTACGACCAGCTCGACGTGCAGATGGCCACCCACCGCAACGGCGACGTGGCAGCGCGTGTCATCGTGCGCTTCGAGGAAGTCGCGGAATCCATCCGCCTGGTGCGCCTGATACTGGAACGCCTGCCGCCCGGGGAAACGCGCTGCGCAGTAGGCGATACGGAACCGGGGCAGCTCGGCATCGGCTGGGTGGAAGGCTGGCGCGGAGAGATTCTGGTGGCCCTGCATACCGGCGAGAGCAACCGTATCCGTCGCCTGCACCCGCACGACCCATCCTGGCAGAACTGGCCGGTGCTGGAACACGCCATCATCGGCAACATCGTGCCCGACTTCCCGCTCATCAACAAATCGTTTAACCTGAGCTACAGCGGGGTGGATTTGTAACCATGCACCAGATCATCAAACAGATACTGCGCACCGGCATCAAGACCGAGGCACCGCCGCAACCGGATGAGGCTCTGCAGCTCGAAGCGCAGCGCATCAACGAGCGGATACTGCACCAGATCGGGCGCGCGCTGGCCATCCGCCACGTGGATGCCGGTTCGTGCAATGGCTGCGAGCTGGAAATCCACTGCCTCAACAACGCTTACTACAACATCGAAGGGCTGGGCATGCACTTCGTCGCCAGCCCGCGCCACGCCGACATGCTGCTGGTCACCGGCCCCGTATCACGGCACATGGAAACCGCGCTGAAACGCACTTACGACGCCACACCCGAACCCAAGCTGGTAGTGGCAATCGGCGATTGCGGCTGCGACGGGGGAATTTTCGGCGAAAGCTATGCGAGCTGCGGTAAGATCGCCAACGTAATTCCGGTGGATGTCGCCGTGCCCGGCTGTCCGCCCACGCCCACCGCTATCCTGCAAGGGATAATGACCGCGGTCAGCAACAAGGCACGATAAGCCGAGCCATGCCGCAAACGCCCTCGCCCCCGCAAAGCGTAACGCTGCACCTTGTCATCTGCGGCCGCGTGCAGGGCGTATACTTCCGCGACTCGATGCGCCGCGAGGCGCAAAGACTGGGCGTAGCCGGATGGGTGCGCAACCGCAGCGACGGCGCGGTGGAAGCCGTGGTGCAGGGCGATACCGCCGCCGTGGACGCCATCGTGCGCTGGGCGCGGCGCGGACCGGAGTGCGCGCAGGTAGAACGGGTTGACATCGAGCCAGCCGGTGGCGTTTACAGCGGCTTCAACAAGCTGTTGTGACCGCGAATGACGGTTAACAGCAGGCAATGTGCAGGACAGGCCGCCTGCGCACGACAAAAAGTTGCAGCGGCGTATTTTTTCGGGGATAATCCGCGCCCTTATCCGAACCCGGGGACATCGTAACGCTACGCCCGGGAATATGTTCAGCGAGGAAGAAATCATGAAAGCCGATATCCATCCGCAATACAATGAGATTACCGTAAACTGCAGCTGCGGCAATACGTTCCAGACGCGTTCCACCATGGGCAAGCCGCTGCATGTGGAAGTCTGCTCGGAATGCCACCCCTTTTATACTGGCACACAAAAAGTTGTGGACACCGCAGGACGCATCGAGAAATTCAACCAGAAATACGGCAAGCCCGGTGTGAAAGCTGCCGCATAACGCGGCTTCTGAAAAAAGCAGCAACCGAAAGGCAGCGCAGGCTGCCTTTTTTGTTTCCATGGCGCTCAGGGCATATAATCCCCAAAAGGCGGTTAGCTGCGAATCAACACGAATGCTCACGAATTGCAGGGGCCGGTTTCAAAAATCCTGCCCGACTATTTCAACTGCGCGCTTTATCGGTGCCAGCCCGTGCTCATTTGCGGCCAGGAGCGGTTTTTGGGGTAAACCATGCCGAGCGTGACAAAACTCTTTCTTGCGTTCATGGTCTTGCTGGCCGCAACCGGCTGCGCGCAAAACCCGGTGAGCGGGCGCCAGGATTTCGTGATGATGTCCGAAGCCCAGGAAATCAGCGTCGGCCGCCGCGCCGACGCGGATGTGCTCAAGCAGTACCACGCATACGAGTCTCCCGCGTTGCAGGATTACGTTGACAGCGTGGGGCAGGAACTGGCGCGCAAAAGCCACCGCGGCAACCTGAACTACCGCTTCACCGTACTCGACACACCCGAGGTGAATGCCTTCGCCTTGCCGGGCGGCTACGTTTACATCACGCGCGGCATCCTCGCCTACCTGAATTCCGAAGCGGAGCTGGCCGCCGTGCTCGGCCACGAAATCGGGCATGTCACCGCCCGCCACGGCGTGCGCCAGCAAAGCGCCGCACAGGTTGCCGACATCGGCTTGGCCGTCGCCTCGATTTTCGTCCCGCAACTCAACAGCGGCGCCGGGCAGAATCTCGCCAATATTCTCGGCGGCGCGCTGCTCTCGGGCTATGGCCGCGAACACGAACTGGAAGCCGACCGGCTCGGAGCGGAATATCTGGCGCGCACCGAATACGATCCTCAGGCGATGATCCGGGTGGTCGGTGTGCTGAAAAACCAGGAATTGTTTGATGCTGAAATCGCCAAACAGGAAGGGCGCGAGCCGCGCCGCTATCACGGCCTGTTCGCCACCCACCCGGACAACGACACGCGCTTGCAGCAAGTGGTGGGCGAATCCGGCCATCTTGCCGTGGCCAACCCCAAAGAGGGATATGCAAAATTCCTGCAACAGATTGACGGCATGACGTTCAGCGAAGGCGCCGGCCAGGGGGTGCTGCGCGGCAACAAGTTCATGCACGCCGAGCTCGGTATCGCGCTGAACTTCCCGCAAGGATGGCGGGTGCTGAATCTGCCGGACAAGCTGATTACCATTGGCCCGCAGTCCGAGGCCGCGATGCAGCTCACCACGGAAAAACAACCCTCCATCAGCCCCGCCAGCTTTGCGCGCCGCCTGGCCGGCAATGCGGACAGCCAGATCGAGTCGCTGGACATCAATGGGTTGCCCGCTGCCATAATCACTTTGCCTTCAGCGATGGCCGGCGTGATTTACCTCGATCAGCATGCTTATGTCATCCAGGGCAAGGCCAAGTCGCGCGCGGCCTTTACGGCCAGCCGCAACGACATGCTGGAGACGATACGGAGCTTCCACGCCCTGAGCACGGCAGAGCGCAAACAGGCCAAGCCGCTTGTCATCAAACTGATCACCGCGCGCGCCGGCGACAGCTATGCCAAACTGGCCCGGCATTCACCGCTCGGCAAATCGGCAGAAAACTACCTGCGCCTGATCAACGGCGGCTACCCGGACGGCGAGCCCAAACCTGGCCAATACGTCAAAATTGTAGAATAGCCGGGCCACATGTATCCCTACTCGCTCACTCACGAGCCCCCGATCACGCAAACCAAGGCCTTGTTTCTCGCGCTGCTGTGCGCGATCTGGGTAGGCACGGGCCTGGTCGGGCACGATCCGTGGAAGCCCGATGACGCGCACAGTTTCTGGCTGGTCAATCACATCCTGCAAAGCGGCGACTGGCTGGTTCCCGCCGTCGCGGGCGAGCCCAACATGGACAAGCCGCCGCTGTTCTATATGACGGCGGCGATATTCGCAAAACTGCTTCACCCCATGCTGGCGCCGCACGACGGCGCCCGCCTCGCAAGCGGCTTCTATACGGCTCTGACCCTGTTCTTCACCGGGCTGGCCGGACGCGAATTGTTCGGCAGCGGACGCGGATGGGCTGCAGCCATCATCCTGATCGGCTGCCTCGGCATGCTGGTGACCGCGCACCAGCTCGTCACCGATCTCGCCTTGCTCACCGGCTGCGCCATGATGCTGTACGGCTATGCCCTGGCGCAACGGCGCACGGTGGTGGCGGGCATCCTGCTCGGGGCGGGCACGGGCATCGGCTTCATGGCCAAGGGTTTCATCGCGCCCGTGCTGTTCCTGCTCATCAGCGCTGCGCTGCTGCTGTTCCGCAACTGGCGCACGCGCCCTTTCTATTCCAGCCTCGCAATCGGCGCGCTCTGCGCCTTGCCCTGGCTGACCATCTGGCCCGCGCTGCTATACCAGCGCTCACCTGCCCTGTTTGCCGAATGGGCGTGGACGCTCAATATCGGGCGCTGGTTTGATTACGCACGCGGCGGCGACTACGACGAAACGTTCTACTACGTTAAGATTCTGCCTTGGTTCGCCTGGCCCGCGCTGCCGCTGGCGTCTTGGGCGGTGTGGCAGGCGCGCAAGAAAGTACTGCATGAGACCGGGTTCCAGTTACTGCTGGCGACCTTCGCGGTGATGCTTGTCACGCTGAGCCTGGTGCCCAACATCAAGGATATATTTGCCTTACCCATGCTGCTGCCGTTGACGCTGCTGGCCACGGCGGCACTTTCCACCCTGCGGCGCGGTGCAGCCAACGCGCTGGACTGGTTCGGCATCATGACCTTCGGGCTGCTCGCCATCGTGATGTGGTGGGGCTGGGCCGGACTGCTGCTGGACAATCATGCCAAGATCACGCAATGGCTGAAGGAATATCAGCCCGGTTTCGAGCCTTCGGTCCATACGGCCCCGTTCTGGATTGCGATGGCGGCCAGCACGCTGTGGCTGGTGATGGTGTGGCGCGTGGGCCGCTCGATGCGCCGCGCTGTCATCAACTGGGCGGCAGGCACCACCCTGCTGTGGGTGCTCGCCATGACCATCTGGCTGCCATGGCTGGACAGCGGTAAAAGCTACCGCAGTACGGTTGCTTCTTTAAAGCGGGCGCTGCCCAGCCAGTACAACTGCATCGCCGGAAGGCGGATGGACAACGACCAGCGCGCCACGATGCAATACTTCGGCGGCATCAACGTGCGCCGCCACGCCCAGCATGCCTGCGATTTGCTGCTGGTACGCGGAGGCAGCCTGGAGGAACCATTGGATAATGAAAAGGAATGGAGAAAAATCTGGGAAGGCGGCCGCATCAGTGACAGGCACGAGCGGTTCAGGCTGTACCAGAAGACGGCTGGCAACCGCTAACGGCTGGCTTGCACCACTCCGGTTTATCGAGTGCGGCACAGCGTTGCAGGGTCACTTGGGGTAAAATTGCCGGGCAAAAACCCTACCCTTTACCGGAAGAAAGCGAGAACCCAGCTTGAGCCCTCCCAGCAGCAGCCTTTCCTACCGCGATGCCGGCGTAGACATTGACGCAGGCGACCGCCTCGTCGAAAACATCAAGCCCTTCGCCAAACGCACCCTGCGCCCTGAAGTGCTGGGCGGCATCGGCGGTTTCGGCGCACTGGTGGAAATCTCCAGGAAATTCCGCGAGCCGGTGCTGGTTTCCGGCACCGACGGCGTAGGCACAAAACTGAAACTGGCCTTCGAACTCAACCGCCACGACACGGTCGGAATTGACCTGGTGGCGATGAGCGTCAACGACATCCTGGTGCAAGGCGCGGAACCGCTGTTCTTCCTCGATTATTTTGCCTGCGGCAAGCTGGACGTGGATGCGGCCACCGAGGTCATCAAGGGTATCGCCGCCGGATGCGAGCAAGCCGGTTGCGCGTTGATCGGCGGCGAAACCGCCGAGATGCCCGGCATGTACCCGGCAGGCGAATATGACCTCGCAGGCTTTGCGGTGGGCGTGGTGGAAAAATCCCGGATCATCACCGGCAGCGGCATCAAACCGGGCGATGCGGTGCTGGGGCTGGCTTCCAGCGGCGCACATTCCAACGGCTACTCACTGGTACGCAAGATTCTCGCGCGCAGCAAGCCCGACCTCAACGCCAAGTTTGACGGTGAGCGCACGCTGGCCGACTGCATCATGGCACCCACCCGGATTTACGTAAAACCGCTGCTGGCACTCATGCAGAATTTTCGGGTCAAAGGAATGGCGCACATTACCGGCGGCGGCTTGCTGGAAAACATTCCGCGCGTGCTGCCGGAAAACGTTACTGCAGTTCTGGATAAGGAAACATGGCCCACACCGAAACTTTTCGATTGGCTGCAAGCGCAAGGCAATGTGGCGCAGCATGAAATGTACCGCACCTTCAATTGCGGTATCGGCATGGCGGTCGTCGTGGACTGCGCGGATGCTGGCGCAGCGCTCGAACAGCTCAAAACCGCAGGCGAAAACGCTTGGCTTATCGGCACCATACAGGCGCGCCAGGGTGATGAGGCTCAAACACGGATCCCGTAAAGCGGCGGTGAAATCCCTCGTTATCCTGATTTCTGGACGCGGCAGCAATATGCGGGCGCTGCTGGATGCCAGCCTGCCTTGCCGCGTGGCGGCGGTTATCAGCAACAGGGCCGATGCACCGGGCCTGGAAATCGCCAGGGAACAAGGCATTGCCACACGGATCGTGGCGCACCGCGACTATCCTGACCGCGAATCCTTCGATACCGCCCTCGCGGCAGCCATTGACGCCCACCAGCCGGATATCGTCGCGCTCGCCGGCTTCATGCGCATTCTCACCCCGCGCTTCGCAGAATACTACCGGGGCAGGCTCATCAACATCCATCCTTCGCTGTTGCCCGCCTACGGCGGCCTCGACACTCATGCGCGCGCCCTCAAGGACGGCGTAAAAATTCATGGTTGCACAGTGCACTTCGTCACGGGTGACCTTGACCACGGGCCCATCATCATCCAGGCCGCCGTGCCAGTGCTAGAGGGCGACACCCCGGCAACTCTCGCGGCGAGAGTGCTGCGCGAAGAGCACCGCATCTACCCGCAGGCCGTGCGCTGGCTTTGCGCGGGCTCCCTGAGCCTTGACCAGGCAGGCAGGGTGCATCTGAACCACGTCGAGCAACCCGGCTTTGCCCTGGTCGCACCGGGGCTGGAATAACTATGCGCACTATCGTCCACTTCATCGCCTGGCTGATGCTGTACGGCTTCTTGCAGCCGGCGCAGGCCATAACCGCTGCACCCGTACGCATCCAGGCCAGCTACGACGTGCTTAAAGGCGGCATCAAGGGCGTCACCATCGCGGAAACCTACACCCACACGCAAGACCGCTACCACATCGAAAGCGTGAGCAAGGCGGTCGGCCTGCTCGCCGCGTTCAAGCCAGAAATCATCCATGTCACCAGTGAGGGCGCTCTGACGGCCAAGGGCCTGCGTCCGCACGCATACTCCCAGGAACGCAAGCTCGATTCCGACAGGAACAGCCGCGCCGACTTTGACTGGGCCGCCAACCGCATCACCCTGAACGACCGTGCGGGCGAGCGCACGCAGCCGTTGCCTGCGGGGACGCAGGATCGCCTGAGCGCGATGTACCAGTTCATGTTCGCGCCGCTGAAAAAGGCATCCGCGCTCGATTTCTACATGACCAATGGCAGCAAGGTGGATATTTACAACTATCTCATCACCCCCGGGCAAAGCGTGACGGTACCTTTCGGTACGTTCAAGTCGCTGTATGTCGCCAGCCCGCCAAAGCCCGGTGAAAGCCGCACGGAAATCTGGCTGGCGGAGGAACTTGGCCACTTCCCGTGCAAGATGGTCATCACTGACCCGGACGGCGACCAGCTTGTTCAGGTGTTGACCCAGTTTATCGTTGAGCCGTGATTGCTGCCAGCGCGATACTGTCTCGCTGCAGCGGATTAGCCCTGATATTTCACCAAGACTTCCAGAAAAACTCGCGATAACCCATGCTGCTCACCGAATACCGCCTCGATCTCGTCATTCAAGCGTTGCGCAGTATCCTGCCGCTGGCGCACCCCGCCGATGCACTGCTGCGTGAATTTTTCCAGCACGAGCGTATCGGCTCCAACGAGCGCGCGCTGGTGGCGGAAACAATTTTCGGCGTACTGCGCCACCGCCTGTTCCTGGAACAGGCCTGCGCTGGCCAAGCCACTCCTCGCCGCTTGACGCTGGCCTGCTGGGCACGCTTTGGCGGCTACAATTTGCGTGAAATCGCCCCGCTGCTGAAGCGTGACGAGAATGACTGGCTCGGTAAAGTTAAAGCCATCCAGCTGGCCGATCTGCCTTTATCGGTGCAGGCCGAGTTGCCGGAGTGGCTGGTGGAAAAACTGCGCGCCGAAATGGCAGATGAAGCCATCCTCGCGCTGGGCTGCTCCATGCAGCAGCCCGCCGCACTGGATCTGCGCGTCAATACCCTGCTCGCCGGACGCGATGAAGTACTGCAATCCCTGCAGGCAGAGGGCATGGACGCGCAGGCCACGCCCTGGTCGCCCATCGGTATTCGCGTCAGGGGCAAACCTTCGCTATCGCGGCACCCTCTGTTCCTCACCGGAAAACTTGAAGTACAGGATGAAGGCAGCCAGTTGCTCGGTTTTTTGCTCGCCCCCAAACGCAACGACATGGTGGTCGACTTTTGTGCCGGTTCGGGCGGCAAGGCGCTGATGCTGGGCGCCATGATGCACTCGCAAGGCCGGCTATACGCCTTTGATGTATCCGAAAAACGGCTGGCCAACCTGAAACCGCGCCTGAAGCGATCGGGTTTGAGCAACCTGCACCCGCAGCTCATCGCGCACGAAAACGACAGCAAGGTGAAGCGCCTGGCGGGAAAAATTGATCGCGTGCTGGTGGATGCGCCGTGCAGCGGATTGGGCACCTTGCGCCGCAACCCGGACGTCAAGTTCCGCCAGTCGCCGCAAAGTATCGCCGAGCTCGCGCAAAAGCAGGCTGCCATCCTGGCCGCATCCGGCAAGCTGCTGAAGCCGGGCGGGCGTTTAGTGTACGCCACATGCAGCTTCTTGCACGAGGAAAACCGCGCCATCGTGGAAGCTTTTCTGGAAGCTCATTCCGGCTTTGTCTTGCACCCGGCCGGCGAAGCCCTCGCCCAGCAGCTGATCCCGCTGGATACCGGCACATACCTGCAACTGTTGCCGCAAGTGCACGGCACTGACGCCTTCTTTGCGGCAGTGCTGGAACGAACCTGAGCATCTCTTGCCCGCCAGATCACGGCGTTTTCGCTGGAAGGTTTACGAGGTAAGGTGCTATGGTTAAGCGCAGGTCATTTCCGGCCCGGTTGTCCGGCTATTCCTGCAACCACCTCGCCGCATCCAGCGCGAAGTAGGTCAGGATGCCATCCGCACCGGCGCGCTTGAACGACAGCAGCGCCTCCAGCACGCAGGCACGCTCATTCAGCCAGCCAGTTTGTGCTGCGGCTTTGAGCATGGCGTATTCGCCGCTGACCTGGTAGACAAAGGTCGGCGCCTTGAATTCGTCTTTCACGCGCCGCACGATGTCAAGATAAGGCATGCCGGGCTTGACCATCACCATATCGGCACCCTCTTGCAAGTCCAGCCCCACTTCCCACAGCGCCTCGTCGGAGTTGGCCGGATCCATCTGGTAGGTGTATTTGTTTCCGGAACCGAGATTGCCCGCCGAGCCTACGGCATCGCGGAACGGCCCATAGAAACTGGAAGCATATTTGGCGGAATAGGCCATTATGCGGGTGTGGATGTGCCGGTTGGCGTCGAGTGCGGCGCGCACCGCGCCGATGCGCCCGTCCATCATGTCGGAAGGCGCCACGATGTCGGCGCCGGCTGCAGCATGGACTTGCGCCTGTCGTACCAGCACCGCCACGGTTTCGTCGTTCAGCACGTATCCGCTTTCGTCGATCAGGCCGTCCTGCCCGTGGCTGGTATAGGGGTCGAGCGCGATGTCAGTCATGACACCGAGGTTGGGAAAATTCTTCTTCAGCACCGCTACCACGCGCGGAACCAAACCGTTTTCATTATAGGCTTCGCGCGCGTCCAGGCTTTTCAGCGGCAAATCAATCACGGGAAAGATCGCCATGACCGGGACTCCCAGCTTTACGCATTGCGCGGCATCCTCAAGCAACAGATCCAGCGTCTTGCGTTGCACCCCCGGCATGGATTTAACCTCTTCCGTGCGCTTACTCCCCTCCAACACAAAAACCGGGTAGATAAAATCTGCCGATGTAAGCACACGCTCACGCATCAAGTCACGCGAAAAGCCGTCGTGCCGCATCCGCCTCATCCGTTTCTGCGGGTATTGCCCTAGTGTTTGCATAATAGTCTTCCAAAAAATTGGGTTTGCCGGAACTATTTTAGAGTCCCTTTATCTTATTGCACAGATGGCGTAAGCCATCTCCCGTTTCTCCTCCCTGAGCGGGTAGTCTTAACCCTACTGTTAAGACATCTTGTTGCCCCTGGCTTCCCCCTTTTAGCCAGGGGCACTTTTTTGCCCTAAAATCAAAATGCCGTCGCCATACCGCGTTGCACTCAAAAAATCTTGCTTACATACCACCACGTATGCGGCGCTGCGATTTTTTTCGTGCGCCTTGTCTGGCTTAGGCATTTTGATTTTAGTCTTGCTCAAACCAGCCGGCAATCACCGCCTCGGCCTCGTCTGTCCCGGTTTTTTTCAGGCTGGAAAATAATTGTACCGAGCAAAACGGGAAATGCTCC
>JACRAQ010000007.1 GCA_016213335.1 Nitrosomonadales bacterium
TGATGCACAGCCTGGTCGGTCTGGCTGCCTGCCTGGTCGGTTACGCGAACTACATTGACCCATCGGCATCGGCCAACCTGACCAGCGCGGAAAAAGCCATCCACGAGATGGAAATCTACATCGGCATCCTGATCGGTGCGGTGACATTTTCCGGCTCGATCATCGCCTTCGGCAAACTGTCCGGAAAGATCGGCGGCAAGCCGCTGTTGCTGCCCGCCCGCCACTGGATAAACCTGCTGGGCCTGCTGGTTGTCATTTTCTTCGGCTGGAAATTCCTGCAATCCCATTCGGTGGGCGATGGCATGGTGCCGCTGATCGTGATGACAGTCATCGCGCTGCTGTTCGGCATCCAAATCGTGATGGCCATCGGTGGCGCCGACATGCCGGTGGTGGTATCCATGCTGAACAATGACCTGCTGATCGTCACCGGCGCGCTGGTGGGCTCCTCTGGCGCGATCCTTTCTTACATCATGTGCCGTGCGATGAACCGCAACTTCATCAGCGTGATCGCGGGCGGTTTCGGCACCGGCGGCGGGACGCCCGCCGCAGCGCCGAGCGGTGAGGCGCAGCAGCCTGCGGGCGAAGTGGTAGCGGTCACTGCCCAGGAAACTGCCGAACTGCTGCGCGAAGCCAAGAACGTGATCATTGTGCCGGGCTACGGCATGGCGGTGGCGCAGGCGCAGCACACGGTCTATGAAATTACCAAGCTGCTGCGCGAGAAGGGCATCAACGTGCGCTTCGGCATCCACCCGGTGGCGGGCCGCATGCCCGGCCACATGAACGTGCTGCTGGCCGAGGCCAAAGTGCCCTACGACATCGTGCTGGAAATGGACGAGCTCAACGAGGACTTCCCGGATACGGATGTCGCCATGGTTATCGGCGCCAACGATATCGTGAACCCGGCCGCGCAGGACGACCCGAACAGCCCGATCGCCGGGATGCCGGTGCTGGAAGTGTGGAAGGCCAAGACCTCGATCGTGATGAAGCGCAGCATGGCTTCCGGCTATGCGGGCGTGGACAATCCGCTGTTCTACAAAGAGAACAACCGCATGTTGTTTGGCGATGCCAAGAAGATGCTGGATGGCGTGCTTGCCGCATTGCAGCAGGCATAGCAGGCTGGATTCTGTTGCAGGACGACGCCCGCGCCAGCGGGCGTTATTCCTTCAGATGTTGAAATCGTGAACTGGAGTCGTACAATCCTCCCATCATGCCGCACACAAGCCTGAATCCAGCCACAAACAAGTTGCTACAGACTCACGCCAGTTGGGATAGCCACCGCCTGAAGCAGGCACTGGAAAAAACCCATCACGCGCAACAAGCCTGGGCACAAACGCCCTTTGCACGACGCGGCGAAGTGCTGCGCAACGTAGCGGCGGATCTGCGCACACGGCGCGACCAGTATGCCGCCATCATCACGCAGGAAATGGGCAAGCTGCTGCGCGAAGCCCGCGCCGAGGTCGAGAAATGCGCCGGGGTTTGCGAATATTACGCGCAACATGCCGAAGAATTCATGCGCACCGAGCCAGTGGCGTCGGATGCGGGGAAAAGCTACGTCGCCCATTATCCCCTCGGCGTGTTGCTCGCCATCATGCCGTGGAACTTTCCGTTCTGGCAGGTGTTCCGTGCCGCCGCACCAGCCCTGATGGCGGGTAACGCGCTGGCGCTGAAACATGCGCCTAACGTGCCGCAATGCGCGCTTGCCATCGAAGCCATGTTCCGCGAGTGTGGCTTGCCGGACGGCGTGTTCACCAGCCTGATGATCGAGGTCGAGCAGGCGGCTGAAGCCATCGCCAGCCCGCATGTGCATGCAGTCACGCTCACCGGCTCGGAAGCCGCCGGGAGAAAAGTGGCGGCGCTCGCCGGGCAGCACCTGAAAAAATGCGTGCTGGAGCTGGGCGGATCCGATCCGTTCATCGTGCTGCATGACGCCGACATGGAATTGGCCGTTGACATGGCGGTGGCCTCGCGCTTCCTGAATTGCGGCCAGTCGTGTATCGCCGCCAAGCGCTTCATCGTCGTGCCGCAAATCGCGGACGAATTCCTGAGTAAGTTTAAAACAAAAGTAGAAGCGCTCCGGCTCGGCGATCCCATGGACGATGCCACGCAAATCGGGCCGATGGCGCGCGCCGACCTGCGCGACACGCTGCACCGGCAGGTTGCTGATTCCATCGTCCAGGGCGCGGTGGCGGTGACCGGCTGCCAACCGGCAGAACGCGAAGGATTTTTCTACCAGCCTTCCATCATGGATCGTGTAACAGAAAAAACCTGCGCCTGGCGCGAAGAGCTGTTCGGCCCGGTAGCAATCGTCATTCGCGCCACTGGCGAGGAAGATGCACTGCGCATTGCCAACGAAACCCGCTTCGGCCTCGGTTCTTCCATCTGGAGCAGGGACACCGCGCGCGCCGAGCAGCTGGCGGCGCACATTCAGGCGGGCTGCACCTTCATCAACGGCATGGTCAAATCCGACCCGCGCCTGCCCTTCGGTGGCATTAAGGCCTCTGGCTACGGGCGCGAACTGTCGAGGCTGGGGATCCTTGAGTTTGTGAATGCGAAGACGGTGTGGGTGCGGTAGCGAGTTGGCCCGCATGTAAAATTGACACACTCCATTATTACCGTTGATAATGCAGCCATGATTTCCCTCAAAGCCATTCTCCGCACCCAAGCCCTGCCAGGCGCCCGCCTGCGCATGGTGTGGCGTTTCGCGTGTCGTGGCCCGGAGAGCAAGCCTTAACATTGTCATCAGCAGTAGCTTCCAGAAGGCCACAGATTTTTCTGTGGCCTTTTTGTTTTGTGTATCTCTTGGAGTACGAACATGTCGCTTCCAGCCGCATTTGTTTCGGTCATTTTGATCTGGTCAACCACGCCGCTTGCCATCAAGTGGAGCGCGCTCGATGCCGGTTTCAGTTTTGCCGTGCTCGCGCGCATGGCGATCAGCGCGCTGCTGTGCGTCGCACTGCTGATCGTGCTGCGCATCCGTTTCCCGCTACACCGCAGGGCGCGCCTGAGCTATCTGGCAAGCGGGCTGAGCATGTTCGGCGCGATGGCGTTGTCCTACTGGTCGTCGCAA
This sequence comes from Nitrosomonadales bacterium, assembly GCA_016213335.1. GTDB lineage: Bacteria > Pseudomonadota > Gammaproteobacteria > Burkholderiales > Gallionellaceae > VIKH01. Next base: position 3,068 of record JACRAQ010000007.1, read on the forward strand.
TATGTCAGCTCCGGCATGATCTCTGTGCTGTTCGGCTTGTCTCCCCTGTTTACCAGCCTGGGAGCGGCGCTGTGGCTCAAGGAAGAGGCGATGACACCGAGCAAGGTGGCGGGCATGTTGCTGGGGCTGGTTGGCCTGGGCATGGTATTTCGTGGCGGCATGCACCTCGGCGAGGGTGCGATTGCGGGGCTGGTTGCACTATTCATCGCGGTGGTGCTGCAGTCGCTTGGCCTGGTCTGGATCAAGCGCATAGGCGACGACAGCCCGCCACTGGCGATGACACTGGGCACCCTGGCCGTGGCGCTGCCGCTGTTCCTGTCGGTGTGGTGGCTGGCAGACGGGCGCTGGCCCTCATCGCTGCCAGAACGGGCTGTGATGGCGACCTTGTATTTGGGCGTGTTTGGCTCGGTGCTGGGCTTTGCGCTGTATTACTACATGATCAGGCATATGGAGGCCGGGCGGATTGCCCTGATTACGCTCATCACCCCGGTACTGGCGCTGCTGCTGGGCCATGGCCTGAACAACGAGGCGGTGTTGCCGCAAGTGTGGCTGGGCACGGCAAGCATCGTGCTGGGTTTATGCCTGCACCGCTGGGGAGGGGAGTGGGCGGCGAAATGGGGCGCAGCTTCAACAAACCACGATTCGAAATCACAGTAAACGCACCCCCGGCTACGCCGGGGGCTGCTCCTTGCCTAGACTTGACAGGCCTCGGGCGACATGTTTATTATTTAACCTGTAAGTTAATTAACCAATGAGCGAAATATGCGGCCGGATCATCTCAGCACCACCTTTGCGGCGCTCGCCGACCCCACCCGGCGTGCGATCCTCGCCCGGCTTGCATCGGGCGAAACCTCGGTGACGGAACTGGCCGCGCCGTTCGAGATGAGCATGCCTGCCGTCTCCAAGCACCTCAAGGTGCTGGAACGCGCAGGGCTGATCGAGCGCGGCCGCAACGCGCAATTGCGCCCCTGCCGTATCGCGCCCGCGCCGCTGAAGGAAGCCACAGACTGGCTGGAGCAATATCGCCAGCACTGGGAACAGAGTTTTGACCGGCTGGACGCCTATCTCAAACAATTGCAAGCAAAGGAGAAGAACAATGGACGCAAACGTACAAAACGCAAGTAACACCGCCGATCGTGAGATGGTCATCGAGCGCATTTTCGACGCGCCGCGCGAACTGGTGTGGCAGGCGTGGACCGATCCTGAGCACATCATGCAATGGCGTGGGCCGAAAGGCTTCAGCAATTCTTCCTGCGAATCCGACCTGCGCGTGGGCGGCACATTTCTTCTGAACATGTGCGCGCCGGACGGCAACATCTATCCGTGCAAGGGCGTCTTCCGCGAAATCGTCGAGCCAGAGCGCATCGTTTATGACAGCACCGCCGACGAAAGCCATCCGTGTGGCGCAGGCCTGCCGCCGCGTTCTGTCGTGACCGTCACTTTTGCCGAGCATGACGGCAAGACCACGCTCACGCTGCACACCCGCTTTGAAACAGAGGCGCGGCGCGATGCGGCCAACGCAGCCGGGTACAGCACCAGCTGGGGCGAGAGCCTGATACGGCTGGAAGATTTTTTAACCCACTCATGAGGAGAGCAGCATGGACAACAAGGAAAAGGTCGTACTGGATGCAATGAAAAAAGCCGGCAAGCCGGTCAAGGGTGCAGAAGTGGCTGAGGCGACGGGGCTGGATCAAAAGAAAGTCGGCAAGATCATCGCCGCGTTGAAAAAAGCGGGCAAAGTCAGTTCGCCGAAGATGTGTTTCTACGAACCGGCCAAATAACGCCGTTACGGGAGAAGCTGCCATGATGCAGAAGATCACCCCGTTTTTATGGTTCGACAAGGAAGCGCGCGCGGCAGCCGAGTTCTATGTCTCGGTGTTCAGGGATGCGCAGATACTCGACAGCGCTATTCTGAAAGACACACCCTCAGGCACGGTGGAGGTCATCACCCTGCGCCTGTTCGGGCAGGAATACCAGTTGATGAGCGCCAGCCCCTCGTTCAAATTCAGCGAGGCGATCTCGTTCGTGGTGAACTGCGAGACGCAGGAGGAGACCGACTACTACTGGGAAAAGCTCTCCGCCGTCCCCGAGGCCGAAGCCTGCGGTTGGCTCAAGGACAAGTTCGGCGTGAGCTGGCAGATTACGCCCAAACGCTTGCCCGAACTGCTGAACGATCCCGATCCGGCAAAAGCCGCGCGCGTGATGCAGGCCGTGCTGCAGATGAAGAAGATAGACATCGCGAGTCTGCAGCAGGCATACGATGCTGCATAAATAAAGTCAGACGCCAAGGAGACATCATGACAGTTAAGCGTATGGACAACATCGGCATCGTGGTGGAAGACATTGATGCCGCCATTGAGTTCTTCACCGAACTTGGTCTCGATCTCGAGGGGCGCGCCCCAGTCGAAGGAGACTGGGCAGATCGCGTCACCGGATTGCGCGGCATGCGCGTCGAGATTGCCATGATGCGTACGCCGGACGGTCACAGCCGGCTCGAGTTGTCCCGCTTCCTCGCGCCGCCCGTGGTCGCCGATCACCGCATCGCCCCGGTAAACGCTCTCGGTTACCTGCGCGTCATGTTCACCGTGGAGGACATCGATGATACGCTCGCCCGGCTCCGCAAACGCGGCGCGAAGCTCGTCGGCGAAGTGGCCCAGTATGAAAACATGTATCGGCTCTGCTACATCCGGGGCCCCGAAGGAATTCTCATCGGGCTCGCCCAACAGCTCGGGCAGCAGACCTCCCGAGAGAATCCCATCAAGTCGTAACCATTGCGAACTGGAGAATTGGCGTTTAACCTGGCAGTCGAACACTGGGAGAGAAACATGGACAAACCGGCACCGTCCCTTGCAACCGAGATAGCCGCGCTGAGGGAGACATACGCCGCGCTCAACCGGAATGATATTGAGGCAACCGTCAAAGCATTTGATGCGCAGATCGCGTGGATCGAGCCATCCAATTTTTCCGGCGGAACATATCGCGGAATCGAAGCGGTCAAGGCGCACCTGTCACAGTCCCGCAGCACTTGGGCTGAAGGAGGTTGCGAACCGGAACGATTCATTGCCGCCGGCGATAAGGTCATCGTGTTCATCTATGTGCGAGTGAGGTTGAAAAACGAGACAGAATGGCGCGAAGGACGACATGCGGCTGTCTGCACATTCCGCAACAGCAAGGTCATTGAGACGCGCATATTTGATGACACGCGGCAGGCTCTCGAATGGGCTGGGGTCAAAGCCTCAGATGCAGAATGACCTGCTACCGATCAAGCCTTACTTGTCCGGGGATGGCTAACACTACGCTCCGTATTTCCACCAAAGGAGAAACACACCATGAGCAACACCGGTTACCAGGCGCTCGACCCCAGGCTCGACCTTTCATTCGAGCGCATCGTGGACACTCCCAAAGAGCTGATCTGGAAAGCCTGGACACAGCCGGAACACCTCAAACCCTGGTTTTGCCCTTTGCCATGGAAGACGACAGATTGCGAGATCGACCTGCGCCCCGGCGGCATCTTCCGCACCGTGATGCTGTCGCCGGAAGGGAAGGAATTCCCGAATCTCGGCTGTTACCTTGAGGTGGTCGAAAATGAAAAACTGGTCTGGACAAATGCGCTGCTACCAGGCTTTCGCCCTGCCCCATCGTCCGTCAATATGGCTGAAGAAACCGGGGCGTTCTTCTTCACCGCAAGCATTCAACTTGCGGCACACGGAACAGGAACACGATACACCGCAACCGTCCGACACGGCGACGAAGCCGGGTGCAAGCAGCACGCTGCCATGGGTTTTCGGGAAGGCTGGGGCATCGCGCTGGATCAACTGGTTGCGTATGTCGCGAAGGCTCGCCTATGAAACCGTCCCGATCAACTCCTGCGACCATAGACGAATACATCGCTAGCTTCCCCACGGAGGTTCAGGCCATGCTGGGAAAATTGCGGCAGACTATCCGCAAAATCGCGCCCGATGCGGCGGAAAAGATCAGCTACCGGATACCGACTTTTTACCTCAACGGCAACCTCGTGCACTTTGCGGCATTCAAGCATCACATCGGCTTCTACCCCACGTCCAGCGGGGTCAGCGCCTTTCAAGACGAGTTAAGCAAATACAGGGCTTCGAAAGGCGCGATCCAGTTTCCATTCGATCAGCCGCTACCATTGAACCTGATCGAGAGGATCGTCGCGTTTCGCGTAAAAGAGAATGCTCGAAAGAGGGTAAAGAGCAAAAAATAAGGTAAGGTGCTGGAACAACTAGTGACTTATGCAAAGGAAGAGTTGCGATGAAAATTCCGGGCACGGCTGCTGACATGACGCTGTCAGCAACCGCAATGTAAACTATCTTCCGGCTTACCAATCAAGGAGGGCAAATGAGCGAAGCAAGAACATGGCGGGGCAGTTGCCACTGCGGCAGGATTGCATTCGAGGTGGAAGGCGCACTCGATCGGGTAATGGAATGCAACTGTTCGATTTGCCGTCGCAAGGGAGCAAAGATGTGGTTTGTGCCACGCACGCAGTTGCATCTGCTCACCCCGGGAACGGATATGGCCACCTACACGTTCAACAAGCATCGCATCAAACACCGTTTCTGCCCCAATTGCGGCATCCACGTCTTCGGCGAAGCCAGCAAGGACGGCGTTCCAATGGCTGCGATCAACGTGCGCTGCCTGGAAGATGCCGATCTGGAAACCTTGCCGGTGCATCATTTTGATGGCAAGAGCCTGTAATAAGGAGAAATGAAATGGCGAACAATCCCGTCTGCTGGTTCGATCTACGTGCAGGACATGGCGCGCGCGAAGCGCTTCTATGAATCCGTGTTTCAAATCACGTTGGAGAGGTTGAATACTCCGTGTGAAATGTGGGGCTTCCCGGCGAATATGGAACGCTATGGTTCCTGTGGTTCGCTGGTGAAAATGGACGGCGTCTGCTCGGGTGGCAACAGCACTCTGGTCTATTTCAGTTGTGCCGACTGTGTGATCGAGGCCGCCCGCGTCAAGGAAGCCGGCGGGCAAATATACCGCGAGAAGACATCCATCGGGCAATATGGATTCATGGTGCTGGCAATTGATACCGAAGGCAACAAGATCGGTTTGCATTCGTTGCAATAACCTCGACCCGCCGCGCACTGACATCCGGGGAGCCGTCTCGCGCCGGCAGCGGCTTTCTTCGTTTGGTCATGGCATACTGCACAATCGTTTACGCCCTTCGAACCTCATGAGCAAACCACCCGGCATGCTATCCACCATCGAGCCGTGGGATCTCGTCGCCAGCGGCTACGCCGAGACCACCATGCAGATGCTGGCGCACTACGCCGCAGGAAGCGAAGCATACAGATGGCGCCAGCCGCAAAGCTGCGACCGGCGACCGCAACGCGGGAGCGTCCGCCGTGTATCCAGACGACGACATCCATGCAGTTTTTGCCGGGGGCAAATGGCAATTTGCGCACAAGGACGGCACACCGTATTGAAATCTGCTGCGCTTTAACAAGCCCTTCATTACACGGGCAGCTTCAAGCCTGCCCAAATTACTGAGCGCAATAATTCAGTCGCTTGACTAAATCAAGCGACTGAATTATTGTGCGCCACCTATCCTTCCGGGGCAGAACATGACCTCCAAGAAAGAACCCCGCAGCCTATCGGGGCAAGCCACGCAACAAATGCCCGGATGCCAGCCGGCTTTGCGGGATGAGACGCGCTGGCGACTGTTGCAGGCGGCGACCGGGGTTTTTGCCGAACTCGGCTACCATGCGGCGACCACGCGCGAGATATGCCGCCGCGCAGGGGTCAACCTGGCCTCCATTCATTACTATTACGGCGATAAGGCAGAGCTGTACCGTGAAGTGTTCCGCCTGCCTTTCCTCAAAGAGTGCAACGTGTTTGCGTCGCTCGATATCACGCAGGTATCGTTGCGGGAGGCATTGCATGCCTTTTACAGTTGGCTGTTTCCTCCCACCGCCGAAAACGATCCGATGATGCAGTTTTTCCTGCGCCTGCACGCACGCGAAGAGAGTGATCCCAGCGGTGTATTGGGTGATGCCATGATGCAGGCATTCCGGCCCAACCATGAAAAAATGCAGGCGCTGCTATGCCGGGAATTGAGATTGAAAAAACCCGATGCGGAAGTGGACAGGCTGGTTTTTTGCGTGATCGGCTTGGCTGTCGTCTATCTTCATAACCGCGCGGCGGTCGAGGATTTCGCCCCGCACCTGATTGATGGCCAGAAAGCGAAAGAAGCGATGGTGGAAAATCTGGTGAGGTATGCCATTGCACTGATCGAGGCCGAGCGCAAGCGCCGCGCAACGGCAACCAGAAGCCGGAAATGAACAGGCGTTCCATCTGGTTGGCGGTTGTCATCCTTGCCTTGGCGGGATGTGCGGTGGGGCCTGATTTCAAGCGCCCTGATACACAGCAAGTGCAATGGCATGCCGCCTTGCCGCATGGTGGCAAGGTGGAGAATCTGCTGCGCTGGTGGGAACAATGGGACGACCCGTCTTTGACACAACTGATAGAGCAGGCAGAGCGGCGCAACCCCACTCTGGACATGGCCGTGGCGAAGCTTGCCGAAGCGCGCGCGAATGCGGGTGTAAGCGATGCGGCCAGCTACCCGTCAGTGGTGGCAGATATAAGCATAAGCCGCAGCAAGACGGTAATGTTGGAGCAGACGCAAGGCAGTTTCAGATTCGATGCCGGATGGGAACTCGATCTTTTCGGCAGGGTGCGGCGCGGTCAGGAGGCGGCGCATGCGCATGTGCAGGCCGTTGCAGCGGGGTGGCACGAAGCGCGGATTTCGCTGGCGGCGGAAGTGGCGGGCGCCTACGTTGAATTGCGCGCCTGCGAAGCCGGCGTTGCGCTGGCGGAAAAAGAATTGGCCTCGCGCCACTTGACGCTGGATTTGACCGGGCTTAAGCGCGGCGCCGGTTTTGTTTCGGACTCGGACTGGGCGCGCATCCGGGCTGCATCGGAGGAAACCTCGGCAGCGCTGGCGGCAAGACGGGGTGATTGCGCGCGCCAGTTGAACCGCCTGGTTGCGCTTACCGGGCTGGATTACGGCAACTTGCAAGCACTCCTGCAAACACGCCATGGGCAGCTTCCCGTGCCGAAGCAGATTGCACTGGATGAGGTTGCCGCGCGGGCGCTGAGCCAGCGCCCGGATGTGTTTGGCGCTGAATTCGAATGGGCCGCTGCGAGCGCCGACATCGGCGTTGCCAAGGCAGACTTGCTTCCCGGCTTGAACCTGCTCGGTTCCATCGGTGTGAGCAGATTGGTTACCGGAGGGCTGACGTCGAATGCATCGACTTGGTCATTTGGTCCCGCGATGAAGATTCCGGTATTCGACGGCGGCGGCTATTCCGGGCGGGTAAAAGCGGCGGAGGCGCGTTACGGTTACGCACAAGCTAATTACCGGAAAACGGTGCGGGCGGCGGTGCAGGAAATCGAGGATGCACTGGTGCGCCTGGATGTGGCAAACAAGCGTACCGGGCAAAACCGCGATGCACTGGAGCAATATCGGACCATGTTGCAGGCAGGCAATGCACGGCGTGACGCCGGCATGGCAAACCAATTTGGCGTGGAAGAAGCACAGCGCACCGCATGGCTTGCCGAGGACAATTTGCTGGGCAGCCAGCGCGACAGCGCAATGGCGTGGATAGCACTGTACAAGGCTTTGGGAGGCGGCTGGCGGAATGATATTGCGGAGGAGAAACAACGATGAGGCTGGAGAATAAATTGAAACCCTGGCGCTTCGTTGCGGCTACTATTGTTGCGGCGACTGTATTTGCAGTGACCGGAAATCCGGTTGTTGCGGGACCCGAAGCGGCAGCCAAGGCGGCGCTAACCGTCGTTACAGTGCATCCGGAAATGCGCGACTGGCCGCAGAAGGTTGTCGCGACGGGCAATGTGCAGCCGTGGCAGGAAGCGGTGATCGGCGCGGAGGTTTCCGGCTTGCGGCTGGCTGAAATCAATGCGGATACAGGCGACACGGTGCGGCGCGGACAGGTGCTGGCGCGTTTTGCCGACGAAGTGGTGGTCAATGACGTGGCGCAGCAGCGCGCGCTGCTAGAAGATGCGCGCGCCAAACTGATCGAAGCGGAAGCCAACGAAGCGGGCGCGCAAAAACTGAGAGGCAGCGCGGCCATGAGCGCGCAGGAGATCACGCAATTCCAGACTGCCGCGCAAAGCGCGCGCGCCCAGGTGCAGATCGCCGAAGCGCGCTTGCAGTCCGAGCTGCTGCGCCTGGGCTATACACGCGTGACGGCGCCCGACGACGGCGTGATCTCATCGCGTACGGCGACGCTGGGAGCGGTGATGCAGAGCGGCGGCGAACTGTTCCGCATGATACGGCGCGGCAGGCTGGAGTGGCGCGCGGAATTGACGGAAGGGCAGTTGCGTGCAGTCAGGGCGGGGCAGAAGGTGACGCTCAAGGCCGCTTCCGGATTGCTCGTCAGCGGCACGGTGCGGCGCGTTTCGCCGGTGGTGGATGTGCAGACGCGCAACGGCCTGGTCTATGTTGACCTGATGGCGTTGCCAGAGCTCAAGGCCGGGATGTTCGCGCAGGGCGAATTCATCCTCGGTACAGCGGCGGCGCTGACCGTGCCGCAATCCACACTGGTGGTGCGCGATGGCTACAGCTATGTGTTCTGCGTCGGACAAGATCAACGAGTGACGCAGGTGAAAGTGATCGCCGGGCGGCGCGTAGGCGGCCGTATCGAAGTCAGCGGCGTCAAACCGGAGGACGCGCTGGTCGCAACGGGCGCGGGTTTCCTGAACGATGGCGATACGGTGCGCGTGGAGAAATCCGCCGCAACGTCGAAGTGACGGCATCTACCCATCTTGAACAGGGTAAACCGAAAATGAACATCTCCGCCTGGGCGATCAGGAACCCCATCCCTTCCATCCTGCTGTTCCTGATGCTGACACTGGCCGGCCTGGGCAGCTATCGCGCCATGAAGGTACAGGACTTTCCTGATATCGAGCTGCCCATGGTCACGGTCTCGGTCAGTCTGGAAGGCGCAGCTCCGGCGCAACTGGAGATAGAGGTGGCGCGCAAAATGGAAAACGCGCTGGCCAGCCTGAGCCAGGTCAAGCACATTTATTCGAACATGAGCGACGGTGCGGCTTCCATCTTCGTCGAGTTCGAACTGGAAAAACCTGTGAGCGAAGCAGTGGAGGATGTGCGCGATGCATTGAACCGCATCCGTTCCGAACTGCCCGCCGACATGCGCGACCCGGTGATCTCCAGGGTCAACACCTCGGGCCGCCCCATCCTGACCTACAGCGTGTTCTCGGCACAGATGGACGAACAGGATCTGTCGTGGTTCGTGGACAACGATGTGACCAAGGCGATGCTGGCCGTACCCGGCGTCGGCAGGGTGTCGCGCATCGGTGGTGTGGATCGCGAAGTTCGTGTCGAGATGGACCCTGAAAAACTCATCGCTTTGCATGTCTCGGCGGCAGACATCTCGCGCCAGATCAAACAGGTGCAACAGGAATCCTCCGGCGGGCGCACCGATCTTGGCGGCGCGGAACAGGCGTTGCGTACGCTAGCCATCGTCGGCACGGTGGACGAACTGGCGGCGATGGATATTTCCTTGCCGGACGGGCGGCATTTCCGCCTGGGGCAACTGGCTCGCGTAACGGACGGACAGGCGGAGCCGAGTTCCATCGCACTGCTGGACGGCAAACCGGTGATCGCCTTCGACATTACACGCACCAAGGGCAGCAGCGAGATCGGGGTCGCCAGAGGCGTGCGCGCAGCCGTCGCCAGGCTCAATGCGCAGCACGCCAACGCGCAGATCATCGAAGCATTCAACATGGTCGAGCCGGTGCAGGAGAATTTCACCGGCTCGATGAACCTGCTGTATGAGGGCGCGCTGCTGGCGGTGCTGGTAGTATGGTGGTTTCTGCGCGACATACGCGCCACGCTGGTGTCCACGGTGGCATTACCCTTATCGGTGATCCCCACGTTCATCGGCATGCATTACTTCGGCTTTACCCTGAACACCGTGACGCTGCTGGCCTTGGCACTGGTGGTGGGAATACTGGTGGACGATGCCATCGTCGAAATCGAGAACATCGTGCGCCATCTGCATCAGGGTAAGCCGCCGTATCTGGCCGCGATCGAAGCGACCGAAGAAATCGGGCTGGCGGTGGTGGCAACCACGTTCACGCTGGTTTCGGTATTCCTGCCCACTGCCTTTATGGACGGCATCCCCGGCAAGTTCTTCAAGCAGTTCGGCTGGACGGCAGCGCTGGCGGTGCTGGCCTCGCTGGTGGTGGCGCGCCTGCTGACGCCGATGATGGCGGCGTATTTTCTCAAGCCTGCACCGATGCAAGAACACGACAGCCGCATGATGACGCGCTATCTGGGCTGGGTGCGCTGGTGTCTGCAACACCGCATCAGTACGGTGCTGGGCGCGCTCGCATTTTTCATCGGCTCACTGATGCTGATCCCCTTGCTGCCCAAAGGCTTTGTGCCCGCAGCAGATCGCGGGCAAACACAGGCCACCATAGAGTTGCCGCCGTCCAGCACCCTGCAACAGACCCGCGCTGCTGCGGAAGCGGCGCAAAAAATCGTGACGCAGATGCCGGACGTGAAACATGTGTTCACCGCAGTGGGCATGGGAGCAGGGGGTGACTTGTTTTCCGGGGGTGGCAGGGCAGACATCCATATGGCTAACCTGACCTTGTCGCTGACCCACCGCAGCGAGCGCGACCGCAAACAGCAGGCCATCGAAGCCGAACTGCGCGAAAAGCTTGGAGCCCTGCCCGGCGTACGCGTGACGGTCGGATCCGGCGATACCGGTGAAAAACTGGTGCTGGTACTGAAAGGCGACGATGCGGCCACACTGGCGCAAGCCTCGCGTGACGTGGAACGCGACCTGCGCGGCATCAAGGGGCTGGGCAACGTCATTTCCACCGCCAGCCTGGTGCGCCCGGAAGTCATCATCCGTCCCGACTTTGCGCGCATGGCGGCACATGGTGTTACCTCCGCCGCAATCGGCGAGACGGTGCGCGTGGCTACGGCGGGCGACTACAGCGCCGCGCTGGCCAAGCTCAACCTGCCGCAACGCCAGGTGCCGATCCGCGTGCTGATGCCAGCCGAGGCGCGGCAGCAGCTGGATATACTGGAACGTTTGCCGGTGCCCGCGAAAGACGGCGGCAGCGTCATGCTGGGCAACGTGGCGGACATCATCAGCATCAACAGCGGCTCGTCGCTGATCAGCCGCATGGATCGCAGCCGCGACATCATCATCAACGTGGAGTTGAACGGACACGAACTGGGCGAAGTGGTGGACAAGGTGAACAAGCTGCCCAGCCTGCAAGCCTTGCCGCCCGGCGTGACCAGGGCCGAATCGGGCGATGCGGAAGAGATGCAGAA